>CAZBPE010000001.1:0-14235 GCA_964493685.1 uncultured Methanosarcinales archaeon
CCTCAAAAGGATGTATCCAGGTTAATTTTGCATGGATAACAGCTGCTAATTCAAACGGATGCAGTTTATTTTTGTTTGCACTATACCACTTAAAAAAGTTAAGCATATGCTTTTTAACTTCAGTATAGGGCGGAGGAACACGAGTTGAACCCTGTATCTGCACATTAAAAAATCGTATTCTCCCGCAATAAACCACTCCTGTATTTTTGGTAAGAATGCCATTTATCTTTTCAAGTAATCTAATGTTTAATTCGTCTTTATAGGATTTTATGTAATCCAAGCATTCTTTCCCGTTTATTGCTTCGTTATAATCCTCTGCCCTTACTCCAGAAGGGATTACTTTATCTTTCAGTATCAGGGCAGTTTGCCTTAAAGTCAGCCTATTGCCTTCTATTGCATTGGAATTGTAAGTAAAACGTATTACAAAATCTTCATTCAGTTTTCCCTTAACACTTTTTGGAATTTGCTTAAGCCATGTGCTGTAGCTTTCCTTTAAGTCCCGCAAGGTTTCCGCATCATGCTCTGAAAGATAAGCGTAATTTGATGCTTTTAAGAATGGTTTTGACTTATCTTCTATTTCTTGGGCATATTTTTTAAGTTCTTCTTGTGAAGGTTTTTTATCTCCTAAGAAGATTCTGATTTTTTTCCATTTGGTCAAATTGAGCCTTACATTTCTTGTTAGGTAGTAATATTCCTTTTTTTTCGTTTTATTGTTTCAATGTAGGCCATACCATAGTGTAAGGGCACATACCATATAAAACTTTCGGTTATTTGTGCACATACAATAAATGTGTTGAATAGTAAAACGAGCTGAACACATGCGCCCTTCGAAAATTGCAACTAAACCGCATTTTCCGTTGTTATTGCGTTTGACGATGACTTCTTGGTTGCCGCACCCATTATCTCCTTAGCGCAACGACATGCAAAAACAATAAATAAGAACCTGCCAACCCCTTTTCCGTGGCAAAAACAGCAGGGCAGGTAATATCCGGCTCTTTTGGAAGCATTGTCGTAAGGCAGAAATCCGATTCAAGATTAGAGATAGGGCAGCTTCTTACGGCAGAGACAGGGCAGGGAAAGGTTCTCATGCAGGTGTTTGACCTTGTTTACGGCTCGCAGCTGTCACAGCAAAACCTTGAAATGATTTCCGGCATGAAGCTTGAAAGCGAAAACGACCTTGAGCTGATGGACCCTGAACTGCGCAATTACACCCTTGCATTCCTCAAGCCGCTTCTAACGCTTGAGGGCGGCAAGCTGAAGGTATGCAAAACCCTTCCCGATTTCTTCTCAAGCGCCAGAGAGGTTGATGCAAGCGACACAAGCTTCCTTGAAAAGCCGGCAAGCCCGCTTCTCGTCGGAAACCTTCGTTCTGGAAGCAGGGTGCTCGATTCAGGTGTGTTCATCAACGGAGAAAAGGCGCTATCGCACCACATTCTCATCGCAGCGCAGACTGGCAGGGGCAAGTCAAACCTCATGTCCTGCCTTCTGCTAAGCGCGCTTCAGGAAGACTATGCAGGCTTCCTAATCCTTGACCCTCATGATGAATATTACGGAAGAAACAAGCCCGGGCTAAGGCAGGCGTCTGAGAAAATCGTTTACTACACCCCAAGCGCACCCCCTTCAGGGGCGAGAACCCTGTGCATAAGCATAAGAAAGATAAAGCCTTCAAACTTCAACGGGGTTGTATTCTGGTCTGACGCGCAGAAGGAAGCGCTTTACGCGTACTACAGAAAATACGGCGCAAGCTGGATTGAGGCAACCCTGCTCGAAGGCGACGAGGAGCTGAAGAGCCTGTTCAGCGAGTCAACCATATCCGTAATAAAGAGGCGGCTCATGCAGATTCTTAATCTTGAAGTTTCCAACAGCCAGATATACCCGAAAGGCATTTTCGACACCCAGTCAGGAACATCAACCGTTTCAGACGTTGCAGACGACCTTGAAAAAGCAAAGGCCGTCATAATAGACACCTCAAGCCTTAGCAGCCAGACGGAAATCCTGATAGGAAGCATACTTGCGTCAGAAGTTTTCAGCCGCTACCAGAACTACAAGGCAGAAGGGCAGCTAAAAGACAAGCCGGTCATATCAGTAATCCTTGAGGAAGCTCCACGCGTCCTAGGGCAGGATGCGCTTGAGAAAGGCCCGAACACATTCTCGCGAATAGCAAGGGAGGGAAGGAAATTCAAGGTTGGATTGACCGCCATAACACAGCTGCCGTCAGTGATACCACGGCAGATACTCGCAAACATCGGAACAAAAATAATCCTCGGCATTGAAATGGCGCCTGAAAGAAAAGCAATCATAGAATCGGCAGCGCAGGACCTTTCAAGGGATGACAGGGCAATAGCTTCGCTGGACATCGGCGAGGCGATAGTGACAAGCACCTTCCTGAAATTTGCCATCCCCGTTAAAGTCCCGCTCTTTGAGGAGCTGATTAAGAAAAAGCCGGAAGAAACTTACTCTGCAAGCTACCCCGGGCTAAGCCAGTGATGCAATCATTTTATAGCAACGCTTTTAACTTAAGAACCCTTCCCGATTCTCATATGCCCTCGCAGGAAGAGATAAAAATGTTCAAGAACGACTTTGTCCCCCTTCTGAAGCTATGCAGGACCCTTGTTTCAAGCTTCAGGGACGAGTTCCTCGACGAGAGAAACCTCGCAGTAGCCAGCGAGTATGCCGAGAGGTTCTCAGAAAAATACAGGACGCTTCAGGTGGCGATGGAGAAGGGCAATTACGGGCTTCCAAGGCCGGCTATCCTCCTGAGCGGCGAGAAAGACTTCTACAGCGTCTTTTCCATAGCTGACAGTTTCATCCCAGACATACACTCGGCAACTTTTTTAGCCAACGAAAAAAGCAGCACTTTTCCGATAGAAGAATTCAAGAGGAGATTTGCCGAATTCAAGCCAAGCCTGCTCAAAAGCACTGTTTATTTCAATTACACCTTCAGCGGCGTCAAGCGCAGGCTTGAGCTCAGATACAGGAAAGAATATGGAATGATACAGGTGGTTGACGACGACTTTATGTTTGATGAAAACGACCCTGAATTCAGGCTGTGCATGCATTATGCCTTTGACAATGGCTACGACGAAAAGATAAGCCTGTCAAAATACCCGCTGATTTTCATTGACAGGACAAAGGCAGAGCCCGAGTCATTCAAGGGCGATGTAGGCGGCAGAAGCATCTTTTGACAAAAGTTTTATACTGATTCAAACCCCTTTTTCCTGATGAAATTCGCGCATTTAGCAGACGTGCACATCGGCTCATGGCGGGACCCGAGGCTTTCCGGCGTCAGCACAGAAGCATTCTCAAAAGCGGCAGACATTTGCATCGACAAGAATGTCGACTTCATCCTGATAAGCGGCGATTTCTTCAACACATCCCTTCCGTCAATAGACTGCCTGAAGGCTGTTGTCAAGAAGCTGAAGGATGTAAGCGACAAAGGAATACCCGTTTACGCCATAGCCGGAAGCCACGACTTCTCGCCAACAGGAAAGACAATGCTTGACGTGCTTGAGAACGCGGGGCTTCTGAAAAACGTCATGAAAGGCTCTGTTGTCGGCAATAAATTGCAGCTCAGGTTCACCGTTGACGATAAAACAGGGGCGAAAATAACAGGGGTTATAGGAAAGAAGGGGATGCTTGAGCGCAAATACTTTGAAAACCTCATAAAGGAGAACCTCGAGGCTGAAGGCGGCTTCAGGATATTCATGTTCCACACCGCAATTTCAGAATTCAAGCCGGAAGGGCTTGAGAAAATGGACTCAACGCCCCTTTCCGACTTTCCGAAAGGCTTTGACTACTACGCAGGCGGCCACGTTCACGAGCCCTATACGAAAAGGCAGGAAGGATACGGGGTTATTGCAAATCCGGGACCGCTTTTCCCTAACAACTTTCGCGAGATTGAAAACCTCGGCTGCGGAGGATTTTACATAGTGGAACAGGCAGGCAGCGAGCTTGAACTGACATTTGAAAGGGTGATGATGCACAACGTTTTCAGCATTTGCATTGACTGCAACCACAAGTCAACAGGCGAAGTTGAATCAGAACTTCTTGAGAAAGTTTCGGACAAGGAATTCAACAACACCATCGTGACGATACGCCTTTCCGGAAAGCTTAGGGTGGGAAAGCCCTCTGACATAGACTTCAGGGCAATATTCGACAGGATATACGGGAAGAGCGCGCACTTTGTGATGAAAAACACGTCAGCCCTCACAAGCAGCGAGTTCGAGGAAGTAAAAATAAGCACCGAATCAGTAGAGGCGACTGAAGATGCGATAATCAAGGAGCACCTTTCAAAAGTGAAAGTCGAAGGGCTTGGCACAGAAGCAGAATTCGAGCTTACAAAGCAGCTCATGGGCGCCCTCAACAAAGAAAAGGATGAGGGCGAAACATCAGCAACCTTTGAAAGGCGCGTAAGCGAAGACGCTGAAAAGCTGCTGAAGTCAAAAGCGTAGCTTCTATTCAATCATCTTTACATTCTTTTGCGGCAGCAGCTCATAGCCGCTTCTTTCAAGCTCTGCAACCAATCCTGCGTCGTATAGGAAAGCCACAACTGCGTATATCGGCCTTATTACGTGCTCAATCTTTGCCCTCTCATCGCCCTCAAGAATCTTCTCAAGCTCGTCAAGCCTGCTCGCTTTCAATGACCCGTTTTCATCCTTCCTGACTCTTATCATGTAAAAGCTCTCAACAGCGCTTTCTTTGCCGCAACCGCTCATTCCCAAAGCACTTCCTTAATCGCAGCAAGGATTTCCCTGCCGTAGCTTCCGCTCACTGCTTTTTTCCTTGCCTCAATGACAGCCATTGCCATTTTATCAACCCTCACCAAGCCTGCTCCGTAAACATCCCTCTCGGGGAAATCGCCTGAGCCAAGATTCTCCGCAGTATCTTCCATCAACTCCTCAAGGTTGCGTTCACGCCTAAGCGCAGAGAGCACAAGCGAAAGGCTTCCTGAAACGTGAGGAGCAGCCATAGAAGTGCCAGAAAGCGTCGCATAGCCGCCAATGTATGAAGACGTTATGTCAACGCCTGGCGCAGAGATGTCATTAGTCTCGTAAATGTTGCTGAAGTCTGGGTGCATTAACGACTCGTCAACAGCAGCAACTGCTATTACCGGCTCGCCAAAAGCAGCCGGATAATTAGGGCCGAAGCCGGAATTGCCAGCGGCGGCAACAACAAGAACGCCCTTGTTCGCAAGGTAATAGCACATCTCCTCCAAAGCGGTTGAAGCATAGGGGCTTCCCAAGCTCATGTTGACAACATCAGCGCCATTCTTGTCAGCCCAGTCCAGCCCTGCAATGGTGTTTGCCTCGCTGCCCATCCCTTTCTCGTCAAGAACGCGCACAGAATAAATTCTGCAAGCCCTCGCAACGCCATAATTGCAGCCAACAGCTATTCCTGCAACATGAGTGCCGTGGCCGTTGAAGTCCATCGGGTCGCTTTTGTTGAGGACAAAATCATAGCCTTTGGCGTCTCCAAAATTTCTGCTAACTTCCGGATGCCTGTAATCAACGCCAGTGTCAACAACAGCCAATTTCACGCCATCGCCAAGCGCAATGCCCTGCGCCTCATACGCCCCTATCTTTTCCAGATTCCACAAGCCGCTGCCCTTGCTAACCGGCGTTTTCCTGATGACAGAAGGTATGCTAAACGTGCTTGAAACGTCAATGACTGAAATGGCAGACGCGATTGCCCTGTAAGCCCTGCTGTCAGCAAGCTTCCTGAACGCCTGATTGAGCTCATATGCGTCAGATGAATCGCAGCTGAAGCTGAGATAAGGTATTGCACTGAAAACATGGGTAACCTTCCCAACCTTTCCGAGCTCGCCTGTCAGCCATTCCCTTTTTCTTAGCTCAGCTTTCACTATCAGCTCTATTGGCTGCCTTCCATTCCTGCTGTTGCGTATTCCCTTATCCAGTGCATTCCTGCGAAGGAACTCAAGGCGGTGGTTGCGCTGCATGCAGGACTAAGTATTCTGGAAATTAATATGCCCTCGCAGGAAAAAACCGGAAATCTTCCGGAGAAGTTGAAAATTACTGCAATCGCATTGAAAATTTTACAGGCGCCTTAAATACCTGCCGGAAATCATCCGACAATTCCGAAACTATTTATCATCCTTTTCAGAATCTCATTGACCTGCTGAGGTGTAGCCTTGCCCTTCGACTTCCGCATTACGCTGCCAACAATAAAATTAAGCGCCTTCTCGTTGCCTGCATTGTAGTCCTCAACAGCCTTCCTGTTCTCGTCAATTGCTTCCCTGCAGTATTCCTCTAAAACGGCTTTGTCAGATACAGCTGCCAACCCCTCGCCAGCCACGCGCTTCTCAACATCAAACGGCTTTTCAACAAGCCTCTCAAGAAGGCGCTTGGCAGTCTCATCAGTCACCCTTTTTTCAGCAACCAGCTTAAGAAGCTGCGCAATGTGCGTCTCATCCGCTTCCAGCTCATGCAGCTCTTTCTTGTTGTAGTTTAAAACGCGCAAAAGCTCGCGCCTGAACCACCTCGCGGCAAGCACAGGGTCTATCTTTTTAGCGACAACCTTCTCAAACTTTTCAGCCAGAAGCATGTCTGAACTGAGAACCTCGGCGTCATCCTTGTCAATCTTCATCTTCTTTATGTAGCGCTCAACCTTCTCGGCAGGCTTCTCAGGCAGCCTTGAAGTGATTCTGTCAATCCACTTGTCATCAAGGCTCACGACAGGCAAGTCAGGCTCAGGTATGAACATGTAATCCATCGCGCTTTCCTTATAGCGCATGAAAACAGTAACTCTTGCGGCATCATCCCACGCGCGCGTCTGCTGCCTTATCTCCTTCCCTTCCTTCTTCTCCTTTTCCTGGCGCCTAACCTCATACTCAATCGCCTGAATTATGCTCCTGAACGAGTTTACGTTCTTTATCTCAACCCTGTCAAAGTCAGGACTAATTGATACGTTAACGTCAGATTTAACCCCTGCTTCAGGCTCTATCGCCTCAATGTAGGAAAGGGTTGTCATGAGCTTCTTAAGCCAGTCCCTCACCTCAACCGCAGACCTGAAATCAGGCTTCGTGACAATCTCAACCAACGGAAAACCTGACCTGTTGTAATCAACATAGCCGCTTACAGGGTCCCAGCGCGCAGGGTCCTCCTCAAGGTGAACATCGGAAATCCCTATGCCGAGAAAGCTGCCATCCTCGCCAACCGGAACAGAATAGCTGCCGGACATAGTGCGCTGGTAGCCTGAAGGCAAATCAGGCCAGTCATAATGCTTCCTCTGGAACAATAAGCGCGAGTTAATCCTGCACCCAAGAATGCCTGCAATTGAAATTATCCGGTCAACAGCCTCCTTATTTGGCGCCATAGGCTTGCTGCCGGGCATTGAAGTGCAGATAGGACAGACGTTTGCGTTTGCAGGAGCCTCTCCTATCCCACAGTCGCAGAACAGCTTGGCTTTTGAGCTCATCCGGAGGTAGCCGTGAACTTCCAGACCAACCCTGATTGAAGGCATATTAATTAGTCTAAACGCTGCACATTATAAATTTTTCAGTTAATGATGCCAACAAGCGCTACATTCGCAACATTTATATTGCATCAGGCGATAACAGCTTCCATGTTTTATGACATTGTCTTCCCGAAAAACAACGAAAAGGAATTCATAGCAGTAGCTGAAAAACTGCAAATAGACGGAATATGCTTCGCATACCAATTCGTTGACAGAAAAGCCGCCAATGAAGCTAAAGAAGCCCTCAAGCCGCTTCAGCAGGCAACCAAAATAAGACTGGCAGCGGCATTCACGGCAGCAGGAAGCGGCATTCACAAAATACACGACTTAAAGGAGGCAGCCATTGCAGAAGCTTCTGAAAACAGCCGCGACACAATAGCAAAATACTCACCTGACATTGTTTACAACCTTGAGCTTTCCACAGGCAAAGACTTTGCCAAGGCAAGAAACTCAGGGCTTGACAAGCCAACCTGCCAGTTTGCAAGGGAAAACAGCGTAATAATAGCATTCTCCTTCTCAGCCGTGCTGAACGCTGCAAACCAGCAGCAGCTGCTCGGCAGAATCCTCCAGAACATAAAGCTGTGCAGAAAATACAAGGCAAAAACAGCAATAGCATCCTTTGCAGCAGAGCCTTACGACATGCGCTCCCCGCACGACTTAAAGTCATTCCTTCTTTCCTTCGGGATGGACACTGCAAGCGCAAAGAAGTCAATAGAATCGATAGCTGAGCTGTTCAGCCTTTAGCTCTTCATCAAGCCGCAGAACTTCTCGACACCATATAATTCTATCTCTGCGTCCTTCCACCCGTCAGGAGGAAGCCCAGCCTTAAGCGAAAGCTGCTCCATGAATTGCCGCTTGCCCCTTATCTGCCCCCAAACCTGAGGAAGGAACGTTGAGCAATGAACGCCATTAGTCAAAACAACGCCTGTGTTTCTGTCAAGCTTCTCAAGCAGCTCTTCAGGGCTTTTTAAATTAAACCGCTCAGGCTCAGAGAGAACTGATATTTCTATTTCAAGCGCGCCCGCTTCCTCATTACGCAAGGGCGGGAACCTCTGGTCCCTGTAGGCGGAGTTCACAGCGTTTTCAATAACAGCCCTGTATAAGGGAAGCACAGGAGCAAGACTGCCTATGCAGCCCCTAAGCTGTCCATCAAGGCGCAAACTGACAAAAACCGCTTTTTTCTCCATTAACGCAGGAGAAATCTCTCCAGCAGGCGGCTGGCATCTGGAATCACGCGTCCCTATGGCCTTTCTTGCGCATTCAAGCAGGAATCTCCTTTCCTTTTCAGTAATCATTTTTGTAAAACGCAAAGCTCGCGTACCCCACCACACTCTCCCTGTCGCCACTGACATCGCCTGAATTCGCGTAATTCAGGAGTTTGCACTTCCAGCCAAGCCTTTTAGCGATGTGCAGCACAGCCATTACTGGAATCTTCCCGCAAGCCTCTTCACCTGCAAAAGCAGAATAATCAATTTTTTCTATGCAGCCTATCGCTTTCCTGTCAAGCCTGACTGCAGTTGAATAATCATGGTAATGGCTAAGGTCAGAACTTATTATAAGCATGCTATCATCGTCAAGAATTCCCAGAATCTTTTCGCTTATTTCCTCCGGGTCAGCATCCCCTGCAACCAGCGGCAGAATCTCAAAATCACCTGCAACCCTCTGGAGAAAAGGCAGCTGAACCTCAACAGAATGCTCCCCAGCGTGAGCCTCGCCAAGCTTCGGGAAGCCGCTTTCAGCAACCCCAACCCTGCCGAGAGGCGTTTCCCAGAATTCATTTGAGTCGCTTACAACGTCATTGAAATAAACGTAATGCGAAGGGCCAAGAATCACAAACTTTTTCTTCCTGCAGCCCTTCAGGAGAGCATAGGCATAAGCGGCAACCTGTCCGGAGTAAATATACCCTGCGTGCGGCACAATTAGCGCCTTAAGCTCGCCATCAACAGAAACCTCAGGAACCTTCTTCAGAAAGCCATCAACCATTCTTCCAAGAGCCTCGCCTTCAGGATAAAAGGCTCCAGCCACAGCAGAACGCCTAACCCTCACCTCCAAACACCCGGTATCTTTTCGCCGCACTTCCCACACACCCCATTCCTCAAGCCCTCAACTCTTACAAAAAAGCCGCTCCTCCTCACAAGCATTGCATTGCACTTCGGGCAGCAAGTGCTTTCATGCGCCTCATCAGCTATGTTGCCGGCGTAAACGTATTTCAAGCCTACACTCTTCCCGATTTCGCAAGCCTTGAATAACGTTTTGTTGCTTGTCGGGCTCACGCCCCGCATCTTATATTCCGGATGAAATGCGGTAACGTGCCAAGGCATGTTCACGTCAACGCCCGCAACAAACTCCGCTATTTTCCTAAGTTCGCCATCCGAGTCGTTCTTTCCAGGAATCACCAGCGTAGTTATTTCAACCCAGATGCCAAGCTCATTAGCAAGCCTTATAGTGTCAAGAACCGGCTGCAGCCTTGCCTTGCAGACTTTGGCGTAAAACTCATCACTAAAAGACTTCAAATCAATGTTCATTGCATCAATGTAAGGTTTTGCAAGCCTTAAGGCACCATCACTCTCATAACCGTTTGTCACAAGAACATTCTTTACCCCTTTCCCATGAGCAAGCCTGGATGTATCGTAAAAATATTCAAAGAATATGCTCGGCTCATTATACGTGTAAGCAATGCTTGGAATGCCCTTCTCAACGCAAGCTTCAACAATCTTCTCAGGAGGCAAGCCATAGCCAAGCTTCCCAACCTCCACGTCCATGCCCCTGAGCTTTTTCTCCCTGGCAAGCCTTGAAGACAAGCCCCTCGTTGCCTGCGAGATGTCCCAGTTCTGGCAGAAGTCACAGCCAAAATTGCACCCGACGGTTCCCAAGGAGAAAATAGAAGTTCCCGGCAGGAAATGGAACAACGGCTTTTTCTCAACCGGGTCAATGTTGACAGCAGAAGCCCTGCCATAAACAAGCAAGTATAGCCTGCCGCCAATGTTCTGCCGGACTCCGCAAATGCCAACCCTGCCAGAAGCTATGACGCACGCATGCCTGCACGCCCCACACCTAACGCTGCCATTCTCCAGCTTCTTATACAAAACCGCTTCATGCATAGCTAAACCAGCAATAATTCAGCGTATAAAAAACTTGACACGCAGAAGTAGAAAGCTTTAAGTAGTAAAAAGCAGAAAAGACGAACCACAATAGACAGGAGAGGCTTAACAATGCTTTTAAGAAACAAGAAGGCGCAGGTCGTTCCAAGCGCAATAGACCCGAGCGCTTTGATGAAAGGCGCAGGAATAATAGGAAAGTCTGCTGGATCGCTATCGCCTCTGGCAGGCTCCGCGTCAAAAGCAATAGGCGCAGCCACAAACATTGGCGGCGGCCTGCTAAGCGGTCTTGGATTCGGAGTGGGGGGAAAGCTCACAGACATCGCGTCAAAGTCCGCAATGGGACTTAAGCCCCTTCTGCTGGCAATAGCATTTGACGCATTTGCGTATTTCACAGGGGAAGTCAACCCTTTCTTTGGAATTTTCTTTCACATAGTGGTCGCGTGGATACTTCTCACCAAATACATTCCTGGCGACAAGTTTCTCAGAGTCCTGCTCATGTCAAAGATTTCTGTTCTGATTTACATACTTCTTGTAGGATACTTTCCTGCAATTCTCCAGCAATTCCCCGAAGTGCATCGCTGGATTTTCCTTACAGTCGGCAACCACGCATTTCCAGTAGCAACAATGTACATCATATTCACAGGTTTCATCTCAAACAGGACCGGAGGCATTCTAGTCCAACTGCTCTATGCCGCTGCGTTCTTCGCGCTGATATTTTTCGCCTACGACAAAGCCCAGGATGAAGTCAATGACATTTTCATGAAAGCCGGAATAGACATCAAGGCAACGCTGCCGGCAGAGCAAAAAACAGTCTTCACAACATTTGCACAGGATCTTATACAGTCCACCAAAACAACAGGCGGCAAATTCCTTATGGCGTTGCGCAACTCCCCGCAAGCCATAGCAAACTTCATAAATCCAAAACTGAAAGCGGCGGGAGGCGAAGCCCTGTTCGGAAAGGAAAAGGAAGAGCAGCCAAAACTCGGCATAGTTCTTGCAAGCCACCCAAGCGGCGCAACAAAAGCAGGGGAAAAGACCATTGTAAAAGCGCTCATAACAATCCCCAACCCGCTTGAAGACAGAAGCTTCCTGACTGTAACAAAAATCAAGTGCTACAACACGCAATCAAGAACAGACTTTGAAGTTGAAGGGACGGTGCTTGAATACCCTCAAGAAGCGCTTCAGAAAGGGCTGAACGTATTCTACAACCGGCCAGCTACAGTCTCGTGCGAGTTCAAAACAGAAGAACTTGCAGAAGCCTCAACAGTCAAGTTCGCTGTCAGCTACGAATTCTCATCAAACGCAAAGCTCATAACATACGTGATGAAAGACGACCTTCTCGAAGACCTCCTGGTAAGGAACGAAGACCCGCTTGACTATATGGCAGTCCCCCCAAACAAGCGCAAGCCCTCAACAAAGTTTGACAACGGGCCTGCAAGGTTCGGCATAGGGCCAGTAGAGCTTAACAATCCGCCGCTCGGGATAAAAAACGGCAAGACTTACCCCGGCTTTGAGTTAGTCATTGGAAACAAGAACGCAGATTTCAACGGAGTCATAAGCAAAGTTAACAACATCCTCATCACGCTTCCAAGCGGATTCTCACTGAAAGAGTCAGACACCTGCGCATTCAAGAGCGAAGGGGGCGGCAAATACTCAATAAATGAAAAAGCCATGGAAGAAAAATTAAAAGATTTCACAAACATAAAAAGCAGCAGGCTTTTCACCTGCCCGATGGAAGTGAAAACTGAAGACGCGCTTGGAACAGCATCATTCTCGCAAGTAGAATTCAACGCTGATGTTGACTTCACTTACGAAGCAGAGATAGACGTATCAACAAAGCCGAGGAGCTGATTGAATGCCAAAAAAGAGCGACATCCTGCTATTGCTGGTTGCGATTTCTGTCCTGCTCGCCGGATGCCAGCTGACAGGAAGCAAAGGCAAGGGAAGCATTCCAGACTCATCATCAGCCTTTAAAGGCAGCGACGGGCTCGTCCTCAGCTTTTTCGATGACGCTCCGCCGGACAAGCTGATTCCCGGCTCAGAATTCAATATTGCCGTCCTTATCGAGAACAAGGGCGCTGCAGACATAGCCTGCGGCGCAGCGCCAGGGAGCTGCGGATACTACCTTGCATTCGCAAAAGAGCCGATTAGCGGAGTAAAGCCTTCTTCAGGCGAACTGAAAGACGCCCTTCTTGAAGACCCCGGAGTTAAAGCGCAGTACACAATCCTCGGAAAAGAGTCATACCTGTCAGGCGGAAGGGCTGCCATGGAATTCTCCGACAAGGCAACCGACGTCAAGGCTACAACAACAGCCTCGGCAACATTCATTGCCTGCTACCCATACACTACAAGCCTTTCAGCCTCTGTATGCGTTCAGACAGCCCATTACACTGTTCCTGAAAAAAGCCGCACCTGCGAACTAAAAACACTCAGCTTTTCAAGCCAGGGCGCGCCGGTCGCAGTCAAGAAAATAGAACAGGAATCAATTCTATCCGGCGGATACGTCAAGCCGAGATTCAAGATTTACATTTCAGAAGCCGGCAAGGGCACGGTGATAGCAAAAGATGCAGATTCCCTTAAGAAAGCCTGCATAAAAGAAACTTCAAACCTAAACGACATCATAGGAAAGGTAACTGTTGAGGAAGCAACAATCTCAGGCAACAAACTCGACTGCGAAAAAAAGACAATCACACTCACTGGCATACCAAAAAAGGATTTTGTTGAATGCATAGTCGATGGCAACGTGTTTGAAGCTGGAGCTGCCAACAACATTGTAGCGCCGCTCAAGATTGCGCTTGGCTACGGCTACCAGAACGCCATTTCAAAGGATGTTAAGATTGAAGTCCTTGACACCAACCCAAAAATAAAAAGGTTCAGCATAGTCCCTGAAATTCCAAAACCCGAAGAAGAACTCAAAATATTCGTGCTTGCAGATGATGACAAAGGGCTGGGCAGGATAGAACTCAAAGACAAAAGCGGAAACAGCGTTGCCGGTTCCCCATACGGCTGCAAAGAAGCGCTAAGCTGCTCAAATACCTTCACCGGAAAAGCGCCTGCAAAAGCAGGAGAAGCCTTCACTTACACGGCACAGGCTTTCGACACGACAGGAAGGCAGTCTGAAAAAAGCACGGTTTCAGGAACCGCAGGGGGCATAACAGTAACAATAACAGCTCCGGCGCAAGCGGTTGCCGGCGCTGAAATTTCAATAACAGCGTCTGCAAAGTCAACTTTCACAAAACTAAAAACTCTTGAGCTCATTTACAGCGGAGGCGCAGCGCTTGAGAAGCCTTACACTTACAACTGCAAAAGCAAGGATTGCAGCACCGCATTTAAAATAAAATTGCCATCCGACAAAACAGAAATAGCATATCGAATCAGGGCAACTGACTCGGAAGAAAAGACGGCGGAATCAGAACCGGCGCCAATAAAGGTCACTGCAACAGCATCCGTCAATACTTAAGAAACAAATATTTACGGCTTTCCTGCGGCAGCTATTTCAGCTTTTTTTTCAAGCTTGCACGCTTCTGAAGACCTGATGAAGTAGCCTCTTCCAGGCAGCAGGACCGTGTCGGAATTCACATCCATTTTAATAAGATAGTTTTTAAATTTTGACCGCATAGTTAGTTTGCTTAGCTCGCAGCTGCCGAGCACGTCCTTGAGC
>CAZBPE010000001.1:14245-34315 GCA_964493685.1 uncultured Methanosarcinales archaeon
GTTTTAGTGAATGGCGCGCCAATGAGCTGTTCCTCGTTTGCGTTCAGGATTATTGGCTGGAATTCGTATGGCGTCCCTTTTATCTTGAGCGTCGCCTCCTTTCTTAAATACACTTGATAGCCTTTACCAGCGGTTAATTCCGTAGCAGGCATCCAGTCTCCCCCGTTAAGCAGCTGAGTATTTGGCCGCCAGTAAAGAACGGAGGCTACTTCATCCTTAATAGAACTGAACACATCTTCTGTTTTCTGGCTGGCTGGCGTTACCGGCAGCGAGATAAGATTAAACATTTCATCAAGATTAATTTCTACTGATCCAGTAGCAGAGTCAACCACCACAGTAGCAGAGTCAACCACTGTGATTGTTATTGACTTCGAGTAACTGGACATATCCTTAATCTTAAGGCAGTTCAGATAGTATGTTGTTGTTTTTTGCGGCGCTGGCGTTACTTTTGTTGAGCCTCTTGGGATTTCTGCGCCGAATATCTTCTTGATTATGGTTCCGTCTTGGTCTGTCAGGTCGCACAAGTCCGCGTTCTTTACGCCAGCCCACATTAATGTTAAGCCTCCATATTCCCTTAATTCCTTTTGTTCATCTTTTATTATTTTTGCGGCGGGGTTGGCTGTGAAGCTTCCTATTTCAGGCTTTCCTGCGGCTGCTTCAGCCTTTTTTTCCATCGTGCACTTTTCTGATGACATGATGAAGTAGCCTTTTCCCGGCTGCAGAGCCGTGCCGGAATCTACCGTTATTGGCGTGTCAATATTTCCTTTCAGCGATGATAGTTTCAAGTTTTCGAGCTTGCAGTTGCCGAGCGCGTCCTTGAGCTTTATTTCAGTGAATGGAGCTCCGATAAGCTGTTCCTCGTTTTCGTTCAGGCTTATTGGCTGGAATTCGTATGGCGTTCCTTTTATCTTGAGCGTCGCCGCCTTTTTCATATACACTTTATAGCCTTTTCCCGAAGTTAATTCCGTGGCAAGCAGCCAGTTCCTCTGTGCATTTGCCCAGTAAGAAATGTCGTCTAGTTCATCCTTAATAGAACTGAGCACGTCTGCTGTTTTCTGGCTGGCTGGCGTGACTGGCAGCGAGATAAGATTAAACCCTTCAGCAAGGCTAATCGTCACCTCAGTCCCTGTTGCAGCGGCTTCTCCGGCTCCGCTTCTGTCTTTTTCTGTGCCTGCCGGCGCCTGAGTTTTAGTTTCTTTGCATTCTTCTGCGTTTGGGAAGAACGCGCAATAGAGTTTTTCAACCAATGTTTTTGTTTCTGTTGCCTGCTTTGTTTCTGGGCTTGCTGTTGCTGCTGCGCTTCTTGAGCTTGTTGCTGTGGTTACTGTTGTGGTTTTTGAGCTGGTTGCGCTGCTTTCTGCTGGCAAGGTTGCTGTTGCTGCTGCGCTGGCTGCCTTTTTTGTTGTTTCTTCTTTACATTTCTCCGGGTAAAATATGCAGTAGTCGTCTTTGTCTTTATCCGGCTCTTTTTTTGCCGTTCCTGCTGCCTGAGCGGTTCCTTGGCTCGCTGTTGCTGCTGCGCTTCCTGCTGGCAGAGTTGCTGTTGCTGCTGCGCTGGCTGGCGTTGCTATTTTTGTCTCTTCTTTTTTGGTTTCTCTGCATTCTTCATTATTTGGGAAGAATGAGCAGTAGAGTTTTCCAACCAATGTTTTTGTTTCTTCGTTTTTTGTTCCTGTTGTTTGTCGGGTTCCCTGGCTCGCTGTTGCTGCGCTGGTTGCCTGTTTTGTTGTTTCTTCTTTACATTTCTCCGGGTAAAGTAAGCAGTAGTCTTTGTCTTTATCAGGCTCTTTTTTTGCTGTTTCTATTGCCTGCTTGGTTCCTTGGCTTACTGTTGCTGCTGTGCTTCCTGCGGGCAGGGTTGTTGTTGCTGTGGTTACTGTTGCTTTTTTTGCACAGTCGTAGTCGTAGTAGTAGCAATCGTCTGCGTAATCATAGGAGTAGCATCCGTCATTCCCGTAGCAATTGCCGTCATTTGAATATAGGTAGAAGCAGTTCTTATCAGAATCATGCCGGTAGCAACTGTTATAATCGTAAGCAGTTGAGCTTGTTGTTGTGGTTCGTGTAGGTGGTGTTGCTGTTGTTGCCTTTTCAGGGGTTATTGCTGTTTCTTTTGTTGGGCATTCTGGCAGCTGGGTTTCGTATTTGCAGCTTTTTGTGCACGTGTATTTTTTAGTGGCAGTCGTTCCGTCATAGCATTTTTCGGAGGATGTTTCTTTCCATGAGATGCCGTTGTCTTTTCCCCAGTCGCACTCTTCGTTGCTGGATGCCTCAACGATGCTGTTGCCGCATTCTTTTGTTGGGCATTCTGGTAGTTGTGTTTCGTATTTGCAGCTTTTTGTGCACGTGTATTTTCCATTGGCTGTTGTGCTGTCACCGCAGTCTTTTGGGAGTTGTTTCCATGCGATGCCGTTGTCTTTTCCCCAGTCGCACTCTTCATTATTGGTTGCCTCAACGATGCTGTCGCCGCATTCTCCGCAGTCGACACCATAGTAAATGCAGCTGTTATAATCGTAAGCGGCTGCACCCGTAATGCCCGTTTGCAAACCAGATAGCTGGCTGCCGGCGTAGTCAAAGGCGTAAAGCCCTGCCACCATTACGAGAACCAGAACCGCTAATTGAGCTTCCTTTTTCATCTGCCTTCCTCTTTTCTTGTTTCCTGTATTTAAAACTTTGCACATTTTCTGCATACGAAAAACAGAAAGATTTATATAAAGATTTTACGAAAGCAAACTCTGTTGTTGTTTCTTTTGGCTTTTGCCGTAATCGTTGCCGGTTGCCAGTCGCAAACCCCAAAAGGCTCTTCAATCACAAACGCCTTTATCGGAGGCACTTCTGCAGTGAAGGTTTCCTTTATTGAGAACTCCCCTCCTTCTGAGGTAACTGACACGCCTTCAGGAGGAACCGGATTTCCGTTTGACGCTTCTGTAACCCTTGAGAATGTTGGCGAGTATGATATCCCGGCAGCGGGAGTCACTCTTGCTGTTTCCGGATTTTACCCCGGAGACTTTGGCATAGCAGACACGGCTGAGCTTACTCAGACATACCCTGCATCCGGCGTTTTCCGTGGAGTGAGCAAGGACCCTGACGGGAACAGGATTCAGGGCGACATAGCGCAGATTACATTTCCAAAGACTCCGACAAAGCAGTTTAAATACGATAAACAGCTCGCAGGAAACCAGCAGTTCCCATTCAGGGTAGACGCGTGCTACCCATACTCAACCAAGGCAATTTCACAGGTCTGCCTTATGAAGGACCTTACAAGCAAGGAACGCACCATCTGCACCCCAACCGGCTCAAGGCCGGTAAGCAACTCAGGCGCGCCTGTTCAAGTTAGTTCTGTCACGCAGAGCGTTGGCGGCAGGAACAAGCTCCTGCTTAATTTTGGCATTAAAAAGGTTGGCTCAAGCGACTTGTTCAAGGTGAGCAATGACAGATGCAAGGACGCATTCACGAACAAGGAGCGCATTACTGTCCGGGTTGAAACAGGCATCAAAGGCCTGAAGTGCCTTGGCCTGCTTGGCGGCGCGGAAGTCAAGGATGGAGTTTATAGCGGGGAAGTTCTTCTCTCAAGCGGCAGCGCATCATTCACCTGCATACAGGACTATGATGGAAGCACCAACAGCGTAAAAACATTTGACGTCACACTTATGTACTTTGCAAGGGATTCAGCAACCACCAACGTTCTTGTGAAGCACCTGATTTGAGAAAATGAGGGCAGGCTAATTTTTCTTTGACTGGCTGAACGCCTTTTCTATTGTCTGCTTTGAATATCCCGAATCTTCAAGGCTGTTTTTTATCTGCTCAATGGAGTCGCCGTGCTGAAGCCCGATGCTTATGATTGACTCTATCTCGTGAATCTCGCCGTAGCCGCTGACTTCTGGGAACGCTTCCTTCCTCTCAGCCTGCCTCATTAGCGCTTCTCTTATCTTTGGCCTTTCAACCTTTGCCCTTATTGAGCGGATAGGCGGCTTTGGCAGCTGCTTAACCCTGCTTTTCGCCTGCCTGAATAAAGGCTTCTTAGCGCCCATCTTCGCTTTTGGCTCAACAGGCAACAGCGGCAACGTCCCTTCTTCAGCAACCTCTGCCTTTCCCGGCATTCTTAGTATCTCAAGAGCCTCAGACTTTCCCTTTACCTCTTCAACTGCCTCCTGAACAGGCAGAGCTTCAGCGAATTCTGCAGTTTCGGGCTGAATCTCGCTTGCGTACCCCGAATGCGCTTCTTCAGTCGCAGTTTCTTCGCCAAACTCAGCAGGCTGCTCAAGCTTCGTTTCCTTTTCTGCTGGAACTTCATACCTTCTTATCTTTTCCTTGAGGTATTCCCTGTCCTTCCGAACCTCCACTCCTGCGTTTTTCAGCATTGAAAGCTCGGCATTTATTGCTTCCTGTTCCTTAATCAGCAGCTCCTCCCTTCTTGCGACTTCCTGCTCCTTCCTGACAGCTTCTCTTATCCTTCCCTCAGCTTCTTTCAGCAGCTTGCCGATTTCCTCCTGCTTTTCCTTCAATCCAACAAGCGTCCTTTCAACGTCAGGGGCGTTTTCAGACCCCTTAAGCTCAAGAAGCCTTCTCGACGTTTCTGAAAACTGCAGAAGCGTTTCATCTATCCGGCTTTCCTTTTCAGCCAAAAGCGTTTCCTTTTCCCTCTGCCCTGCTTTCAGCCTTTCAATCTCTGTTCTCAGCTCAACCTCCCTCTGAGAATTCGCGCTCATAAGCTCCTTTGCCCTTTTTTCGTGCTGAAGCTGCAGCGAGTTAACCAGCCTGTTATAAGTTTTCTCACTTTCGACGAAAAGCTTCTGCCTTTCATCAAGCCTTTTGAGCGCAATCCTGTTCTGCTCCTTCAGGTTTGTAAGTTCCTGCAGAATCCCATTAAGCTCCTCATCCTTTGCGCCAAGCTTCACCTTAAGCGCAGCAAGCTCCTCAGCGCTCCTTGCGGCAGGCTTGCTGTCAAGCTGCTTTCTCAGCTCGCTGCCAAGCACTTCCATTTCATATTCCTTGTTTCTAAGCTGCTGGGTGAAATTCTTATCCAGCTTGTTCATCATAGAGTCCTTCTCTCGAAGGAACGCCTCAAGGCTTTCCTGCCTCTTCACGTATTCAGCAATCTCGCTTTCAAGGCGCTTCACAAGCCTTTCCTGCCTTATCGCAGCATCCCTCAGCCTGTCAACCTCCTCATTTTTCCTTGAAAAATCTTCTGTCAGCTTTTCAATAACTTCCCTGTTAAATTCCTCCTTTCGCGATATTGCGCTCTTTATCCTTTCAACATAATCCCTTTCAGTTCTCGTCCTGCTGTCAAGCTTTTCAGACAGAAGCCTGTTTGACTCCTCCCTGAGCTTGAGCATGTTCACAAGCTGCCTTACCTGCCTTTCCTTCTCGGAAATCTGTTCGGCGTATTCTGCGCTCAAGCTCTTTCCTGAATTTTCAAGCTCAAGAATGCAGCTTCTCAGGCGGTCAAGCTCTTTTTCATTGACTGCGCCTTTTCCATAGTCTTCCGCGACACTTTTTTCAGAAGCATTTTTGTCAAGGCGCTTTTCTATCCTCTGCTGGGAAACAAGGGTAACCCTAAGCTTCTCTATCTCCCTGTTTTTCGCCCTAAGCTGCTCTGCAAGCCTCTCTATGGCGTCCTTGTTCACCTGTTCCTTTTTCCCAAGAGAAGAAGAAAGGCTTCCAAGGTAATCTCTTTGCGCCTTAACCTTTGCGTTCAGCTCCTTAAGCGCGTTCCCACCCAAATCCTCCCTTTCGCTGAGAAGCTCCGTGAGCCGCCTTACCTGCCCGCTCTTCTCAGAAATCTGCTCGGCGTATTCCACGCTTAACTTTTTTCCTAAGCTCTCAAGCTCTTCTATGTAAGCCCTAAGCCTCTTAATCTCGCTTTCTTTAGAGCTAATGCGGTTAGCATAGAATTCAGGCAAATACTTAAGTTCAGAGCTCAAATCTTTTCACCAACCAAGGCAAACTGGCTGAGAAGAGCCTCAAGCTGGACAAATTCGTCAGCTCCCTCTGACATCCTAAACTCGATTTCACCGCACCTTTCAATGAGGCGCATTTTCTTTTTGCCTTCAATATCCAGGCCAAGCACCTCTTTCTGAATGTGCCGCACAACATCGAGCCCTGCCAAGCCGTGGCTCAGCATTGTCTCCAAAAGCTTGTTTCTGGCTTCCACAAACCTGTTTTCCAACGCTAGGGTGAGTATCTCTTTTATTTCTTTTGGTTTTGCAGCGCTTGCGATGGAATAAACCGTCGCCTCTGTTACCGAACTGCCCGATGCCGCACAACTCTGCATCACATTTTCCAGCTTCCTGCAGTCACCCTCGCTAACCTCAATTATCGCTTCCTTTCCCTTCTCATCTATTTTCAGCTTTTCATTTGCAGCTATCCTTTCTATTATCCTGACAAGCTGCTCCCTGCTCAGCGGCTTGAACCTGAAAACAGCGCACCTGCTCTGTATCGGCTCTATTATCTTAGACGAATAATTCGCGAGAAGGATAAAGCGGCAAGTTGCCGTGTAGTTTTCCATCGTCCTGCGCAACGCCTGCTGCGCCTCCTTCGTAAGCGAGTCAGCCTCATCAAGAATGCAAATCTTGAAAGGGACATCGCCTATTGATTTTGTCCTCGCAAAATCCTTAACATTGTTCCTTATGACGTCAATGCCTCGCTCTGACGACGCGTTAAGCTCAAGGACATTCTGCCTCCAGACATCGCCATAAAGCTGCTTTGCTATCACCAAAGAAAGCGTTGTCTTCCCGACGCCAGGCGGGCCTGCAAGGAGAAGGTGCGGCATGTTTCCCTGCCTGACAAAAGCCTTTGCGCGAGAAACTATATCATCCTGCCCGATAATCTCTGAAAAACTGCTTGGGCGGTATTTTTCAGTCCATATCGTGCTCTCCATGCGCTTCAAGAATTTCCCGAATCAATATAAAGGTTTCTACACGAACTCAAAAATAACCGTTTCCACAAAATTTATATACTAGATGCCTCTTTAAAATGTTTGAAAAAGGGGAAAATTAGCATTTTAAAATAGTAACGTGGTGGCAATGGCTGAAGAAGACAAGAAATTCTCAAAGCAACTAATAGGAAAGACGGTTGTCAGCAAGAGCGGAAGGCGCTTCGGAGAGGTTGGCGACATAGTCTTTGAAACGCGCTCAGGAGAGTTGATACACCTTATCCTCTCCAACCCCACGCCATACATCCAGAAGCTGGAGCTTGAAAAGGACGACGAAGGCTCCATCTTATTGCCTTTCAGCTCCGTCATTGCAATAGGAGACTTTCTTGTAATCTCTGAAGAAGACATTGTTTAGCGCGGCCCTGCCCCAAAAGCCTTTGCAGCCTTTTTTTGCTTCTCTAACTCTTTCCATCCAATTCCCTGAATTCTCCCATGACCTCAGCCTTCCTGAACACATAGTAACCATCATTTTCAACTGTTCCCACCTGCGGCCATGCGCCAGCCAGGCTTGGATAAACGCCAACATCTGGAGAAACTATTATCGTAGGAACAGCGCTTATATTGTACTTCTCAACCAGTTTCCTGCCTTCTTCATCGCCTATGTCAAAAAAAGACTCCTTCGCGATGGAAACCCCGAACCTTTGCAGGATAGCTTTCTGGTTAAGGACATCATAGCAGCTTTTGCAGCCTGAATCATTCAAATAAATCACTTCAACCAGCCCCTCCATCCTGCCAGTGGAAAGGTTGCGGTAAGGAGGAAAAACAGCCTCAATAACGTAATTGCCGTCCTTTTTCCCTAATCCCGATTCATGCATAACCTGCGAGAGCCCATTGTAATCGTCTATGCTGTCTTCTGAAATAATGGCAGGCACCCTTTTTATCCTGAATTTTTCAATAAGCGCCCTGGCTTTTTCTGACGTGTAAACAAGGCTTTCCTCCTCTGAGAACACAACCCCCTGCTGCCGGAGGAAACCAACAACTTCACCCATTCCCTTGCAGTCTTCGCAGTCTTTTATCACCGTTGTTTTTACAAGCCCCTTTATCTCCCCTGTTTCAGCGTCCTTATAAGGCGCATTCGGCACCAAATAAACAACGCCTTTTCCCTGATAGGAAGCCTTTTTCCAGCCGTCGCCCCAGCTTTCTTTCACGTTGCCCTTGCCCACTTCCCCCTGAAGAATAATCGTTGGAAGCCTCCCGATTCCAATAGAAGATATAAGCTCCTTTGCCTTTTCCGAATTGCCATCCAAATGCGATTCTTTCGCTATGCTTATGGATTCCTGCCTGTTTAAGCTTTCAAGGACATCCTTGACTGAAAAGCAATTGCCGCAGTCTGCGGATATGCCTGTAAGCTCAAGCTCCGCAGGCCTTATTTCCTCAGCCCTCTCCTTGACTACGCCGCTTATTCTCGCTGTTGATACTATGTTAACGGCGTAAATCACTATAAGAATAACCAGCAGCCCCATTAATAGCTGCTGCAGATTATTGCCGCGTTCCATAACGCCACCATCATTCATTACTATCCACACCCGCCAACCTGCGTCGGCAGATTGGATAAAGCGCTTGACTTGGCAGCGCCGCCGCTTGTTTGCACGGCAGCAGGGGATGAAACGCCGCCGTCCTCTATTGCATTAGCCACCGTTGTCAGCTGAACAGCCTGCACTCCGGCCATCAGAACAAGCAGGCCAATCATGACAACAAGCAATGTCTGCGTTTTCATTTTTTACCTCCATCTTTTAAATTCCCAAATCCTGAAGCGCTTTTTTTACATTGTAAGCGCCGTTAATTGATGAGTAATCCTTTCCAGCAACCAGCTCCTTGTCCACGTCTTCCCAGCTCAAGCCCTGCACAGCCTCAAAGTAAATGGCGTTCTGTATGTATGTTGAAGGGAACCAGAACGAATTGAATTTCACGAATGCGCCAAACATTTCCTCCTTGCTGAAGCCCTGCTCAGCCATTATTTCCATAAGCCCAAGGGCTGCAAATCCGTGAGAGCAGTCAGGCCTTCCGGCAGGCTGGCCGCAGCACGGCCTGTAGCTGTTCATGGCAACATCCTCAAGCACCGTCTGCTGCTCAGGCGAAAGCGAGAGAAGCTTAACATCGCCATAGCCTTTTTTTCCAACCCCTATATCATAATTCTTGAAAGAGCCTGCAAAAGGGCTGCTCAACGGCAGCTCGTTCTCATTATGCTTGGCAAAAGCCCAAAGAAGATACATCATAAAAACAGAATTCTCGGCATTTATGGCAAGCTTTTCATCAGAGTAAGGCTCTTCCAGCAGCCTTTTCCATTCAGGCTTCATCTCCTGCCCGTAGCTTTTCGTGATTATGGCCTCAAGCTTTTCCGGGTCAATAACCCCTTCCTTAACCATCTTATGCACATTGTCTTTCCAGACTGCATCGATTACGAAGCCTTCCTCAGGAAGAACCTTTGAAGTTATCTTGCCAACGTCGACACTGCCGCTTCCGCTTCCTCCCGAACTGCCGGAAACCAGCGGAACCAGCTGGTAAGCAAGCACAATAACTACTGCCGCTATCATTGCGAAAGAAAAATAATTTCCAACACTTTCCTGATGAGTCATTTCTTCCTCCTTTTGCCTACTGATTTGCAAGAGCCGCGGGAATCGCAAAGCGAGCCTTTTGCGGCAAGCCAGACGCCGGCAAGCAAAAAGGCGAGGCTTCCAAGCTGGATGTACTTAAGGTAAGGCATCAGCGACGCCAGCGTCACTGAAAAGATGCTGCCAAACACAAGCGCATTGACGCCAAGGCAGACAGGGCATACAGCCCCAAAAGAGCCGCCAAGCACGCCAATTCCAGCAAAAGGAGCGCTGCTATTTATGCTTTTTGCCGCCCCCGCGCTCTTCAGCAGCGTTACAATTATTGCAGAAAAAATGGAAGCCAATGCCACGTATCCATACTCCAAAAACCCGTTAGGCTCTTCTTTTATGAACCCCAGCTCTATCACGGGCATTATGTAAACCCCATAAAAAAAGCCAAAAAGAAGCAAAAAAGCAGCCAGTGCTGACAGGAAAAAAAGCCTGTTACCCCTATTTAATACAGTCTTTAATACAGTCTTCGCTGCATTAAATAATACATCTTTCTTCATATTCTTGCTTTCACCAACTTTTATAACTCAGGGTTACTCTTTATTTCACTTCTATTCTTTTCCCGCCTTCATATCTGTACAGCTTTCCTTCTTCCTCGCCGCTGCAAGCTTTATGCGAGCCGTCACAGAATGGCATGTTCTCACTTAGCCCGCACATGCAAATCCACTTGCTCTCATTGCCTATTTTTACCTCTCTCGGACCTTTTTCACCATGTTTCACAAGCCTTGCCATTTTCCCCTCCATCATAATTCGCTAACCAAACTCAATCCTTATGTCATCCTTATCCTTTGGAATGTAATTGTCAAACTTGAAATTAGGCTTGCCATTCACAGTCATAGTAAGGTTCCCTTCAGGCCCGTTGCAATAATCAAATATGCAGTTCCTGTCAAACCTCTTGTGCCACACTGTATTGAAGAAGTATCCAAGAGTCACCGTTTCTGCAGTAGGCCTGTCAGTCTCATAATGGAGTACTGGAATGTCGTCATGCGTATGGACAGGATAATGAACGCTTCCACCGATGCCGAGATTATGCGGTATCTGCTGCTGCTTCCCATTGATAATTATAGTAAGTTGCGGGTGCCAGTGTATCGGGCGCTTGGGCACTTCATCGAGATTTATTCTATAATCCGCGTCTTCTGCCGAAATAATGGGTTTTGCCCCTTTATCGCCATTACTGAAAAACATGAAGTAAACGGATGCCAAAATAATGGCAATAACAACTAATGCAATAAGCGCCTTCTTTTTAGGTTTTTTTGGAACAGAACCGGCAGCTGGCTGTTTTGCATGCTTTGCAGAATAGTGCTGCTCCATGCTATCCTGCTGCCCGAATTCCCTGCCGCATTCCTTGCACATTGCCATTTGATTAATAAACTGGCACCTCATTAATATGTCAGAATACCACTATTTTTAAAATAGTGGTTTACACAGTAAACCACCAATCGATAAGTGGCATTCTGAGCATGCTCAAAAACCATGATATATAAATAATGTGGCATGACAAATCATGCCACTAATCTATGATTGATGGTTTTTGACATAGTTTGCGTTATCCTCTCCTTGTTTTAACCTTGCATGTCAGCGGATTTGAAATTATGTACAGCGTAATCAGCACTATAATCAAGGTAAGCACCTGAATTTCAAAGCCAAAAAAGGGAAGACTGCTTAGCGTTGCTGTTATGCCAAAAACTCCTGCCAGAGTAGGAAAAAGCCCGACAAAGCAGCCAGGGCAAGCGCCTCCCAAAAGCCCTCCAAATATGCCAACAGCAGTCATGCCAGCATCTTTTCTTACACTAACCATTTGCTTAAGCTTATATGCGATTATTGTCCACGTCAAGGCTATTCCTGCTCCAATCAGAAGCGTAATAAGAGCATATGCTATAACAAAGGAAAGCCTGAAAGACAGGAAAACGCCAATTACTTCATAGAACCGATTAGCCCATACGTTAATGCCTAAATATAAGACAATGAAAAAGAGAAATAGCAGAAGATAATTCACGCTTGAAAAAACAGCTCGTACGACATTCCAACGGCTTATGACACCCAACTTCATTTTAGTTGAAAATTCTCACTCTTTTTAAAAATCTCAATCGGTAAGCTCAGCCTCAATCACCTGCTGGAACACAGCGAACGGCTGGGATCCGCTTAACAGCTTTCCGTTGATAAGGAATCCGGGAGTTCCACGAACGCCTTCTGCAATCCCCTCCTCTAAATCGCCCCTTACTCTCAACTCATATTTCTTGCTGTCATAGCAGTCATCAAACTCGGTTTCATCAAGATTCAGCTCTTTAGCCCATCGCCTATAGCTTTCATCCCCAAGAGACCGCTGGTTCTTGAAAATAACGTCATGATACTCCCAGAACTTGCCCTGCTCGCGGGCGCACTCCGAAGCCAGAGCTGCAGGCAGCGCCTGCGGATGTATAGCCTCAACAGGGAAATGCTTGTAGACAAACTTCACTTTTCCGGTGTCAACATACTGCTTCATTATATCAGGAAGCGTCTGCTCAAAAAACCTGCCGCAGAACGGGCATTGGAAGTCGGCGAATTCTATAATACTTACTGGAGCGCCATAAGCACCCTTAACAGGCGAATCGCCTATTTCAACCTCCCCTCTTGCAGTAGCCGCATCTGGAACAGACGAACCAGGTATTTTTCCAGTTTCCGGCTTATTTCCAAAGCCAAATCCACCAGTCAGTATGGCAGCAATAAGCAAAATTCCAAATAGCGCAGCAGCTCCCAGCCATAAGGCAATCTTCTTTACTTTAATTTTCACATTACCGTCCGATTTCTTTCCATGAACAGCATGCCTTGCTTCTTCAGCCATTTAAGCAGTCTCCATACCTAGCGCTTCTTTCATTTTCCCGGCATCAAAGCCAACAATTATTGTTCCGCTGATGTCAATAACAGGAACGCCCGTCTGATTAGACTTCTTTATCATTTCCTCCCGCGCTTTTTCGTCTACGGAAACGTCCTTGTCTTCAAACTTTACCTTATTCTGCCTCAAAAATTCCTTTGCCTTGTGGCACCACGGGCACGTAGGTGTGCTGTAGACCGTTATGTTTTTCGCCATTTTATTTCAACCTCCTTCAAATTTTTTCACGCTATGTAACCCTTAACCAAAAGCTTTCCCAAGACAGATAACTTAACTGTGGATTTATCCAAAACTTCCACCAATTCCAACTCCCTTAACCCGTCTTCCCTTAAAGTTCCGTTTATGTGATAGTATGTCAATGGCAGGCTCATGCCTGTTTTTTTGCTTAGCTCCCCAATCGACATGGCCTCTTTGTCATTCAATAATTTTAGTATCCTTAATTTTTTATCCGTTAAAGCGTTATAATATGAAAATTTCAATACAGGCAGCAACATAACCTGCCCGTCTACGACATCAAATGCCTTTAGCCCGTTAACAAACGCCGCGCTTAAGACGGCGCAAGTGCTCATCCTGTCGCCAGTTGCCGTATTTACAATAATCTTTTTTTCCCCTTCCCTGCTTTTTACCTCTGCAACAATCTTGAACATCTCTTCGATAGAGTTTCCTGAAACCTCTTTTATCTCCACGGGGATATCGAACCTTTTCAGGTCCCTTCTTGCTTTTTCAGCAATTTTTAGATTGTCCTTCGGGCAAACCAATACAATCTTTTCGGTAGGAAACTCCTTTAGTCCAGTAAATAAAGCGTTTAAATTATTCCCAACCGGTGCTATAACAACGTATCTCATAACGGGCATAAAGCGTTTTGTTATATAAATATTTTCTTTAATATTAAAAAAATACTTTAATTTTCAAGGAAAAATATATCTAATTCTTAGTCATTCCGTTAGCTAACGGAGGTGAATCAAAATGGGATGCTGTGGAACAAGGGGCGGAGATAAAAAGTCAAAACAGGACGGCACATGTCCATGCGGCAGCGGGAAAAAGCTTAAAGACTGTTGCGGACGGTAAGTGAATGCGAATTTATCCCCATTCAAAAACGCGCTCATCAACCTTCGGAATTCCCTTGATTGATATCCTGAAGCTGCTTACAGGTTCGCTGACCTCGAACACAAGCGTTCCGGAGCTATGATGGCCGCTTAAAGCAGGAGCCGACACCGGCTTAAGCGATTTTCCGCTGAATTCAAGCATTGTTATCTCCCTAAGGTCAAACTGCTCAAGGCTTACCGAATGAGTGTTCACCACAATATCAACTTCAAGCCTGCCATTCGTTACGCCACGAGGGGCAAGTTCAACAAGCACATCCCCCGCCCCTGTGCTGCCGGTGGCAATAGTCTCTGGCAATTCCGGATTGCCCCCAATTGCATTGCCTCCCGCATACGAAACCGGGCCGCCTTCTGAACATCCGGCGAGCAGGAAAAGACCCAGCAAACCGGCGAATATCCTTATGGCGTTGGCTTTATCCATTTAACACCTTCCGCACTTTTTCTTTTTTACCCTGCTTTTGACGTAAAGCGCAATTCCTGCCAATGCAACGCTTCCCCCTATTGCCCAAAAGGCCTGTTGATATTGCTGCAACTTTGTGAAAGGGATTCCTGCAATTATCAGGCCAGAATTCAGGAGTATAAGATTCCTTGAAATGCAGTGCATCCTGAAATAAAAGCACAAAACTACGCCGAGCAATGCTACAGCTATGAGCCAGAGAGGAACCGCTATTTTTGTCAGGAACAGCAGGGGCATGCCTGTCAGCGTGATGCCCACTACAGACAATAGGGCTATCAACCCAAGGCATACGCTGTGGCACACCTGCCAAGAGCCGAGCACGCTTGCGGCGCCTGATATCCCTGATACGCCTCCGATTACTCCAACAGCTTTCTCCCTAATTTTCATTTGCAGCGCTCTTAACAGCTTTTGAAAGCCGTATCTTTGAGTCCAAGCCAAAGAACCTTCCGCTGTCAAAAACGATAAGCACGGCAAAAACAGCAGCGTAAACCACATGCTCGTCAACAAAGCCGCGCTCTGGCGGGAAATACGGAAGGTAGAACAGAATCATCATAACTATTGCGAAAAAAGAGGACAGCCTTGCAAAAGCGCCAAGCAACAGCGACAAGCCTATCAGCGTCAGCCCCAAAATCACCAGCTGGTCAACCAGCGAATTGCCTGCCATCGCCCTGAAAAAAGGGCTGAAAGGGCCTGCGCTGCCATTAAGAAAGCCGGCAGCAGTCCACGAAGCGTCAAAAAGCTTAGTTATGCCAGCATAAAACATAAGCCAGCCCATGACAAGCCGGAGGGCGAGTATAACATAACTTTTTGACTTGTTGATTTCTTACCACCTCTTGCAGCATTCTATAAGCTTCCTGATAATCACTCCAGCTTTATTATTGTTCCTATAAAAAAACAGAATAGTCAAAACAGCCCACAAAGCTGCCAGCAACGCCAAAACCTTGACGAAATCATCAGGAAAAACAACTGCCGAATAGAATGCAAAGGTAAGCGTCAGCAGAAAAGGCACCTTGAACATGTGAAGCTTCTCGCTTGTCTTCTTCTCCAAAAGATAGAATATGCCGACAATGCTCTGACCCATGAGCATGCTCAAGATGACAACATCATCAAAAACGCCTTTCTTGTAAAGCACAAGCAGCGTTAGCCACGTGAGGCTGACGCTCGCGCAGATAAGGCAAAGCCTTGATTTTTTCGCGAACAGTTCCTTGGCTGCCAAAAGAACAAAAAATACGGCTATTATCCCAGAGAAAACGTAAAAGACGCCACTCACCTTAACACCTCTGCCACTGCTGCAGCAACAGCCAAAAGGGAAAACGTCAGAATGATTCCCTGATAAGGAACAGTCTTGCCCATCTTCTTGGCAATCCTGCTGCTGATGTAAGGCGCCATCGCAACTATGGCTGCGCCTATTACGCTCCCCAGAAGGAAGAGATTTATCAGGTAAGTCCTGTTAAGCAGAGAGCCATAGCCGCCTGCAAGGGAAATGTATATTGATGAGTAGCCCTGCATCATCGGAAGAACCGGAATTATTATTGAGGCAAAGGAAAAAGAGGATATCGCCCACTTCTGTAAAGGAATGTACCTTCTCTTGACAAGCCTTGATACCCAAAGCCCCATGGCTAGCGCAGAAGCTCCAAGAAATATCCCTATGACCATGTTGTCAACTCCAAGCCACGCAGCCCCCACAGCAGCAGCCCCTGCGCCCATCGTGCAAAGCGGGCAGTGCGCAAAGGCGCTGTCTGCCAGCAAAAGCACAAAAGCCGAAAGCAAAAAAAAGAATTTTTTCATTCAAGCGCCTCATATCCTCATAAACAGCGAAGCGCTTCCATCATTCGACACAGCATAAATCTCAAACGGCTGCATCTTTGAGCCGGGCATTCCAGGAGAAGCCTCAGGCATTCCCGGAAGGGCGATTCCCCTAATGTCAGGCTTTTCATCAAGAAGCTTCCTTACAGCCTCGACAGGAACGTGCCCCTCAACAAAATAATCGCCAATAATCATTGTGTGGCAGGTCTGCATGCTCAAGGGAACGCCATACTTTTCCTTTACCGAAGAAAGTTCCTCAAGCGTAGTGGTTGTGACGTCAAAGCCCTTCTGCCTTTTCATGTAAGAAGCGTAATTGTCGCAGCAGCCGCAGCTTTGGGACTTGAAAATGACTGCCTTTTCAAGGTCAGCCCCGCCTGCGCCGCCATCACTGCCGTTAGCTGGCTTTTCAGAGCTGCAGCCAGCCAAAACAAGGAGCATTGCCATCAGCAATAAAAAAACAAAAAGCCTCATCTTCAGCATCCACCCACCATTGATGCAGGCTGGGAGCTTTGGGCTGCCGTTTTAGATGCCTGTTGCAGCCTCTGCGGAAGCAAGCCGTGATGCTCATACTGCATTTTCTCGTCATCAGTCCATCCTGTCGTGTCTATTGCCCCGCCAGAATTTGCAGAAACCGCAGCTGCATTGCCCGCAATCTGCCCCTTCATTGCGCTTATCTGGAAAGACTGCACCACAACAATCGCCAGCACCAGCGCCATCATCCCAACCAGCAAGTAATTTTTCATTTTTTCCCCTCCACTTTTATTTATTAGCATCCTCCCACCATTCCGCTACCGCTTCCGCTGCTGGCAGCCTCATTCTCCACTCCCCTATACTTGTTTGACGCCAGATTGATGTAGTTCAGTTCTATGCCTTTGTCCTGAAGCACCTTTGCCTTAACGCCAATCTTTCCTGGGAAAAACAATGTTTTCCACTTTCCAAGCTCCTCAAGAACAGCATCATCGCTGTATTCATCGCCGTGATTCTTTATAAGATGCTTTGCGAGCCCCCTCATCGCGTAGCTGTGGGCGCATCCGCACGCCGGCTGGCCATTGCTGAATATTATCGACTGCGCGCCGCAGCAGTATTCGCACGATATCCTGGACGTGATTGCTATGTACCGCTTAAGGCTGTCTCCCTCAAGCTCTATTGAAGTGTCAAGGTTGCCAAGCTTCGCTATCGTTGATTCCGCAAGCTGCAGGTCTGACGCGGAAACGTCATCATAGCTGACGCCAAGCTCGCTTCCGTATATTTCAGGAACGCCCTTAGGGATAACGTCTACTGAGCTGCTTTCGGTTCCAGCTACCGCACCTGCCGCAGAAGCTGTTGCCAAGCCAAGAGAGTTAGAATTCCCCGAACCAATTCCTCTTATCTGGCTTATCTGGTAATAGTTGAACAGCACAACTGCCAGCATAGCAATCATAAACCCAATCGCTATCTTATCAAGTTTTACTTTGTGCCCCATTTTAAGTTGCCTCCACCAGCGCCTAAGAACCTGAAACCCCTTTTAAAAGTAATGGTGAAACTAGTTTCATTTCAGGAATATTATATTAGTCATGCCCCTTCTTCGCCTTTCAATAATGCCCTTGGACTCCAGCCTGTCAAGGACTCTCGTCACTTTTACCTTGCTGTAGCCGGTATCCTTTATTATGTCAATCTGGTATGCAGAACCGCTGCCGCCTTTAAGCATGGCGTAAATCCTTTTCTCCTCCCCGTCAAGCTGCGATTCGTCAATCTCCTTGGGCTCTATTTTCTGCTCAGCCTGCTTTTCCGGCATAAACAAAAGGTAAATGCCTGTCCCAAATATTACGAATGACACGCCAAATGCGGCAATTATCAGCCAGGACGTGTTGCCGTTGTGCGCAGGGCAGTCTTCCATGCTAAATGAAGGGTCCTTGCTCACAACCTCGCAGAGGAAAGCGTCCTGCTCGTCCACATCCGCCTTTACGAGCGACAGCGTTACGAGAAGAACAACTGCCAGGGCAGCCAATCCATAACCGATTTGCCTGTCCTTTTTCATTGTTTCTTACCTCTTATATGATGCTGCGCACATTTTGCAGCAAAATACTGATGATTTCCCCTTGTAACCGCCTGAAGCTATCTTGCAGCCGCAGTTGGCGCACGCAATCACATTTGGCGTGACTCTTATATCTACGAGCGTTGCAAACCTGTTTATTAAATTTTGTGAAAATCTTGAGCCTTCCCCAGTAAGCTCATACTGCTTCTTGTCCCTCTTGCCCGCCCTCTTCAGCTTTATGAGCCTGTTTTTCTGAAGAACCTTCAGGAAAGGATAGACGTGGCTTGCGCTTATTTTTCTTGAAAGGCATCCCTCAAGCTTCCTGATAAGCTCGTAGCCGTGCATGGGCTTTCTCTTAAGCAGAAGCAGAGTGTAAAGCTTCACGAGATTGGTTACTTTCACTTCCCCCATGCAACAGCGGGATGCCGAAACATTTAAATACTTTTCCATAATACGATATGTCAGAAAACGATATATTGAGATGATAAAATGAAACCCCTGATTGCGCTTTTGCTGGTGATTGCATTTTCAGCCGCAGTTGCAGCAGACAATGGCGATTTTGGCGAGACGAAGCAGCTTATAGAAAGCAAAGTCTCCTGCAGTGAATTGACGGATGCGCAGCTGGAAAGCATAGGCGACTATTTTATGGAGCAGATGCATCCTGGCGAGCTGCACGAAATAATGGACGAAAGAATGGGCGGGGAGGGCTCGGAAAGCCTCAGGCTGGCGCACGTCAACATGGCGAAATATTTTTACTGCGGCGACACTTCGGCGATGCACGGCGGCATGATGGGCATGATGATGGGCTTTAACGGAGGAATGACGAACATGATGGGAAACTATGGGTACGGGATGATGGGCAGCTCAGGCTTTTTTGGCACGAGCCTGCTGTGGCTTTTGTTTGTTGCAATAGGCGCCTTTGTTTTCAGCGTCATCTTTTGGTGGGCTTACAACCTGATGGCTAAGGCAAAAGGCAAAAAGAGGTAGCGGCGTGGAAGCAGAAGATTTCGCTTACATTGTTGAGACAGAAAAGAGCTTTGATGAGGCAGTTGTGTCCGTTTTGAAGGCAGTGGAGCAGAAAGGCTGGGCTCTGTTCCAGATTTATGATGTAAAGGAAAGGCTTGCCGCGAAAGGGTTTAAACAGGAGCCATTAAAGATAATAGAAATCTGTTCAGGCAAGTATGCAAACCAATTCCTGAACAAAAACAGGCTGATTTCCCTCTGCATTCCCTGCAAAATCAACGTCATGGAAGAAAATGGAAAAGTAAAGATTGCCGCGATGAAGCCAACCATGATACCGCAATTCTTTCCGGAAGTCAGCAAAGAGGAAGCACTGGAAGCTGAAAAAGATGTCAGAAGCATTGTTGATAATTCAGCTCAGTAAATGTTCAATTAAGGAGGTGAGCACAACGGGATGCTGTGGAGACGATGACGGGGGAGAGCTTTAGAGACAATGAAATGCTGAAAGACCCGATATGCGGAATGGAAGTTGACGCAAAGAAGGCAAAATTCAAGGCAGAGAAAGAAGGGAAAACATACCATTTCTGCAGCAAAAGCTGCCAAGACAAGTTTCTTGGCGTAAAACAAACAAGCAGGGCGGCAATTGCAATACTTGGCATGGACTGCGCGAGCTGCGCCGTGCACATAGAAAAGGCGCTGAAAAAGACAAAAGGCGTAACATCCGCAATTGTAAACTACGCGACAGGCAGGGCAACTGTTGAGCATGACGAGGAGACGGTTTCAAGAGAGCAGCTCGAGAAAGTGATTGAGAAAACCGGCTACGAAACAGTCAGGGAAAAGCCACAGGGAAAAACGGCAACCGCAGAGTTCCGCGTCAAAGGGATGGATTCCCAGCACTGCGCAGGGCTTGTCGAGCAAAGCCTGAAAAGGCAGGGAGGAGTGGCTTTTGTCAAGACTACATTCAGCAACCAGAAGGCTGTGGTTGAATACGACACCGGCAGCGCAAGCGTTGAAGATCTGAAGAAAGCAATAACCAGCGCAGGATACGAGCCTGAGGAATGGAAAGAGAAGAATGTTGACGAAGAGAAAAAGGCAAGGGAGCAGGAAATCAAAAGCCTCAGGACGAAACTGATAATTTCGGCGCTCTTTGGCGTGCCTCTTCTTTATCTCTCAATGGGGCGCTTTATAAGCCTGCCGCTGCCTCAGCTAAGCGAGCTCCAGATGGGCGCAATCCAGCTTTTCCTCACAACACCAATCTTCATTGTAAGCAGGCAGCTTTTCACAAGCGGCTTCAGAAGCCTAAAGAACCTGACGCCAAACATGAACAGCC
>CAZBPE010000001.1:34325-39573 GCA_964493685.1 uncultured Methanosarcinales archaeon
GCACAGGGGCGGCTTACGTCTACAGCATAGCTGTTATTTTCTGGATAAGCGGCGAGCTTTACTTCGAGATAGCAGGGCTCCTTCTCATATTTGTCACGCTTGGAAGATACCTCGAGGCGATTGCAAAAGGAAGGGCAAGCGAGGCAATAAAAAAATTGCTCGGGCTGCAGGCAAAAACCGCCACCATAATAAGGAACGGAAAGGAAACGGCTGTTCCTATAGATGAAGTCGTTGTTGGCGACATAGTCTCGGTAAAGCCCGGACAAAAAGTGCCTGTCGACGGCATTGTCACTGAAGGGCATTCGTCAGTTGACGAGTCAATGGTTACAGGCGAAAGCATACCTGTTGAGAAAAGCAAGGGCGCCACAATTATAGGCGCCACAATAAACAAGACTGGCTCATTCAAATTCAGGGCGGTGAACGTAGGAAGCGATACGATGCTCGCCCAGATTGTCAAGTTCGTGGAGGAAGCGCAGGGCAGCAAGGCTCCGATACAGAACCTTGCGGACAGAATTTCGCTTTATTTTGTTCCGGCGGTTGTCGTGATAGCAACCCTCACATTTTTGGGTTGGTATTTCATTGCAGGGCAGAGCTTCCTTTTTGCTTTTACGGCGCTTATAGCAGTCCTGATAATCGCCTGCCCGTGCGCGCTAGGGCTTGCAACGCCAACAGCGGTAATGGTTGGCATGGGGCTTGGCGCCGAGCGCGGCATACTGATAAAAAACGCGGAAACGCTGCAGAAGCTTCGCGGCATAAACACGTTTGTCTTTGACAAGACAGGCACGCTAACAAAAGGCGAGCCAGAAGTCACAGACGTTGTTTCAGTTGGAAAAGAAGAAGAACGCACAATTCTCCACCTCGCGGCAATAGCGGAGAAAAACTCAGAGCACCCCCTTGGAGACGCCATAGTCAAGGCAGCAAAAAAACGAAAGATAGCCATTCACGAACCGCAAAAGTTCAACTCAGTGACCGGAAAGGGCGTAGAGATAACCTACAACAAAAAAAAGGTTCTGGTGGGAAACAGGAAGCTGATGCGCGACAAAAAAATACCAGCTGGACCTGCAGAGCCGCTTCTGCAAAAGCTTGAAGAGGAAGGAAAAACTGTCGTTGCAATCGCAATCAACGGAAAGATTGAAGGGCTCATAGCAGTTGCGGACACCATAAAAGAGACGTCAAAAGAGGCGGTGGCAGTCCTCAAGAAAATGGGGAAAGATGTTGCCATGATAACAGGAGACAACGAAAGGACTGCAAAGGCGATAGCAAGGCAGGCAGGAATAGAAGCAGTGCTTGCAGAAGTCCTTCCAGAGCAAAAAGCAGAGGAGATAAAAAAGCTTCAGGAATCAGGAAAAAAGGTTGCGATGGCAGGCGACGGAATCAACGACGCGCCAGCGCTCACTCAGGCTGACATAGGCATTGCGATAGGCTCAGGTACAGACGTGGCAATAGAATCAGGAGACGTTGTCCTTGTCAAAAACGACCTTCACGACGTGGCAACTGCAATTGAGCTGAGCGGCTACGCAATGAAAAAAATAAAGCAAAACCTTTTCTGGGCATTCATATACAACACAGTAGGAATACCGGTGGCTGCAGGAGCGCTATACCCCCTCACAGGGTGGCTGCTTAGCCCAATAATCGCTGGCGCTGCAATGGCGTCCAGCTCAGTGTCAGTCGTCAGCAATTCATTACTGATGCGCAGATTCAAGCCACGAACAGGTGCAAAATGAAAACGTTTGAATGCAAAGAATGCAATTTCCATTACGAAACAGAAGAGCTGGCAGGGAAATGCGAGGAATATTGCAGAAAATACAAAAGCTGCAGCCTCGAGATAACAAGTAATGCAGTCGAGAACAGGAAACAGAAATCACCTTAAGTTCGTAAGGACGCAGGCATTCCTAACCTTCTTAACAAGCCTTGCAGGGCATTCAAAAACATCATCACCTGAATTAAACAGCCCGAGAGCGTTCCTCTTTCCTTCCCCAATGAAAAGCAGCAGAGCGGTGTCCGCCTTTTGCATAAGCTTTCTTGACATGGTTACCCGCCCAGCCGGCGGCTTTGGCGAATCGTCCATTGCAATGTAGCCTTCAGAGTCATTTTTTACAGAATGATGGTCGGGGTAAAGCGCGCCAACGTGCCCGTCTTCTCCGACTCCAAGAATCAAAATTTCGGGCTTTCCCCCGAATTTTTTCAGTTCACTGTTGTAGCTGCCGACGCCCATGTCCGGAACAAAGTGGTGGGCGTTTTCCTCCGGGAGCTTTCCTTCTTCAATGAGCCTTTTCAGGAAACATTCATACGCGAGCCTGTAGTTGCTGTCCTCATGCGTTGGAGGAACAACGCGCTCATCAGCCATAAAGACTTGAACTTTCTCCCAAGGCAGTTTTTCCGCAGCAAGAAGCTTCCACAATGGCTGCACGCTTCTTCCGCCGGGAATAGCGAGCACAACGCTTTTCTGCCGCGACAAAATCCTTTTCATGGCAGAAGCAAGTACGCAGACGCCTTCTTTTGCCAGCTCGTCAACATTTTTTCTGTAAATCGCAGTTATCATCTTTTCTTCTTGGGTTCCTCGTGAGCTCCAAACCCCCACCTCATTGCGGAAACAACTTTAGTTGAAAATGACTGCTTCCTTAATGACTGCTTCCTCTTCTTAAGCGAATGCCTTAGCGTTTCCATCTCAACCCTCTCGCGGTCTGCAACCTTCAGCGTCCACGTTCCCGTCTCACCGCCTCCGATTACTCCTGTGAACTTTTTCAATTTAGCATCTTTTTTGAAGGCACTCAAAGCCTGCTCCAGCAGGAACGAGCGGACAATGCTGCCATGATTCCAGACGGCGGCAATTTTTGCAAAGTCAAGCTTATAAGGGGATTTTTGCAGCACCTCAAAGCCCTCACCGTACGCCTCTTCAAGAGCATACTCAATCCCGTTGTGAACCATCTTCACAAAATGACCTGCGCCGGCAGAGCCAACATATGCGTACCCGTCCTTTGTTGCGATGTCCCTGAAAAGCCTTTCAAGGTGCCTGAAAACAGCATGTTCCCCGCCTATCATCAATGAAGCGCCGCGCCTCGCCCCCGCCAAGCCGCCGCTCGTACCCATGTCGATGAAATGAATGCCATGGCCTTTACACAATTTGTAGCGCCTTATTGAATCCTCAAAGTAAGAATTGCCCGCTTCAACTATCACATCTTTTTTTGAAAGAAAAGGCAACAACTGCGAGAGAACATCGTCAACAGGCCTGCCTGCGGTCACCATAACTATAATTGTTCTAGGACGAGGCAGCTTGCTGATAAGCTCGCCAACAGAGTAAGAACCTATTGCACCATACCTTACAATGCCTCTTACCTTGTCAAGACTTCTGTTGTAAGCAACAACCTTATGCTTTTTTGAAATAAGGTTAAGAACGACATTATGCCCCATCCTTCCCAAACCTATAAATCCAAGTTTCATTTGACAGACGCCTCCTTTGGGGTAATCCATTCTCTCCCGTCCCTTCCAATCAGCTTATCTGCGCTATCGGGCCCACAGCTTCCTGCGGTGTAATTAGGGAAACCTCTCCTGCACTTCCCGCTGCATTTGAGCACAGGGTCGATTACCCTCCAGCTCGCCTCTGTTTCAGCCCAGCTGGTGAAAAGCGACTTCTCGCCATTAATAACCCCGGCAAGAAGGGTCTCGTAAGCCTCAGGCGAACTCACTCCAAAAACTGCTTTGTGCCTGAAATTCATCTCTACTGGAAAAATAGGAGAACCGCCCTCATGCGATTTCATGTTAAACCTGAGCGCTACCCCCTCATCCGGCTGTATCCTTACCGTAATTATGTTGGGGCACTCCTTTCTCTCGTCGCAGAAAATAGTGCATGTAACGTCCTTAATTGTTATGTTAACCTCTGCATAGCTCTTCCCAAGCCGCTTCCCTGTGCGAACGTAAAATGGAACGCCCTCCCATCGCCTATTGCCTATCTGGAACTTTATTGCAGCATAAGTGTCAGTTTCAGATTGTTGTGAAACGCCTTTCTCTTCCCTGTAAGCAGCAACGAGCTCCCCATTAACAGAGCCAGCGCCATACTGCCCCAGAACAACATCATCATAATTCACTTTTCTTACGGATTTCAATACGCGAATCTTCTCAGGGGCAGTGTCTGAAGCGCTTACTGATTTCGGGGCTTCCATGGCAACAAGCGAAAGGAGCTGCAGGGCGTGATTCTGCACCATGTCTCGGACAGCGCCTGCCTTCTCATAATATGAAGCCCTCGAGCCGACGCCATTCTGCTCTGCTATTGTTATCTGGACGTTGTCAATAAAGCTGCTGTTCCATATCTGCTCAAAGATTGGGTTTGCAAACCTGAAGAAGAGTATGTTCCGCACAAACTCCTTCGCAAGGTAATGGTCTATGCGATAGATCTCCTCCTCACTAAAAACTGATGAAACCTGCCTGTTAAGCTCCCTTGCAGACTTAAGGTCAAATCCAAAAGGCTTTTCAAAAACAACCCTCTTCCAGCCGCTTCCCCTGAGAAGCCCACCCTTTTTAATCATGCCTGCAACTTCGCCGAAAACATCGGAAGGCATCGCAAGGTAAAAAACCCTGTTGCCGCGGCAGTTGCTGGCTGAGTCAATCCGCTCAAGCTCCTTTGCAAGGTTCGCAAACGACTCCACGCTGCCAAAATCAACAGAACAGTAAGAAACACTTTTCCTGAATTCAGCCCACTTTTTCCTGTTAGCATTCCCGATAAATCCCTTTGCGGGCTCCTCGAGCAACCTGTCAAGTTCGCCTTCACCAAGAATGCGCCTTCCGACGCCCACTATCCTGTAAGCCTTTGGCAAAACCCCCCTTGAAGAGAGGCTGTAAAGCGCAGGAACAAGCTTCCTTTTCACCAAGTCGCCAGTAAAGCCGAAAATTACAAATATGCCGTTACCCTTTACCAGTTCATTCCCCATAATTGAAGAGGGCAGACGTTTACGTTTAATAACTTTATCTTCTTCACGGGCAAACGCGCTTTGCCGCAGCTGCTGTAACAACTGCTGCAAGAAATCACTTCTCAACCAGGCATCATGCTAATACGCGTAACTCCTTGGAAACTGCCTTACAAGATGCTTTTCATAGTCTTCACCAAGGCCGCAAACCGTGCAGTAACCCTTGCCGCAGAAATTGGGAATTTTCTTCTGTTCCATCAGCGCAAAAACGTTATTTACTGCTTCGGTTATCTCATATTCCATGAACGGATTCATAACGACCTGCCTTGACTGCCCTGCCGCAACAT
>CAZBPE010000001.1:39583-40333 GCA_964493685.1 uncultured Methanosarcinales archaeon
ATAGTTAACAAGCCCCTCTTTTATATTAACCCCCAACTTCTCGTTAAGCAGCAGCATGTATGCGGCAACCTGAAGCCTGTGGTCTGGCCACACGCCCTCATTCGGAGCCTTGCCAGTCTTAATCTCAACAGGAACGTATTCAGAGCCGTAAACCTCAATCCTGTCAACAATCCCCTTAAGCCTAAGCTTTTCCGAGCTAACCCTAAGCTCGCTTAATATCTTCGGCATAAGGCTTTCCCACAATTCCTTCCCAAACAATCCAGTCTTTGACGAGAATCTGACTATCTCATCAGCCCTTTTCATAGCCTGCCCTGCAACAGCCTGCTGAAGCTGAACAGCAACATCCTCCTTATCCATCTTAAGCGACTCAAGCTGCGGCAGATAACTGTAAACGCTCTTGTTGAGAACAGCATTGTAAGCGTTGGAAAACATCTGGATAATCTCCTGCCTCTTAAAGTCGCTGCTAATCTGGCTTACAAGCTCCTCTTCCTTCCTGTTGGCTTCCTCATACACCTTGTGCCTTATGCTGCCAAGCACCATCACTGGCTTCGCAGGCTCCCTCAAGCCAAGAACAAGCTTAAGGTAAAGGGAGCGCTTGCAGAAATTATAGGCGCACATGTCAGTGACGCTTAATAGCTTAACGCTGTTAGCCATAAGCACACTTTCACCTTGCCCTTTAAATAACTTATCCGCGCATGTGCGGTGTTGCATAATTAGGTCTTTTTCGTGGGCAGTTTCATAATTAGCACA
>CAZBPE010000002.1:0-619 GCA_964493685.1 uncultured Methanosarcinales archaeon
ACTATATTCGGAAGACATAACAAATTCGTATAGATACTTATGTCTTCCGTTATAAGTTGAAGCCATAAAAACATTTATATTAATAACTATTTTCAACAGTATTTTATATGAATATGAAATACATTTCAATTGGAATCTTCGCATTGGCAATAATCGGAATTATTTTTATAAATGGGTGCGTCCAAAAAAATCCAAATCAGAAAGACGAAATTTTAACTAATGAAGACATAAGTGATAAAATTAAGAACAACCAGGGTTCTTGTTATGATGGTAAGGATGGGTATCCGAAAACTATTGGTAAACATTCATTAAACGGGTTGAATTTGCAAGAAATTTGTTTTTGCTCCGATTATTGCCCTCCAGAGCAATGGGGTGTTATTATCCTCTACGAGAACGTTAGTTCAAAAGAAAAATGTGCAGAAATTGGGGGACGAGATTTATTTGATGCTGCATGGGGCGGATATATTGGTTGTGTTCCAAATGTCAAAACAACCACGGGCTAAAACCAGTAGCGTGTTGTTTTGAGCATGCTCAGAAATCGCTGGCTTTCCCTTCGCTGAAGCAAAAGAGCGTACGCCATAAGCGATTTCTGACATGTAAAATAACTATTACGCAAGTT
>CAZBPE010000002.1:684-2952 GCA_964493685.1 uncultured Methanosarcinales archaeon
GTAGCAGCTATACTCACGGACAATAGTTTTTATACAAATAGTTGTCCGTTCGTAATAAGCAAATGACATATCTACGTGTCAAAAACCACCAATCATAGAACATCATTTATATATCGTGGTTTTTGAGCATGCTCAGAATTCCACATATTGATTATTCAAAGAACAGTGGAATTCTGACATATAAAGATTTGTGTCATTTGCTATAACAGCGATCGCCTACTTCAATGAATAGCTCAGTAAGTGATTTCCTTCTTCAGCATTTTTAGTCTTGAGAAGCTGTCCCTTTCCATTTCCTCAAGCCGCAGCCTGATGTAGCTTGCATCAGAGTTCAATCTGGGTATTGTGAGCTGCTCGAGCGCGTTTACCTTGCGCTTCGTTCTTTCAATTTCTCTCAGGAGGCGCTTTAGCGTTATCTCAATTTCTGCTGTTGCTATTATTTTTTCGACAAGGGCTTCGTATGCTGCCGCCGCCTCGTCAATCTTTGAGGTTGCCGAGAGTATGCCGTAGCCGCGCTCGAATATTGTTTTCTTGACTTCGCCTGAGACTATGGAAGGGATTTTTACCCCCATTATGCTTTTGGTGTTGAGCTCAACGAGCGGCTTTTGCTTTATTGACATGGCTGCGCTTTTTATCTGCAAGTCTGAGTCTATTGCCCGCGCTATGCTGATTTTTCTGAGTGCTTTGGCGTATTCTGCCGTGAGTTCCTGCCTTACGTTTCTTGCCTTTTTGAGCGCATTGAAGAATTCGAGTATCAGTCCGTCGCGCTTTTTCTTCAGGAGCTTGTATCCTGAATTTGCGAGGATTATTTTTTTCTTTACCTGAAGGAGTTCCGAGCGGGTTGGCTTAACGTTTGCCATAATATTTCTTCCTCAGCTCTGGGTTGATTCTTGACAGCTCGTTTTCAGGTATTTCTGAAAGCAGTTTCCATCCTATGTCAAGCGTCTCTGATACTGGCCTGTCCTGCGTTTTTGCCTGCCTGACGAACTTGTCTTCGAATCCTGCTGCGAATTTCAGAAGCCTTCTGTCACGTTCTGACAGGGATTCCTCTCCAACTATTGCTACGAGCCCTCTTAAATCTCGGCCTTCTGCGTAGAATGCGTATAGCTGGTCTGAAACCTGCTTGTGGTCTTCTCTTGTCTTCTCTGCGCCTATGCCGAGGTTCATAAGGCGGGACAGCGAGGGCAGAACGTCAATTGGAGGGTATATGTTTTTTCTGTGAAGCTCCCTGCTGAGGACTATTTGCCCTTCGGTTATGTATCCTGTCAAGTCAGGGATTGGGTGCGTGATGTCATCCCCAATCATGGTGAGTATTGGCAACTGGGTTATTGAGCCTTTCTTTCCTTTTATCATTCCTGCCCTTTCGTATATGCTTGCAAGCGTCGTGTACATGTATCCTGGATAGCCTCGCCTTCCTGGGATTTCTTCCCTTGCAGAGCCAATCTCGCGCAGGGATTCGCAGTAGTTCGTCATGTCCGTCAGGATTACAAGGACGTGCATGTCTTTTTCAAACGCAAGGTATTCTGCTGCCGTGAGCGCGAGCTGTGGCGTAAGCAGCCTTTCAACGGCAGGGTCGCTTGCGAGATTGAGGAAGACTGCTGAACGCTCAAGCGCGCCTGTCTGCTCGAAGTCCTGTATGAAGCGCTGCGCCTCCTCGCTTGTTATGCCCATTGCTGCAAACACTATTGCGAAGCTTGTTTCCTTTCCGACTACCTTTGCCTGCCTTGCAATCTGTAGGGCTATTTCGTTGTGCGGCAGCCCTGATGCCGAGAATATTGGGAGCTTCTGCCCCCTGACGAGCGTGTTCATTGCGTCTATTGTTGACACCCCTGTCTGTATGAAGTCTTCGGGGTTTCCTCTTGAGTACGGGTTTATTGCTGAGCCTGTTATGTCCAGCATCTTGTCTGCCACTATTTCTGGGCCGCCGTCTATCGGCTTTCCTGAGCCGGAGAGTATCCTGCCAAGTATTTCTTCTGATACTGGCAACCTTATTGGCTGGTTTAGGAATTTTACTCTTGTGTTCAGGTCTATTCCGGAAGTTCCTTCGAATACCTGAACTACGACTGTGTCTTCGCTTGTGTCGAGAACCTGCGCGTTTTTTGTTTCGCCGCTTGGAAGCAGCACTTTTACCATGTCTGCGTATGCCACTGGCTCTGTTTTCTTTATGAATACGAGAGGCCCTGCAACCCTGCTTATCGTCTTGTACTCCTTCATTTTTTGCTCCTTATTTTGTTTGAGAAAATGAAAGCTAAGAACGTTAGTGAGCTTGCC
>CAZBPE010000002.1:3040-11951 GCA_964493685.1 uncultured Methanosarcinales archaeon
TTCGGAAACCCTTGCTCCGGAGCTTAATGCCGCGTATGCCATGTCGCCATATTTGAGGATTGATTTCATCAGCTGGTATGTTTTCTTGGGCTCTGAATGCGTGTCTACCGCATGGAATGCGTTCTGCTGGAGCACAACTTCCCTTATCAAGCGTGTTACCTGAAGCGTTACTTGCTCCTTTTCTGGAAGGGCGTCTGAGCCGACGAGCTGGACTATTTCGAGCAGCTTTTCCTCTTCCTGAAGAAGGGTTGAAATTCTGTCTACAGTCTGCCTCCAGTCTTCTGCTACGTTTGATGCGAACCACGGCTCGAGTATGTCGAGATAGAGTGAATAAGATGTTAGCCAGTTAATTGCTGGAAAATGTCTCCTTTGGGCAAGCTTTGTGTCGAGTCCCCAGAATGTCTTGACTACCCTAATGGTTGCCTGAGTTACTGGTTCAGAGACGTCTCCGCCTGCCGGCGATACAGCTCCTATTACCGAGATTGAGCCATTGCTCTTGTTGAGGTTGGAGTAGCGCCCTGCTCTTTCGTAAAAGTCTGCAAGCCTTGCTGACAGGTATGCAGGGTATCCTTCCTCGCCGGGCAGCTCCTCAAGTCTTGAGGATATCTCGCGCATTGCCTCAGCCCATCTTGATGTGGAGTCTGCCATCATTGCAACATTATATCCCATGTCGCGGTAGTATTCTGCCATGCTCATGCCGCAGTATATGGACGCCTCTCTTGCAGCCACAGGCATGTTTGATGTGTTTGCGATGAGGATTGTCCTGTTAAGCAGGGGCTTTCCTGTTCTTGGGTCGACGAGCCTTGGGAATTCTGTCAGGACTTCTGTCATCTCGTTGCCGCGCTCTCCGCATCCCACATAGACGATTATGTCTGCGTCGCTCCATTTTGCGAGGCTCTGCTGCATTACTGTTTTCCCGGTGCCGAAGCCGCCTGGTATTGCTGCAACCCCGCCTTTTGCAAGCGGGAAAAGCGCATCAAATATTCTCTGCCCCGTGATTAGCGGCGTGTTGGGGGTGAGCTTCCTTATTGTCGGTCTCGGGCGCCTTACGGGCCATTTCTGCATGAGAGTTATCTCTTCTCCGGAGTCAAGCGTGCAGACAGCATTCTCAACAGTGAACTGCCCTGACTTTATTTCTGCTATTTTCCCTTTCATGCTTGGCGGGACCATTATCTTGTGCGCAACCTGCCCTTCCTGGACTTCGCCGATTGCCTGCCCGCCTTCTACACTGTCTCCTTTCTTGGCTATTGGCTTGAATTCCCATTTCTTTTTCCTGTCAAGCCCTGGCGCTGCTGCCCCTCTTTTGATGAAGTCGCCCATCTGTTCCTTCAGTGAAGGCAGCGGCCTTTGTATGCCGTCGTAGATTGATGATAGGAGCCCCGGGCCAAGCTCAACGCAGAGAGGCTGCCCTGTGTTAACTACTTCGGTTCCTGGCTTTAGCCCTGTTGTGTCCTCATAAATCTGGATTGTGCATCTGTTGCTGTTAATCTGTATTACCTCTCCAAGGAGCTTCTCCTCGCCAACAAGGACTATGTCGTACATTTTTGCGTCAAGCTCTGCAATTGCAACTGGCCCTGCAACCCTGTATACCTTTCCGGTTTTCATTTGTTATGATGCCCCGCTGCTTGCGGTGAACGGGTAAAGTTCACTCACAATTCAATTCCTATTGATTTTCTTATCATTTTTTTGAGCGAGTCTTCTGAAGACTCTTTCGAGAGTGTTATGTATACAGGCTTGAGCGAGTCTTCTATTTCTGCTTTGTCATTGCTGTCGAGCTTTCCAGTCAGGCTCTCGTCAAAAATGACGACGCCTAATTCGCTGTCAGCCTCAACTAGCGATATCGCCTCTTTCGGTTCGCTTGTTTCGAACAGTTTTTTCACTCCTGCCAGCCTGAAGCCAAGGCAGAATTCCTCTCCTCCGATAACGGCGATTTCCATTTTTTCCTCAGATGATTATTTGTTTTTCAACGAACTCGTCTTCAAGGTTAAGCTGCCTTGACTTAAGCAGCATTTTGAGGTTTTTAACTTCAACTTCCTTTGCGAACATGTAGCCAAGTATGACATCTACGCTCAGGGGATTCTGGTGAAGCAGCAGTCTTGTCTTGTTCAAAAGGCTTTTCCCAAGCTCTATTTCAATATCCGCAACGCTGTCTGATTCGATGAAGGATTTTGCTGAGCTTTCAGAAATGCCGTTGAGCGACAGCAGTTTTGCCGTTTCTTCCCTGCTTTCGGATAAAATCAGCTTGCTTAAGAAAGCCGGCTGTTTTCCAATGACGTACGCAGGAATCTCTGCTTTTGTCTTTCCTGCGCGCTTAAGCCGGAGTATGTTAATTGTGTTTAGCATCTCAATTTCCGAGTCGAGGAATTGTTTAAAAAGTTTGCCCTGCGATGGAATTGTTTTTGAGAATTCTATCATCCGGCGGTAGTATTCCCTGTCAAGAAGGTTTTCAATGCCTATTATGGATTTTTTTTCGTTATAATCAGAAAGTGCGCCGTCAATCAGGCTACGCTTTATGCCCGCTGCTGCAGGAAGGCTTTTCAGGAATTCCTCAACAGAGCCCGGTTTTATAAGGTTGCTGAGTTTGCTTTCAGAGAGCTGCCCTGCCGGAAGAAGCATTGCTGACATGGTTTCCTGCTTTGTCCCGGTGTGGAGTCCGCGGAGGATTGTTTTAAGGTTCCAGATGTCTGCCCTCTTGAGGTATGAGTCTATGATTGTTCTGAGCTCTTTTCTTGATATTCGCCTTAGCTTGTTCCATGTGATTACAAGGTCGCTGTTTAACGCCATTTCGAGAAGGTCCATGCCGGAATATTTTATGCCAAGATGGTCTATTTCTTTTTTATATGCGGAGCTTTGAAGGAAGCTTATTATTTCATTCAGGCTCATCTTTAGAAGGCGATGGTATTCTTCTTTCTTGAGAAGCTCTGAGCGCATTACGCTGACTCTTGCATAGGTGTATGGGTGGGTTCCAAGCGATAGCTTATTTTTTGCCATTTTTTCACGTGAACAGGAGTTTGTCCAATTCCGGCAGGAGAGACTCCTTCAGCTGGTCGAGCAGGGCTTCGTAGCTGTAGTCTGCCCTTAGTGAGCCGTCGGCAGATTCTGCTATAATGCCTCCGGTGATTTCTGCTTCCTTGATTTTGTAGCCAGTGACGTGTTTTGCGTCTTTCTTGTTGCAGTAGATTACTTCTGCTTTCAGTTCTGAGCTTGACTTTTTCAGGAGTCTCTTTATGTGGCTTGCTCTTTCTGTTTCTGGAAGCTTTGAAAGCGTCTCTTTTGCCTGAGAAAATATGCTTTCCACAAAATCCTTTCTTAAGGTTAGTTCAAGCTTTTTTGACTCTAGCTTGGCTTTTGCAGCCTCGCGCCTGTTTATTGAGGCAACTTCTGCCTGCAGCTGTTCCCTTAATCCGGATTCCTTCTCCTTCAGCTGGTTTAAGGAGGACTTCAGGATTTCCCTGGCTTCAGCGTTTGCAGACTCTATTATCCCCCTTGCCTTCTGCCTCGCTTCTTCTAATACGCGTTCCTTAACTTTTTCAAGTCCCATTCTTTTTATTTGGCCAGGTCCAATATGAGGAATGCCATGACGAAGCCGAAGATTACCAGCGTTTCAGGGATAACCGTAAGGATAAGCCCCTTTCCGAAAGTCTCTCCCTTTTCAGCCATTGCTCCTACTGCTGCTGCGCCTATTTCTTTTTCGGCAAGCCCTGCTGCGAGAGCTGTTATTCCTATTGCAAGGCTTGCGCCTATTGCTATTAATCCAGTTTCTGCCATTTTATCCTACCTCCGTTTTTATTTTCTGCGATGCCCGCTGCTTGCAGCGGTTGGGCTTTTTATTTTTAGCGGGAAGCTTCATGCTTCAGCCGCCTCCTCTGCTCCTCTTTTGCCGAATGCGTTGAAGGGAACTGCTCCTCCTTTAAAGAACTTTGTAAAAAATTCAACGTAATGGAGCCTTATTGCGTGAAGGAAACCCCCAAGAAGCCCCAGGGCTATGTTCAGCATGTGCCCCGTGACGCCTATGATTATCGCTGCTATTATCATCATTCCGCCTGCTGACATGAAATCCTCTATAAAGCCGTTAACAACAACGGCAAGGCCAACTGAGGCAAGGCCAACTGCCATCAGCCTTGAATATGAGAGCATGTTGCTGATTAGCGCAGGTATCTCAACAAGCTCCATAGGCTCGCCAAGGATTATCATCAATACCGCAGCAGAAAAGAGCAATCCTCCTGCATAAATTGGTATGTCTGCAACTCCAGTGTACGACAATGCGGCAGCCAAGATGCCCAGTTGTAGCACCCACCAGCTTCCTTTGGCGAGGATTGCCTTTTTAAGCCCGTGATTGTTCCTTTCGTTGATGAAGCCAAGAAGTATGCCTGTGTTTATGTGTATCGCGCCTATGATTATTGAGATTGCAAGCATCTGCTCTATCTGGTGAAGCCTGCTTATCAGGTGTGGGAGAGGGTAGCCGAAAAGCTTCTCAAAACCGAATATCTCCCCAAAAACGAATCCGAAAAATATTGAAGCCAGTGCTGCCGGCATCATTACTTTTGCAATCGGGGCTGCCTTGGGGAGCTTTTTTGACAGGCATAAAAGAAGCATTGCTGTGACTGCGCCGTAGCCGACATCCCCCAGTATAATTCCAAAAAAAAGCGGGAAAGTTAGAGAGAGGAAAAGGGTAGGGTCCACTTCATTGTATCTTGGCAGGGCATAGAGGTTCATGAAAAACTCGAAAGGCTTCGCCTGCTTCATGTTTAAGAGCTTTACAGGAACCTCGTCATCGCGGGAGGGCTTGCTGGTTTCTATTAGGATGTTTCCATGCGTGATTTTTCGCAGCTTCTCAGCAACGCTTGCTGAGCTCCTTGAAGGAACCCATCCAGTGATTACAAAAATGCTTTCAGATGCCGCGAACCTCAGCGGCGCTTCTGCCTTTTCAAGCTCTATTGAGAGCAGCTTTTCTGAGAGAAGCAGGAAATCGTGCCATTTTTCAGAAAGGCGGCGAATCTGCTTTTTTGCGTCGTTTAATGACTTGGTGAGCCTTTCGTGCTTTTCGGAAATTGCAGAGAGCGCTTCGTTTGGGGAACCCTTTATGCCTTCAGCAATTTGCAGGTTAATCTCGGAAAAGCCGTTTCTTGAGAGTGCTTCAGCTGCCTTTTCCTTTGAGTTGTTTGCAACAAAAAGGGCAATTGCGTCCCTTTTGCTTTCCTTGGCTGAGTGAAGCTGGAACTCGTCAATTTCGCCTGAAAGCTCTTTTTCGAGGATGCCTGAGCTCCTGACGTGCCCGGCGAAAACTGTTATGGATGAATAGCCCGAATAAGCTTCGAGGGGAAGCTCCAGCTTTGAAAGCGTTAGCATTAAGTCTTTTCTTGATTCTGCCTCTTTCGCCTCTCTTTCAATCTGGCTTATCCGTTCAAGTTTGGAGGTGGTTTCTTCCTGAAGGGCTTTGACAGCCTTTGCAAGCTGGGCGAAATTCTTCACGCCTATTGCGCTGAAGCCGTTTTTTAGCTCGACGCCGTTCTTGATGTTGAGGTTTGAAATAAGCGCCCTTGCTGCTATCAGGGTTTCTGAAATTTTTGAGGCGCTGCCAAGCGGGGTTCCTATGTCAAGGTTTTCCGGAGTTTGTTCAGAAACTGAGTGGTTTACTATGTGAACAGCATTAAGCTCGTGAAGCTCTTGGATGGTTTTGTCAAGGTAGCTCTTTGGCGCTGTGATTATTAGCTTGCTCATGCGTTCAGGCTTAAGCACGTCACTCACCTATCGATTTTGAAAGCCTGTCAAGGACAAGGGAAAGCGCCTTTTCTTTCTTTCTGTTCGCAGCCTTCCTTAGCGCTTCAAGGCTATCTTTGCTTTTTTCTATGGCGTCATTGCCTTCTTTGGCTGCCTGTATCGCAGCAGCGTTTGCTGTATTTGCGCGAAGCTCCCTCAGCTCAGCTTCTTTCTGGAAAATGGATTGTACGGCTTGCGCTTTTGCTTTCTTTAAAATTTCAGCGCTTTGCTTCCCTGAATCTGAAAGAATTCCTCTGGCTTCTGCTTCCACTTCGCGTATTTCCTCTAAAAGCTCACTGTGCATTTTAAAAGTACCTGATTAAAAGGTGTAGGGCAAAGATAAGCCACCTTCTGTCAAACCCCTTTCGGAAGGTTTGCCTTAACATTCGACTGAGCGCCTTTAAAGGCTTGCACCGGCCGGGCAGCTTTCTCACCGCATCCTTCAGCCACGTAGTCTATAGGTTAACTCTCAGCCATCGCTGGCTGATTCGCCATATCATCCTTGGCTAAAGGCCGTGTTGTTTCTTCGCTGGAGCGCACTTTTCAGCGCCTGCCTTCCGGCAGCGGCCATTTTGCGCACTTTTTGGTGCGCTGGTGGGTGGACTTTCCTAGGCTGTCAAAAGCATACAGCGTTTCTGACATTTCGCCTGTAGTTAAGCACTTGCCCTACGGCTTTTAAGGGTTAAAATATGCTTTAAAAATGTTTCGCAGGCGTTATGGGTTCTTGGGCCCGTTGTTTAGCTGATGGAGTCCCGAATGGCGATGCGCCTTAAAAGAAAAAACTTTATATGTCAGAATACCTAAGATAGTGGTTTACACAGTAAAACCACCAGTAAATGTGGTATTCTGAACATCTCAGAAGCGAAGCTTCTGACGACCATCAGAAATCCGTGAAGATTTCTGAGGTGCTCAAAAACCACATGTACAATAAGTGGTATGATAAGCCATGCCACAATCTATTGTGGTTTTTGACATACAAAAAAGCGAAAGTTAGGAACGTCTATGGAAAAAAGGAAAGCTCAGGCTTCAGGCAGCGGTGCTGCAGCGCTGGTTATTGTAATAGCCTCATTCATTCTCGTATACCTTCTGCTGATACCTTCACAGGACAGGGAGAAGATTCTTGAAGATGGCAAAAAAGATGTTTCATTGGTAAAAGCCAAGGTTGTTGGCTCTGTTCTGCTTGACGAGCGCCCCGGCACGGTAACCAAGCTTAAGGAGAGTGAATTTGAGCACAACATACCCTCTTTTAACCTGTTCATAGAAAAAGAGGCTTCTGTCCTCAAGAGGGTTGACTCTGTTTTTGTTGAAAGCTCAGGGACTAGCTCGAGGGCAATTCCTTTTTTTGTTGATGGAAAAGCTGAAGAGGGGAAGCTCACCTTTTCGGTGAATGAGCACAAAGGCAAGCTTTCTGTGAAGTTCAATGGGGATGAGCTTTTCAGGGGGGAGGTTAACAAGCTTGTCGAGCCTATTTCGCTTGACAGCATAGGAAAGGAGAATCTTCTGGAGTTCTCTGTTGACACGCCGCCTGCCTGGAAGTTCTGGGAGAAGGGCTTTTATGACATAAGGAATGCTCAGGTGGTTGCTACTGTTGAGAATCTTGAGAACAAGGAAGCTGTCAGCACGTTCTTTATGACAAAGGATGAAGCTGACAAGTCCAATCTTGAAGAGGCTTACCTGAAATATCTTGTTGACTGCAGGGTTAGCGAAGCTGAAAAGCTAAGCGTCACCCTTAATGGCAAGCTGATATCGTCAAGGATTCCTGACTGCGGCAGTGTTGAAAAGACTTTCATAGACCCGTCTGAGTTTGTTGCAGGAAAGAATGAGCTGAGGTTCTCAATTGAAGGCGGGAAGTATCTTGTTGACAGGATTTTTGTGAAGACAAAGCTTAAGAAGCCTGTCGCTCCAATCTACTTTTTTGACGTAAACAGCACGCAGTTCAAGAAGATTTCAACTAATGACTTAAATGCTTCAATACTTCTGAAGTTTGTTGATGACGGCGAGCGCAAGAATGCCATTATAGACCTCAACGGGCACAGGATGTTCGTCAACACAAGGCAGGCAGCTTACTCAAAGAACGTTGACGAGTTCGTGGTTGAGGGAAGCAATTCCTTGAGGGTGGAGCCCGAAACAACGCTATACATCCTGAACCTGAACGTAAATCTTGACTGCAAAGAAGCGAAAGACTGCAGGTAATCAAATAACCTTGTTTCTTCTGAGGAAGAACGTCAAAACTATTCCCGACAATAAAGCGAATGCGCCCAACAAAGCAAGAACAGGCGTTACGCCGTAGTTATCTGCCAATTTTCCAACTAACGGCGCTAATATGATGAACAAAACCTTCTCGCCCATGTTGTTTAAAGACATAACGGTTGCCCTCTTGTCAGACCACACTGTCTTGTTTATGTAGTCTTCAACAATCACGGGCATAAAGCCAAAGACAAAGTAAAGGGCAGAAACGAAAAGTATGCTTAACGGCGAAACGAATTCTGCCATTAAGAATAGCGCTGCGGCAGATATGAATGGCAGCATTATTAGGGACATTCTCTTGCCAATGAAGGATTCTATTGAATGGGTGAATTTTGAGGCGAGAGCTGCAACGATAAACAGGAATGCGAATGCTATTCCGATGTGCTCAATCTTAAGTCCCGCTTGGGAGAAATACGGCTGGAAGAGAAAAAAAGCGAAGTGGCCGACAATAGAAACAACAGCCGAATAAATTACAAGCCACCTTACTTCAACGCTTTTTACCAGGGCAAAGCGGACTATTTTAAGCAGGGCGTGCGCATGGCCCTTTTCGTAAATCAGCTTCTTGCGCGGCGGCTCCTTTGCCGTCAGCATTATAAGAACAAAAATAATTGCCGATGGGATAAACGCTGCTATTGCTAATCTGAAGCTGAAAGCGCCTAAGATGCCCCCAATTATGGAGCCTATTGCCGCAGCTAAAAGCGAAAGGAATAACACATTTCCGATTACCTTTTTGTACTCTTTTTCCCTTTTTAAGCTGCCTAAGGTGTCGTAAACAAAAGCGCTTTCTGTTCCGGAGGCGAAGCTTGCTCCGACAGCCCACACTATTTCAGCTATGAGAAAATGGTAAAAGTTTGTGCCGATTGAATAGGCGAATGCGCCCGCGCCAAGCAATGCCCCTGAAAGG
>CAZBPE010000002.1:11969-20781 GCA_964493685.1 uncultured Methanosarcinales archaeon
TTAACGATTTTTTCCTGCCGTAAACGTCTGCGAAGAATCCTGTTGGCAGCTCAAGAAGGAGGATTGTAACCGCGAATATGGACTGGAGCGCCATTATCTGCGTGAAGGAAAGTCCGTTGTCCAGCCAAAAGAGGACAATGATGGGGGCGAAGAAACTGAAATTAACGATAAAAGAACCGACGTAACTCTTCCATATGTTGGAGCTTAGTCCTTTCTTGTCAGAAGTGGTTATTTTTTGTTCCATTTTATTGCATCAGAGCCTTTTTCTCGCCATTTCAATAAGGTATGGCAGAAGGAAGAATATTGCGTAGACAAGGCTTACTGTTAGCGGCTCTTTCTGCGAGGCTATTCCGAGCAGCTTTGTCAAGCCTTCAAGCGAGGTTGACACTATAATCAGGTTGGTGACTGCGAAGGCGGGTATTGAGAGCAATGCAATCATGTGATGGCGCCTGTCGAGGTTTTCTATGTTCCTGATGAGGTGCGTGAAAACGTATCCGGAGAATGCGCCGAGCGCTGCGAGTATGAGGTAAAAGTCAAAGCTGAAGGCGAGCAGGATGAAGGGGATTATTGCCATAGCCATGAAAAGGTTTGCTATGAAGAGTACGAGCAGCGTTGTCCAGTAGACGATGTGGTTCAACTCCTTTGAGCTGGCAATGGGTTGCAGGTTCGCCTTTTCCTTCACAATTATCGTTTTAGATTTGCTCTTTTTCACCGAAAATCACCGTTTCAGCGTGCTCAAGATAGTCCTTGGTTTTAATGTAGTGCTCCTTTATGACATCTATGTTTATCTCGACAATGCCTGCGTCTGTCATGGCAGTCATTGTCACGTGGCGCCTGAATTCCCTGCTTTTCTTGTATTGGGCGCGGTTTACCTGCTTTAGGAACATGCCGAAATCGACCATCTCGGTTATTATTGTGTCCTTGAAAATCTTCTTTGCCGTGTCGCCTTTCAGGCCGAGGTTTTCCGGCTTTTCCTTTATCTTCTTTTTCTGGACGGCATAGTCAAGAAGCTTGTCTGTTGTCGCGTCTATGGCGTTAATCAGCCGGTCTATCAGGCTCTTGATTACGTCAACTGTGCGCGTGTATTTCAGGCTTACGTAAAGAAGATGCTCTGCCCGCTTCATCTCCTCCCTAGCTTCTTCCAAAAAAGGCTGCATTGTTTTAGTCGGTGAGATACTCATAAAAGTAGCATTAGCCAACTACCTAGTGCTTCTGGATATTTAAATATTTGGGATTTACGAACAGAAAACTTTAAATACTTCTTCACTATATTGTATAGTGAAAATATAATGAAAAGTTATGACATTAACAACTGCAAACTAAACGCGAGCAAACATTTCAGAAACAGATACATGAGAAAGTGGAACTGGAATTTCGTAGACTTGAGAGACGCTATAAAGAACGCTTACAGAATTGAAAAGGTTGGGAAAAAGAAATATGAAGCTTACGCGGATAAAAAAGGCTCTAAGAAGATAATATTTGTTTATTACTTTGAATTTGATGAAATATACGTTATAAGCGGCTCGGAGGGCAATTAAAATGAGGAAATGTCCAGTATGTGAAAAAGGCGAACTCGTCAAGGTTAGGGATATCGCTTCTGATGTAGAAGGGCACTTTTTTATAGAAAGCGGAGAAAGGTGCACTTCCTGTAGCGAAGAGTTTGTAAGTGAAAAGGAGGGACAAAAAACCATTGAGATAGCCAAACGCCTTGGAATATGGGGCTCCCCTCTTAGACTTCACAGGAAGCTAAGCAGAAGCGGTCGCGGCACAATGCTAAGAATACCTTCTGACATAGAAAAGGAACTGAAATTAAAAGGGACAGAAAACGTCCTTATTTCAAAGATAGGCAAGAACAAGTTGTTGATAGAGATAGGCGCTTAGTCAAGCCTCGTTTAGTATGACTGCCGTCTGAGTTTTTTCTATTCCGTCAATGTTCCTTAAGTCGACAGTCACGAACTTGTCCAGTTCGTCAATTCTTCCGACCCTTACTTTAAGGATTACGTCGCTTGCCCCTGTAACCATTGCTGCTTCTTCCACTAAAGGATGCTTTTTTAGTTTGGCTACCAGTTCATGCTGGCTTGTTTTAGCCCGCTTCAATGAAGTGTAATCTACTGTGACCAGAATATAGGCTGCAAGCGTCTTCCCGAGCTTTTTTGGATTTAGCTTTATAGTAAATTTTTCTATAACTCCTTCACTGAGAAGTTTTTTAATTCTGTTATGAACTGTTGTTATTGGAATTGCTGTTCTTTTTGATATCTGCTGCGAAGAAAGCCTTGAATTCTCCTTCAAAGTGTTGAGTATCTTTTCATCTTTTGAGTCCATAATGGAATAAACATTCCATTTTTGTTTATAAAGATTGTGTTTTTGGGCAACATTTTTCATTATTTAGGGAATAAATTCAAAAATCTGTTTTAATTCGCTGATTCTATGAACTTGACATTCGTAACAACTGGCGGCACAATTGACAAGGATTATGCGTCTTGTGCAGGAACATATAATTTCGAGATTTCAGAACCTTCAATTAAAAGAATCGTTTGCCAAATAAATCCGAAGTTTGAATATGAGATAGTTCCTGTTTTGAGAAAGGATAGTTTGGATATGGACGACAATGACCGCCAGCTTATTTATGACGCCTGCAAAGATATTAAGAACAACAAGATAATCATCACTCATGGAACCGACACGATGGTTGAGACAGCTAAGAAACTAAGCGAATTGAAAGATAAAGTAATAATTCTAGTCGGTGCTTCAAAGCCTGAGAAGTTCAAGGATTCAGACGCTCCAATTAACATAGGAGTGGCTATCGGGGGGATTAACGTTGTAGAGCCTGGCGTTTACATCGCTATGAACGGCAGGATTTTCTCGTGGGATAACGTAATGAAGAATGCTGAAACTGGCGAGTTTGAAACAATAAATTAGCTTCTTCTATGGCAAAGTATTAAAAAACAGCCTAAGATATTATTCTGTGATGAAAATCCTGAAAAGGGACTTGAGGCAGGGCAGGGTGGTTGTTGCCGTGGAGAGCCTTGATGATTTGTGGCACCTGAGCCAGATAATTGAGGCTGGGGATGCGATTAGTTCAAAGACCACGAGGAAGGTTAAGGCTACCGAGAAGGAGGCTGAGAAGAAGACGCTTTTTCTTGAGCTTCGGGTTGAGGGGGTTGATTTCAAGGATGGCGCTCTGAGGGTTAGCGGCCGCACTTCGGAAGAAAAGGATGACGTTCCGAAGGGGAGCTATCATACGATAGGAATTGAGGTTGGCTCCAGCGTTGGAATTGCCAAGGAGTCGTGGCCGAAGTATCAGCTTAAGAGGCTGGAGCAGGCAACAAAGAATCAGGCTAAGACCATCATTCTGATTCTTGACCGCGAGGAGGCGATTTTTGCTCTGCTAAAGAGCCAGGGCTATGAGGTTCTTGCCGAGCTTAAGGGAAAGGTTGCGAAGAAGGGTGTTGAGACAGTCACCAAGAACTTCTATGCTGAACTTGCAGGGAACCTTTCAGGCTATGTTGACAGGTTCAAGGCAGAAACTGTCGTAGTTGCTAGCCCTGCTTTCTGGAAGGATGAGCTGGTTAAGGAGCTTAAGGACGATGGGCTGAAGAAGAAGGTTGTGCTTGCGACTTGCAGTAGCGTCGGGAAGAATGCCATTGAGGAGGTTCTTAAGAGGCCTGAGCTTGGCGAGGTTTTGAAGATGCAGCGCGCTGCTGAAGAGAGCAGGATTGTTGAGCAGCTTATGGTTGAGATAGCAAAGGAAGGCTTGGCTGCTTATGGGAAGAAGGAGGTGGATGATGCAGTCTCTTCAGGAAACGTTAAGTCTATCCTGCTAACCGGCGATTTCGTTGGCAGGAACCGCAAAAAAAGCGAGGAGCTTATGAAGGGCGCGGAGGCTGTCAGCGGCGATGTTGCGATAATAAATTCTGAGAATGAGGCGGGCCAGAAGCTTGACTCGCTTGGAGGAGTTGCTGTGCTTTTGAGGTATAAGGGTTACTAAAAAAAGCAACCCTTAAATATTAAAAGCGCCTGTGGGCGTTTATGGACCTGCTTGAGTATGCTGCGCAGCAGATTAAGAGGGGCAAGAATCCTGCGGAGATTAGGCAGCTTCTTGTCCAGAACGGCTATCCTGTTTATGAGGTTGAGAATGCGCTTTCAGTTGCGGAGTCAAAGGACGAGTTGAAGGGAAAGGGCCCTTTTAAGATTTCTTTCAACGCGCCTGGTTACGTTATCATAATGGCTGTTTCTGCTGTTCTTCTTGTGATAGGGGTAGCTGCTCTTGTCATTTACGTAAGGTAAAAAAAAGAATTATCGCTTTATTACTTCTGTTGCTGATTTCATGCTTTTCCAGCTGGTGTCAAACATGTTTTCCAGGGCAGATGCAAAGAAGGGCGTGTTCACCCAGATTCCCACGTCATAGGTTGGGTGGACGTCCTTGTCGTCAAGAACCATGAACATCAGTTCCTTTCCGTCAACAATGCAGAACCTTGCCTTCATGTCTGAGTGCCTGACGTCAGCTATTTCAGCGACGTCTGAAAGCGCGTCCTTTGCTTCCTTTGTTATTGGGGCTGCGATTCTTATCCTTACGCCTCGCTTCTTTACTTTTTCCATTGTCGGCTTGAGCCCTTCAATTTTTCTCAGGAGCCCCTGCGAAGTTGTTGCTATCGTGACTGATTTCTGCGCGCCTTTTATCATTAAGTCAAGATGGTTGTAGAGATTGTGCCTGCCTTTCAGGCTTCCTGACAAATCGGAAGGCTCTACAAGCTCGATGCCCTGTGAGTGCAGTGTCTTGAGTTCGTCTATTATCTCTGTGTTTCTTATGTTTTCAAGGCGCTTTACTTTGACGTCTGCCTCTGACCTCATGTGCTTCTTGACTCTCTCAACGACTTCTGTCGGGGTCACTGCCACGTATTTTATCGGCTTTCCGAGCTTCATCATCAGGAAGCCTTTCTTTTCAAGGCTCTCAAGAACGTCGTATGACCTTGACCTTGGAACGTTTGCAATGTCAGAAAGCTCGCCTGCTGTCGCTGAGCCCCTTGAAAGAAGCGCCGTCCATATCTTGACTTCATATAAATTTAAAGAGAAATAAGTCCTTAATTTGCTCAAAAACTCTTCTTTGACTATCATTTTGACACCAACCCCCTTTAGTTTAATCCTTCAGGGGTAACAATCGCTCTAATATATTAACTTTCTTAACTACTACAGAATACTCCTATTTAAAGTTTGTTATTGGCTTTGGGTGTGTGCTTTTTCGTCAGCTCAAAACCTTTAAATATGCAACGGGAGTTGTGGAAACCATGAAGGACGTTATCGCTTCGCTTCATCGGTTGGAGCGCCTAGTTCTCCCTCTTTTGCAGAAGCATTCTTCTGCTGACGGGCTTGTAAAGGGTTCTGGCATGAAAGAGGTTGAGGTTTTGAGGGGCTTGCAGTGGCTTAGCGGCAGGGGCCTTGTGAATGTCAAAGAGTCATTGCAGGAAGTTGTAGAGCTGGACAGCAACGGAATTGTTTACCGGCGGAAAGGGCTTCCTGAGAAAAGATTTCTGCAGTTGGCTGGCAGCGGCAAGGTAAGCCTGTCGCAGCTTATTAAATCCGGCCTGACGGAAGAAGAGGTAAACGTGAGCATAGGGCTTCTGAAAAGGAACGGCTGGATAAGCATAGTGAAGGAAAAGGAGCTTGTTTTTGAGATAACCGGACAAGGAAAAGAAAAGCTTGGCAAGGGCTTTGATGAGCAGCTGTTGCTGCAGAAGCTGGACAGACCGAGGATAATTAGTGAGCTTGAGGAAAAGGAAAAAAAAGCTGTTAAAGCATTGAGCGAAAGGAAAGACGTCCTGAAGTGCGGCGTGAAAAAGAGTGTCGCGGCATTCCTTACTGATAAGGGGAAGGTTATTGCTGCGAGCCCTGAGCTGAAGGATAATGTGGTTGACAGGCTCACTCCTGAAATGATAAAGAGCGGCAGCTGGAAGAGCGAAAAGCTGAGAAGCTATGACATGGCTGCGCCGGTTCCTAGGAGTTATTTCGGCAAGAAGCAGCCTTACCGCAGGTTTCTTGAGGAAGTTAGGGAGAAGTTTGTTGCTCTCGGCTTCAAGGAAATGACAGGGCCGCTTGTTGAGAGCGAGTTTTGGAATATGGATGCGCTTTTCATGCCGCAGTTCCACTCGGCGAGGGACATACACGATGCTTACTACATAAAGGAGCCGAAATACGCGGCTGATTTGCCGAAAGAGCTTGTCAGAAAAGTCAAGGCAGCGCATGAGAACGGATTCGGCACAGGAAGCAAGGGGTGGAGGTATGAATTTAGCGATAAGAAAACTTCACGGTTAATACTAAGGAGCCACGACACTTCAATTTCGCCAAGAACGCTTGCGTCAAAGAGCTTGGAAGTCCCTGGAAAATATTTCCAGCTAGTAAGATGTTTCCGCTATGATGTAATTGATGCGACTCATTTAGCCGATTTCAACCAAATAGGTGGCTTCGTTATTGAAGAGAAGATTCATCTAAGCCAGCTTTTTGGGCTGCTAAGGATGTTTGCAAAGGAGTTCTGCAACACCGACCAAGTGAAAGTTGTGCCTTCATACTTTCCGTTCACTGAGCCTTCCGCTGCGCTTTATGCGAAGCACCCGCATCTCGGATGGATTGAGCTTGGCGGTGCAGGAATTTTCAGGCCGGAAATGGTAAAGCCGCTTGTTGGAAGGGTTGTGCCTGTGATAGCGTGGGGCATAGGCATTGACAGGATAGCGATGTTTAAGCTGGGCATAAATGACATCAGGGAGCTTTTCAGCCACGACTTGGAGTTTTTGAGGAACGCGAAAGTGATTTGACATGCCGAACATAAGCTTTTCATACAATGATTTCCAGAAGCTTCTTGGAAGGAAGCTGCCGGTTGACGAGTTTAAGGAGCTTTCTCTTCTTTACGCGAAGGCAGAGGTGGAGTCTTACGACGCGAAGTCAGGCGAGGTTAAGGTTGCGCTTGATGACACGAACCTTCCTTGCCTTTGGTGTGTTGAGGGGCTTGCAAGGCTTTTCAGGGGCGTTCTTGGCATTGAGAAGGGAATTCCTGAATTAAAGGTTGAAAGCGGCAGCTACCGCGTTATTGTTGACAGCAGCGTCAGTGCCATAAGGCCTTACATAGCGGCTTTTGTTGCAGAAGGGAGGAAGCTTGACAATTATCTTCTTGAGCAGCTTATCCAGCTTCAGGAGAAGTTCTGCGATGGCTACGGAAGGAAGAGGCAGAAGGTGTCTATAGGGCTTTATTCTCATAAGAGGATAAAATTTCCGGTGCATTACAGGGCTGTCGCGCCTGATTCTGTTTCATTCGCTCCGCTTGAGATGAAGGAAAAGCTCAGGCTTTCAGAGATTCTTGAGGCGCATCCGAAGGGAAAGGCTTATGGATGGATACTTAAGGAGTTCAAAAAATATCCTGTTTTGGTTGACAGCAACAGCGAGGTTTTGAGCCTTGTGCCAATCATAAACTCTAATTTCACAGGTAAGCTTGTGGTTGGCGATGACGAGCTTATGTTTGAGGCGACAGGGACTGATGAGGAGTCTGTCAGCCTTGCCGCCAACATCTTTGCGCAGAACCTGTTTGAGCGAGGCTTCAGGATAACAGAAGTTAGCGTTGATTACGGCGGGAGGAAGGTAAAAACTCCGTGCAGCTTCGGCGAGAAGGTAAAGCTGGACGGCGCGATGGTGGAAAGCCTTACGGGGCTTAAGCTAAGCCCTGAGAGAATCAGGGAGCTTCTTGAAAAAGCAAGGTACGGCGTTTCAGGGGATTATGCTATTGTTCCTGATTACAGAAGGGACATACTTCATGCTGTTGACATGGGGGAGGATGTCGCGATAATGTATGGCTTCGACAAGATTGAGAGCGCGCCCCTTGAAAGCTACACTGTCGGCTCTTCAACAGCAATGAACGGCTTTGTTGACAAGGTAAGAGAGGTTGCAGTCGGGCTCGGCTTTCAGGAGATTTTCAGCCCAATATTGAGCAACAGGGCTTCAATAGAGGGTAAGATGGCTGTTTCGGGCACAGGGCTTGTTGAGATAGAAAACATCATGTCTGAAACCTACTCTGCTGTCAGGAGCTGGCTCATTCCTGTAATGATGGAAGTGTTGTCTAAGAACAAGCACCGCGATTTCCCGCAGAAGATTTTTGAGCAGGGGCTTGCCACCTCCTCAGATAAAGGTAAAATAATGGACAGGGAGTCTGTTGCGATGGCAGTTTCGCACACTGCCGCTGACTTTACCGAGATAAAGCAGTGCGCGGATGCAATGGTGAAAGCCCTTGGCTTAAGCTATTCTGTTGAGCCTTGCGGGATGAGAACGTTCATAAGGGGAAGGGGTGGGAAGATAAAAGTGAAGGGAAAGCCTGTAGGCTTTATCGGCGAGGTTTCGCCCGAGGTTCTTGAAAACTGGCAGCTTGAGATGCCCGTGGCTGTTCTTGAGATTGACTTGACAGAATTAAACAGAATCATTTCCAGTTCTTGATTGGGTTCCTGCTGAAGTATGAGTTGAATATGTAAAGCAGGATTATTATGCCGCAGATTGATGAAACTATTGATGCGAGAATTTCAAGGGCAATGTCTGCCAGAGCCAGCGATACTGCAGAGCCTGTTCCTGGCATTGCTTCGGAAGCAATTCTTGCAATGAGCGATGGCACGTAAAATATTGAGTAAATGACAGAGGAGATTATCCCGAGAACTATGGCAACTGCAGCTGTTACTATGACGTGCTTGAAGTTTGATTTTCCATACCTTAAGGATTCTACTATAGGCCTGAAGCCGCCGATTTTTCTGCTGACAAGAATTGGGTTGCTGAAAAGGGTTGCCAC
>CAZBPE010000002.1:20791-29574 GCA_964493685.1 uncultured Methanosarcinales archaeon
ATTGCAAAAATGATGTAAAGAAAAATGGAGACTGCCGCAGTGATGTAGCCTGCCATGCTGGAAATCATAAAAGCTAAAAATGTAATTAGCGAGAGCAGAGCAAGCGGCGCGGCAGAAACGGCAAATTGTGCGAGAAGGAATGTAAGCACGGGCTTCAGGAATGTTCTGCCGTGCTGGAGCAGGCGACTGAATGAAGAGTTTCCCCTAAGAACAATGTCTGCTGCTGTGCCGTAATAAGCGGCCGTGACGTATGAACTTGTCAAAAAGAGAATAATGAAGTCAAGCAGGAAGAAGAAAGCTGCGTAAGCTATTAAGCCTAATGAGCGGTCTTCATAAAAATTGGCGCCATTGAATATCAAAGCGCCGAAAAAAACCTGCAGCAAAACAAAAATCACGAAAAGAAAGGACACTCCAAATGAGAGGAGCATTGGAACGACGACTATAAGGTTGTTCTTGAAATCTTTTAAGCTCTTGACTACAAGCTGGATTTGGTCAGGCATCTTGCTTTTTTTGCTTTGGCTCTTTCTTCTTGGCTGCTTTTTTCTCCTTCACAGGCTTTTCGGTTTCGGTGCTTTCCTTCTTCGGCGCCTTTTCCGCTCTCTTGGCTTTCTTTGGCTCAGCTGATATTCCTGCTTTTTTAAATGCTTCCTTTACTTCTTCCCTTGAGGCGCCCTTGCTGATTTCAATAGCGTCTTTCAGCGGCTCAAGGTGGGCTATGTTGCAGCGCTTTCTCCTCAAATTTCCGTCAACTATTGCAAAGTTGTCGTCAATAACTTCGACTATGACGCACTTCTGCCCTGCTTCCCTTCCCGCTGTTTTTACGCAAAGCCTTCCGATGTCGAGCATTTATCTCACCAGTGATTTGATGGTTGCCCTGGCGCACCTGCTGCACAGGACTCCTGCGTATGGCCTTGAAGGGTTCCTTTTTGAGGCTGCAAGCCCCCTGTCATTGTGGACGCCCTGAAGCTTGGCGTAGCATGCCGAGCAGGTTGCCTTAAGCTTTCTTCTCTTTTCGTATCGTATGGTGGCGCGCCCTGCGGGCGTCTTAACCCTTACCCTTCTCTGCTTTCTTGAATGGTGCATTGCCATAGCGAAAGGCAACAACAGGGAATTTAAAAATTTAACTTATTAATGCACTCTTAGGATTTTTCTTATCGGGAATGTGAGCATAAGCGTGAATATGAAGTATGTGCCGAGCCATCCGGGGTTCCATCCGAAGAGCTTGAATTCTCCGAAAGGGCGCGTTGGCTGCAGTTCCACGGCTGCTCTTGTTATTTTGCTGTCTGGCTTTATCGGGTTCTTGTCGCCAACGCTGATTAAGCCGAGCAGCGTCTTTTTTTTCTCAAGGTAGGGGTCTGAGTATTCCCATTTGTCTGTGAGCATTACGCTGCGCGCGTATGTCTCGTTCCCGAAGTTGTATGTTATCTGGTGCGTTCCCTTTTCTCCCTTTAGCTTCCATGCGGCTTTTGCGTCTTTTATTTCCTGCGTTGCGTTGCCGAGGATTTCAAGGGTTTCTGATGAGATTGCCGCCGTTCCTTCTGTTCCTTTGGCAAATGCCATTGACGCTGTGAATTCCTCTCCCGGCGCTGCCTGAGCGAATGCCATGTTTGCGTTAAGCCAGCCAAAAATCAGGAACACTGGTATGATTGTTATGAATGTTGATTTCATTGAATGCATCATTTGCTGCATTGTTTTTTCCATAAGCTGCTTGTTTAGAGACGCTGCCTGTGAGGGGTCTTTGATGTTTTTTATTTCGTCCCTTAGGGACTTCATTTCTATATGGAGCGATTTCATAAGCGTCTGGTTTGTTGTAAGCTTGTAAACGAGCGTTATGAGAAGCGATATGGCGAGTGATACGAGGAATATCGCCGCTGCCGGCGGGAGTGACTTGATTATGCTGAAAAAAAACATTTGCATCACTTCTCAATGAACCTTCTGAGCATGGGGTTCATGTCCACGGCGTGCTGCTGCGCTATTTCTTCATACAGCTTGTATATTATCATTACCGAAAGCAGAAGGCCTGTTCCGGATGTAAGGGCTCCTGATATGTCTGCTATTGCTGCAAGGAATCCTACTGAGATTGCTCCCATTACGGTAAGCGCTGGTATGTAGCGGTTCAGCAGGCTTTCAAGAACTCGTTCGTCTCTCCTGAATCCTGGAATCTGGAGCCCGTAGTTCATCATGTTCTTTGCTTGGCTTCTTGCGTCCATTCCTGCGGTTTTTACCCAGAAGATTGAGAATAGAACCGAGCCTCCCATCAGGAATAGCGCGTATGTTCCTGCCCTTGCAAAGTCTATTGGCTGTGTTATGCCTCTTACCAAATCCCCTACAAGGTTGGGGCTGCTTACCCATGCTACGAGCCCTGAGCTGGCTGCGCCTCCCTGCCCAAATGTTCCAAGCAGAGGGATTCCCTTGCTTTCAAGGAGCCTTGCCCAGAGCTGGATGTTTGCAATGAGAGCTGCTGTTAAGATAACGGGGATGTTGCTTGTGTAGATGAATGAGAGGGGCCACCTTATTCCGTGCCCCCTGATTCGCCCGAAAGACAAAGGAACTTCCACTTTCATTGCCTGCGCGTATACTGCTATTGCAAAGACGAAGAGTGTTGCAAGGATTGCTACAAGGCTGAAGAGGACTTCCCTGAAGTCTCCTGCCATTGTGAAATAGAATATTGAAAGTAGCGCGCCTATGGGCGCTTCCCCCGAGGTGAATGCGAGGTTGCCTGAGGAGCTTAGCGGGCTTAGCAGCCTTACGATTAGTCCTTTTGCTACGCCTGCCGCTATGAACAGGCTGACTCCCTGCCCGAATCCCCATTTGCTTACAACCTCGTCCATGAATATTATGAGCAATCCGCCCAGGGTGAGCTGGAATATCAGGACGAGGGGTGAGAATCCGGCGGCTGGCGCGAGCCCTCCTGTGAAGACGTAGATTGCCGCCTCAAAGATTACAAAAGCCATGGCTAGCGCTTTTTGCACCCCTTGGAACAGTCTTTTGCCGTCTGGCGTGGTTAAGTCAAATTTGACGATTCCTGAGCCGTTAAGGAGCTGCAGGAGTATTGATGCGGTTACTATGGGCCCTATGCCGAGCGATATTATTGAGCCGAACTCTGCTCCGAGGATGAGCGAGAGGAACTGGAACTGTGAGAGGGAGTTTTCCCCGAGGCCGTAGAGCGATATCAGTCCGAGAACATAAAAAAGCAGGAGTATCGCGAACGTCCACTTGAGTTTGGTCTTGAAGGGCAGCCTTTTTTCTGTAGGCGATGCGACTTCAGGCAGGTTTAGAAGGGTGTCCTTCAGTCCCATCAGCAGCGGCCTCCTTTTTTGTTGTTGTTACTTTTCCGCCTGCGGATTCTACAGCCTCTATAGCCCTTTTTGATGCTGACTCGCAGGTTAAGAACAGCTTTTTGCTTACTTTCCCCTTGCTTAGTAGCTTTGTGAAGCCCAAATCCTTCAGGTTTATTGCGAATCCTCCTTCTTGCGCCTTTGCCAGTTTTTTTGAGGCAAGGGCTTCTGCATTCTCGTCGAGTATTGATGCGTTTATTGGCGCTGCTTTTTCTCCTGCGCCCCTGTTTACGAATCCGTGCTTCCCAAAGTAGTTTTTAATGTGCCAGATGGAAGGCTTGTTGCTGTCCGCCCTCTTGCCTGTTCCTGCTGCTCCGGCTCCTCCCCTGTTTCCAATGCCGCGGTGCTTCTTCATTGAGCCCCAGCCGTAGGTGTGCGAGCCGCGCTGCCTTGAATTCTTCTTTCTTTTGTTAACAGTCATTGTATCATCCTTTTAATAAGGTCGTTGATTTTTTCTTTCCTGTCGCCGAGGGCGCCGCCTTTGGTGAAAGGGACTTTTATGCCCTTTCTTCCGAATCCCTTGCGCGGGTTGTTAAGCCTGTAGTATGGGTTTCCCTTCTTTTTCTGGAGGGCTTTTGTTGTTTCTTCATCGATGTCTCCCCAGGTGACAAAGTCCTTGACTTTCATAAGCATTCCCCTGCGATGGGGCTCGTCCTTGAGAATGACGCAGTAGTTTTTCCTGTAGAGCTGAAGCATTCTCAGCGTGTCTTCTATTGACTGTTCAGTTCCTATCATTCCCCTGACTCTTACGGCTGCAATCATTTTCTGCCTATGACTACTCCGAGCTCTTCAATGTTTTTCTGCTTTAGTTTTGTGTTTGTTAGCTGCTTTATTGCTGAATAGCATGCTGGCACGAGGTTTATTGTGGTTCTTGTCTGCCCGAGGGTTTTTGACCAGACGTCTTTTATCCCTGCTGCTGCGAGAAGCTTTCTGCATTCTGAAGCGACTCTTAGCCCGGTTCCCTTTGGCGCGGGCATCAGCCTGATTGTTGCCGAGCCGCACTTTCCTGTTACCTCAAAAGGTATGCTGTGCGGTGATTTGCAGAAGCACTGCCAGCTTCCGCAGCCCCTGAGAACTTTGGTGATGTTCAGTTTTGCCCTTCTTAGCGCCTTTTCCCTTGCCGGGACCGTTTCCTTTGACTTTCCGTAGCCGAGTCCAACGTATCCGTTGCCGTTTCCGACTACTATTAGCGTTCCAAAGCTCGGCTTGTTTCCTTCCGCGGTCTTTTTCTGGGTTTGCCTGAACGTCCTTCTCTGGCCTCCGCCGAACTTTCCTTTTGCCTGCCCTATCATGAGGAGCTCTTCGGTAAGGTCTGGAAGCAGCGCGTCAATTATTTCAGTCTCAAGTATCCTTAAGCCTGAATCGAGTATCGGCTCTATGCCGGTTATCTCGCCGCTTTTGACTTTTCTTCCGAGGGCTGTTTTTGGCTTCCAGCTTCCGGCGTCAAACTGCCTGACGGGCTTCTCTCCCTTGCTGCCGTCTTTCTTTGCAAGCTCTTCTTCGGGGAGAGCTTCAGCGGCTTTTTCCTCTTCAGCTTCTTTCTTTTTTGTTTCAGCCATTTTTTGCGCCACCGGAAATCTTTGCCTTGACTGCCTCAAAAAGCCCCTCTATCTTGTCAGCGGTTATATTGCTCTTTTTGTAGAGCAAAAACTGGTTTGGGGACTTTGCCGATTTGACGTAGTTTGCTATGTGCGTTCCTTTGAGGCGCTCTTCGCTCGGGAAAATATCTTTTGATGCTGGCACTTCGAGCCCTGCGTCCATTGCCCCCTTTAGCGCAGCGTAAATTTTTCCGCTGCCCGCTGGTTTTTGCGTTCCAGCGTCAACTATTGCGTTCTTTATGTTTTTTGAAAGCGCAATCTTTCCTGCAAGCAGCCCCGTAAGGTAAGCTGCGGGGATGCTCTTTTTTCCAAGCGCCCAGCCGTATTTTGCAAGCTGGCTTGATGATGCCGAAGCCTTGATGGAATCGCCTTTTTCGTCGAAACTCGCCACCTGGACGATTATGTGGCTTGACGTCTTTCTTATGATTAGCCTTTCTTTTCCTGAAGACAGCAATTTAAGGCGTTTCCTGTAATCTGTCGCCTTTTTTCTTTTCCTGTCAAACTGGACTGCAATTATCGTTTTCATCTGTTCTGCACCAATCCGTGTTCTGTGATATAGAGCTCAATGTGCCTTCTGCTCCTGAAAAAGCCGCCCTTTGCTTTCATGTAAAGGTCGCGGTGTGTTTGTTTGGATATTGCATGCGATTCCCTCATCAGGCTTAGGAAATCTCTTTGAAGCCTTATTTTTCCAATCCATTTCCGCTTTCCGGACAGCCTTGCTGCCGCGCTGCCTTTTCTTGAGCCGTGCCCTCTCTGCCTTCCCTTGGCGCGCTGGATTGCCCTGATTCTTGACCTTGAGCGGGATTGCTCGTTGCTTCTCACGCGCTTTATCGCGCCGTCTGAAATGAGGGCTTTTATGTCCTGCTTTGTTATCGCCTCTTTTATTTCAGCAAGCCTCTCTGTGTCGAAAACCAGCTTCTTCGGCGAGCAGTTGAGGACTGCTGCGGCAATCCTTTTCTGTGTTTTTAGCATCATTTTTGTTCACGCTTCGTGATTATTTTCTCCATTTCCTTTTTCTCTGTTTTTCGCTTGTCTTCCTCTGTCTCGGAAGCGGCTTTCTTCTCCTTTGATTCGCTGGTTTTTTGGGGTTTTGTTGAGGCGCTTGCGGCTTCTGCTTTCTTGTTCTTCTTTTCTGCGAGCGTTTCTTCTGCTTTTTTGATGAAATCGCTGGCGTCAAAATTGAGCACAGTAAGTTTCTTTTCAATCGCGGCTTTCATTATTTCAAGCTGTTTCTTGAGCCCGACTGAAGAGCCTATTATTATTCCTTCAGCCTTTATTGCGCCAAGCTGTTTTATGGAGTGAACGACAGCCTGCTTTAGCCCTGATTTGTGCAAGCCCCTTACTGCGCTTGGCGAGCGGTAGCCCTGAGATGGCATTTTTGGGTTGCCGCCGTGATGGAGCCTTGTTTTTGCGTGCTTCCCTCTTGGCTTCCTCCAGCTGTTTTGAACTACTTCCTTTCTTCTCTGCGAGTCGCGAGCTATGAAAACTGGCTTCTTTGATTTTTTCTGTTCCCTGAGCTCAAGCAGCCTGTTTTTCATCTTTATTCACGCGTCTTGCTCGTGAGGATTATCCCGTCCTGGAATATCCTCTTGTCGAAATTTGCCCTTTTTGTCAGTTTCTCTATCGCTGCTGCGACATTGCCGACAATGTCCTTGCCAGGCCCTTCTATTTCAATGTCGCTTCCGCTGACTTTAACTGAAACTCCTGCGGGGATTTTGAGTTTTCTTGCCATTTTCTCCCCCATGAAGTTTTTTATCGAAAGCTCCTTGCCGCTTAGTGAGACGTTGATTGGGAAGTGCCCTGAGCAAACTTTGAGCGTGTAGATGTGCCCGACTGCAACCCCGTGTATCATGTTGCTGACGTGCGCTTTGAAGGTTCCTGCCACCTGTTTTTCCCTTTTTGTTCTGCGTTTTGCCTTTATGATTACCTTTCCTGAATCGTAGGAGATTGCAGCCTTCTCTGAGTGGAAGTCCTTGCTGACTTCTCCCTTTGGGCCTTTAATCAGGAGCGTGCTGCCTGAAATAGAGGCTGTTACGCCTTCAGGTATGTCAACGCTTTCCTCAATCTTTGTTTCCGTGGTTTTCATGTTCAGTAAAAGTATGCTATCAGCCTTCCTCCAAGGGATTTTTGCTTTGCTTCTATGTGAGTCATGACTCCTTTAGGAGTTGATACGACAAGGAACCCGAAATCTTTCGCCGGAAGGTATCTCTTCTCGAATTTCTCAAAATTTCCGTGCTTGGCGGAGTATCTTGGCTTGACTGCGCCGCACTTGTTGATTGCGCCGAGCAGCTCAACGCTGAGCGCTGCGCCTCTTGCAGTCTCCTTCTCAGTGAACTTCCCGAGATATTTGTGCTCATTCATGATTCCAAGGACTGTCCTGATTATCTTTGATGAGGGGCTTAGCAGGCAGTTCTTCATGCTTCGCGATTCCGAATTCATTATGACGGACAATGCGTTTGCAAGTGGGTCGTTTAGCATTTTTTCACCTAACGGTATTTTTTGAAGCCGAGCCTTTGGGCGTGTTCCCTGAAGCACTTTCTGCACATTTCTATGCCGTATTTCCCTATGTGCCCGCGCGTGTTCCCGCAGTTTTCGCACTGTTTTATTCCTCGGCCGAAGGTTCTTGCCTTAGGCTTGTTGTGCTTAAGGTACCTTGCCATTATTTCTGGTTTCGGCTTCAGCTGTTTCAGCATTTTTTTGTAGGATGATACGGTCATTTTAATTCACTTCTATATTGAATTCTTTTTTCATGTGTTCGATTGCCTCCTGCTTGCTTATCGCGTGCTTCTTCGATATCTTTGAGCTTCTTGCCATTCTTCTCTTTACCCTGAATCCTGCTCTTTCAAGCGTGACGCAAACCTCGAATCCCATTATTCCTATGCTGGGGTCGTATTTTGAGCCTGGCACGTCTATGTATTCGTGAATCCCGAAAGCAAGGTTACCGAGATTGTCAAACTGGATTGAGTTCAGCTTGCTCTCTTTTGCCTTAAGCAGCCTTGAGAGCATCTCGCGGGCTGCGCTTTTTCTGAGCGTTAGCTTGCATCCGATTGGAAGCCCTGGCCTGAGCCCCCATGTTGGTATGCGCTTGTTTGTGAACGTCTTTACTGGCGGCTTTCCAGTGAGATTCTGGATTAGCTTCATGCCCTTTTCAAGCTTGGCGGCATTTGTTCCGCTGCCTATGTTAAGGGTTATCTTCTCCAGCCTTATGTTTTTCATGGGGTTCATGTCAATCGCTTGCGCTTATAATCTCTGATTCGTTGCCTATTACGAAAACGTTTTCCTTGCTCACCTTAATCGCGCTGCTGCCTATCTTGATGACAGCAGAGTCTCCTGAAACGCTTTCAACAGTTCCTGTTCTGCCAACATTGCTGCCTCCTGTAAGGTATGCCTTGGCGTTCTTTGCTAGCTTAAGGCTGTCGATAATTTTGAAGTCCGGGAGCTTGAAGGCAACAGTGTCATTCATCTTGAAGTCATTTTTTTCTGTGAGCATTGTCCTGCCGTCGTGAAAGCCTATCTGGAGCCTGTTGCCCTTCAGCGATGTTTTTGATATTATCTTGCACAGCTTGATGGCGTTCTCTTTTGAGCTGAGCGTTTTGAGGAAAAGCTTTCCCCTGCTGTTGAGAAGCATCCGGTAGTCTTTTCCGCCGACGCTTATTACAGACATGATGCCTACGGGGAGCCTGTCGCTCTTCGCAGCCTTTCCATCCACCGAAACTGCCCCGTTGTTGACTAATTTTTTTGCTTCAGCCCTTGTTTTTGCCAGTTTGAGGGATTCCTTGAGTATCATCGCCACAGGCAAGGCTGAATCAGTGTATCCTTTCGGCCTTACGGCGAATTTGAAGGACTT
>CAZBPE010000002.1:29620-35729 GCA_964493685.1 uncultured Methanosarcinales archaeon
CCCTCTTGAGGTGACTCTTAGCCATTTTTGTTCAGCCTCCTGCTGTCTTCGCTGTTAAGTTCGATTATCATTAGGTTTGATGATTTTATCGGTACAAACACTTTTGTGCCGTCTCTCCTTGAGGCTTCGATTCCGTCTATATATGCGGATAGTTTTTTTGTGCTTACGGCGTTTATTTTTCCGCTCTTGCCTTTGAAGCTGCCTCTCATTATTTTTACGACGTCTTTTTTCTTTAAAGGAAGGCTTTTTTTCCCAATCTGCTTCCTTAAGTCGTCAGATAGGCATGCAGCCATGAGCCTGCGCTTTGTGTGGAGCGGCGCGTTGTAGGCGTATTTCCTCTGCTTTCTTGGCTGTTTGCTTCCTTTCCACGATTTCGAAAATTGCTGTTTCATTTTAGGCGTTTAGACGATTATGCTTGCTATCTTTGCTATTGAAGGCCATCTTTGGGCCACTTCCTTGGCTATTGGGCCTTTTATCAGCGTCCCTTTCGGGTTGCCCGCTTCGTCCTTGACGACAACTGCAGCGGTGTTTTCAAACTTTATCCTCTCTCCGGTGTGCCTCCTGAATTCTTTTCTCTGCCTGACGATTACGGCGAAGACAACCTGCTTCCTCATTTCAGGGGTTCCTTTCCTTACAGATGCGTTGACAAGGTCGCCTACGACTGCCGCAGACTTCCTTCCCTTGACTGTTTTGCTGCCGCCGCCGTAAACCGAGACTATCCTGATTAGCTTCGCCCCTGAATTGTCGCAGGTTTCTATGAGCGAGCCCTGGTTTATTGTTCTTGGGAATCTTGCTGGAACCGATTCCATTTATCCCACCCTGGCCGGCGTTTCTGCGCCTGCCTTTTTCTTTGCTATTACTACGAAATGCTTTGATTTGCTTATTGGCCTGCATTCGGCAACCGTTACCTCTTCTCCTTCCTTTGCTGCTACGCAGTCAGGATTGTGCGCCTTCAGGAAGCTTTGGCGCTTTGCAAACCTTTCGTATTTTGGAAGCATTACCCTGAACTCGCGCCTTACGCTTACAGTCCGCCTCATCTTTGCCGAGCCTACAGTTCCTGTGAAAGTTCTCTTTGCCGTTTTCAGGTTTCCGTGAAAAGGGCATTTTTTGTCTTTGCAGTCGCTCATTTGGTTCGCCTTCGCTCTTCAGGGCGGGCGTCTATCTCTGCCCCTTCAATCCTGAATTTTTTGTTGCTGATTTCCGCCATGATTGTTACCTGTTTTTTTATCGCTGTTTTTTTGCCTTTGCCTGTTTTTATGGTGATTGTGTTCTTTGTTTCGTCTATGATTCTTCCTTTGATTCCAATCAGGCTGGCGTTCTTTGCGCCGGTTATCTCGCAGTCAGCCCCTACGAGCTCCTGATTGAAGGCTTTCCTGGTTTTCATCAGGCTACTTCACGTCAATTGTGGCTGCCGGAAAGCCGAGCTTTACAAGGGCGCCCTTTATCTTTGAGCGGTGGTCGCCCTGCAGCTCTATCTTGCCTTCCTTCACGGTGCCTCCGCACGCAAACCCTGATTTGAGCTTGCTTGCGATTTCCCTTACGTCGAGTTCGCGCTTGTCAAGCCCTTCCACGACAGTGGATATCTTGCCGAACTTTTTTGTCACGGCATAGGACTTGATTCGCTGGCTCTCTTTAGCTATTGTTTCGCACACGCAAAGCTGTTTTGGCAGGCCGCACTTGTTGCAAATTTCACTCATTCCTTTGTTTTGTCCTCCTTGCGTTTATAGTATGGATTCTTGCTATTGTCCTTCTTATCACTCTTATCCTGCCCGGATTCCTCGGGATTGTGCCGGCGGCTACCTGTGAGCGGAACCTCATCAGCTCCTTGCGGAGCTCTGAAAGCCTTTTTCCAAGCGCTTCCTCGTTAAGCTCGTTAAGCTCCTTTATTGCCTTCATGCATCATCGCCTTTCTTTTTTTCGGCTTTCTTTTTTCTCGCCTTTCTTGCAGGCTTTTCAGTTGATTCTGATTTTTCCCCTGTATTTTCTGCCGTGGTTTCCGCCTGTTCTTCTGCTTTTTTCTCTTCGGGCTTTTCCTCTGCGGCTGCAGGCCCTTCCTTTGCCTGCGCAGGCTCTGGGGATTTTTTCTCGGCTTCATCTTCCCTTACTGTTATTGCGTCAGGCATTGTGATTGATGCGGGGAGTATGCTAACCTGTATGCCGATTACTCCTGACTTGAGCTTGGCTATTGTTGTTGCCTTTCTTACGTTCATTATCGCTGAGTCGCCGCATTTTTTGAGGCGGCCGCCGTAAACTCGCCATGATTTTGCCCTTGAGCTTGGGAGCTTTCCTGAAAGGCGCAGCTCTACGCCAAGAGCGCCTGATGAAAGGACGTCTTCCATTGTCTTGTGCATGACGCCCTTGAACCTGTTTGAGCCGAAGCGCTCAAGGGAAGACGCTATGCGCTCTGCCACTATGTTGGCATCGAGCGATGGATTCTCGACGTCGCTTATTTCAACCTGCGGATTTTCAAGGTTGAACCTTGTCTTTAGTGTGTCTGTCAGCTTGCTGATGTTCTGCCCTTTCCTTCCGACGATAAGCCCTGGCCTTGAAGTGTGTATGATTACCTTGTCTCCGAGCGGGGTTCGCTGAAGCTCAGTGTAGCTGTGCCCTACGTTCTTCAGGCTTGCCGAAATGAACTCCTGAACGTGAAATTCCCTTTTTTTCTGCCTGACAAAATCGCGCTCAATCATTTTTTGTGCGCTCCAGTATTTTCAGTTGATGCTTTTGCTGCCGGTTTGGATTTTTCTGCGGCTGCCTTTTGCTCGCTAGCCCTCTCCTTTACTGATTCGACAACAACTTCAATGTGTGTTCTCTTGGCTTTTATTCCGCGTTTTCTTCCGTAGTGAAAGGTCTTTGGACCCTGCTTTGCAACAGCAGACTTGACTATGAGGCTTTCTGTGTCGAGCCCTTTTTGGCTGGCATTGGCATGGGCTGATTTTAGCAGTTTTATAATATAGGTTGAGGCTTTCTGCGGGTAGCGCCCGGGGCCAATCCCTTTCCTGTGCCCTGTTCCGCCTCTGTTGAATGTCCTGTAAGGGACTGGTGTTTTCAGTTCCTTTACTCCTTCAAGCAGCCTTACTGCGTCCTTGTATCGCCTGTTTTTTAGGAACCTGCAAACCTCCACTGACTGCTTGAATGACACCGGCAGGGATATTCCCTGCGCCCGTGCCATTGTTTCTTCGTTGAATTTTGTTGCGTATTTCATTCGGCTCACTTCACTGAGAGGCTTGCGCTTGACCTTGTTGCGCCTATGCCTGGCGCGTGGTGAGCTACCTTCTTTCTTGTCATCACGAACTCGCCGAGGTAGTGACCGAGCATCTCGGGTATTATTGTTATCATTGTGAATTCCTTTCCGTTGTGGACCCTTGCTGTTGAGTTTACCATATCAGGCAGGATTATGATGTCCCTGCAGTGGGTCCTTATGTTTTTGTCTTTTCTTCTGAATTTTTCAAGCAGTTTCTTTTGCTGCTCTGTGAGCCCTCTTGTGAGGCTTCTTCTCTGGCGGGATGTCAGCAGCTCTGCAAATTCTTTTATGCTTAGCGCCTGAAGCTCTTCCAGCGTTTTTCCTCGGAATATGAAGTCTTTTTTCATTTGCGTCTGCCTTTTCCTCTTCCTGACTGCCTGGGCCTGAGCATTCCAACCTTTGCCCCCGCGGGCGCGTGCCTTCTTGCTATTGTTGGGCCGTTCTTTGCTGCGCTGCTTGAGCCGCCGAAAGGATGCGCAACTGCGTTCATTGAAAGCGCGCTTGTTATCGGGTAGAGCCTTCCTCTGGCGCCCCTCTTCTTCGCCATTGTGCCTGCCTTGAGTATCGGCTTTTCTGTCCTTCCGCCGCCTGCAATGACTCCGATGGTTGCCCTGCACTCAGGATTGAATGCGTGTTCCTTCTTTGAAGGAAGGAGGACTGTGACACGGTTTTCTGTTTTTGAAATCAATCTTGCGAAGCATCCTGATGTCCTTACGAACTTTCCGCCATCCCCAGGCATTAATTCTATGTTGAATATGAGAGTTCCTTCAGGTATGCTTGCCAGAGGAACGACGTTGCCATCCTTCATTTCTGCTTTTGGGCCTGCGCTTAGCTCATCCCCGATTCTGATGCCGAACGGCGCAATCTCAAGCGCCTCTTTCTCGCCGTAAGTGACAACCGCTATTGGGGCGTAATGCCCTGCGCTGTGGACTATGTCCTTAACCTTTCCTGTGATTTTGCCGTTCTTCTCCTGCTCAGAGTAATCGTGATGCTTCACCACTCCGGCATATCTGAAGCCGTGAGACCTGTAAACGCTTGTTCCCTTTCCGCGCTTCTGGCTTGTGAGGTTTTTTCCCATTTATATCAACCCCAGCTGTGTTGCCACGTTTATTGCCGGCGTTTCCTTGCTTATCCTGACATATGCCTTCTTCTTCCCTTCGTTGATGAAAGTGTTGACAGACTCCACCTTAACATGGAACATTTCCTCAACTGCTTTCTTTATTTCGTTCTTTGTCGAAGTTATTTCAACTACGAATATCAGCTTGTTCTCTGTCTCCATCAGCTTGATTCCCTTTTCAGTTGATATCGGATATTTTATTGTCTTGTTCGGCTCCATTTTTGTCACGTGAACAGCTTGTCGCTTTTCATTTTGCCCAGCGCGGACGGCGTGAAAATCGTCAGCCTTCCGGGGACTGCGCCTGGCGCAAGCAGCTCTGTGTTGAGGCTCTTGACAGCGACTACGTCAACTCCTGGTATGTTTGCTGCCGCCTTCTGCAGCTGGCACTTGTCTGCAACGACTATGAGAGGCCCTGTTTTTGTGTCGTATTTTCTTCCTCTGGCCTTTCCCTTTCCTGCTCGCAGCGTTCTCTTTGAGGCCCTGCTGAGCTCAAGCTGCAAGCCGAGCCTCTCGAGCGCCTGCTTTGCTGTTTTTGTTTTTCCTATTGAGGATATTTCATCGCTTACTGCGAACGGGTATCCTTCCGGCGCTATGCTTCCGCGCTTTGACACGAGAGCGGCAACCAGGGTGGCTGAAAGCGCTGAGCGTATGGCTTTCCTGTTTTCTTTCTTGTTTATTTTTCTTGAGCGGTCGTCGTATGGCTTTGGCGGGTGAGCCCTTCTTCCTTTTACTGTTCCTGGCATGAGAGCGCCCTGCCAGTTGAACTGGCTTCCCCTGTGCGACATTATTTTTCTTGGCACTCTTGAGATTCCCTTTCCGTAGGAGCCCCTGTATTTTCTTCTTCGCCTTGAAACCTGCGCCGAAACGCGTGTTCCTGCTCCAGGCTTTGTTCCGTAAGGATGTCTCTTGTTGAGCTGGATTGTGATTACTGCCCTTGCAATAAGCTCTTGGCTAACAGGCTCTTCAAACTGCGGCGGCAGCTGAACCCTGCCTTCCTGTTTCTTTTCCAGACTGTAAATTGGTATTTCCATCTTGCTATCCCTGCGGCGATTTCAGGCTGATTAAGTCTATTGACGGCGCCTGCGTTGGAATCCTGTGGTTTGCGTCGCGGCTGTTTATGAGCCTTATCAGCCTTTTCGTAGCTCCTGGCAGCGAGCCTTTGAGGATTATGTAACTGCTTTTTATCTTGCCGTATCTGATGAAGCCGCCCTTTACGTTTACCTCTTCAGGCTTGCTTCCTATTTTAAGGAGCCACTTGTTTTTCTCAAGCCTGTTGTGGAAGCCCATCCTTCCTGCGTGCGCAACCGGCCATGACCTGTTGCCGGTCCATGCGCCGACGTTTGCAGGCCCTCGCCTTCCCTTCTCTGACTTGTGGCGCCTCAGGCTGACTCCGAATCTTTTTACAGGGCACTGCGTTCCCTTTCCTTTTGACACTGCGAATATGTCAAGCTGCTGGCCTTCCTTGAAAACCTCGCTTACTGGAATTTCCTTGCCGAGGACTGACTTGGCATAGTTGAATTTTTCCTCGACGCTTTTTCCTCCAACAGCGAGCTCGAATACCTCAGGTCTTCTCTTTCCGATTCCTGCAAGGAAAGGCTGGGTGTAGACATTGACTCTGACGTCAGAGAATTCTTTAATGCCCTTCTCAGCTTCTGCGAAGCCGCTTGCATTTTCCTTTTTTGGAATTTTGATTTTCTTTGCTAGGTTCTTGTCGTTTGAGGAAAATATCTCGGCTGCAACGCTTAGGC
>CAZBPE010000003.1:0-18230 GCA_964493685.1 uncultured Methanosarcinales archaeon
TTAACAGCACTTACAATTTCTTTATTACCTTGATTATTTATGCAACACCGCAGCACGCCAACCTCAAATCTGCCTCGGATGAAAACATAAACATTAAATATACATTGTGCACATCGTAATACATGTTGGTTGTAAAGGATACGAGCGCTTTGATTCATTTGGCAAAAATATCGCTTCTTGAAAAAAGCTGCAAATACTTCGTGAACGTTGTTATGCCGCCGCTCGTATACGAAGAAGCGATGGAAGGCATTGAGAGAGGCTACGCTGACGCAACCCTGATAGCTGAATCTGTCAAAAGAAGAATAATTACAATCAAGAAAGTTAAAAGCGGCTTAGTCAGAAAGTGCAATTTATTCAACATTTACAAGGGAGAAGCGGAAGCGGTTGCCTTGTACTGGCAGGAAAACGCGGATTTTTTGGCTACAGATGACGACAACGTAAGAAAGAAAGGAAGAATAATCAATGTGAAAACGATTGGCACGCTGGCAATAGCGCTCAAATTGCTGAAAGAGGGCGTTATCAGCAAGGAGAAATTTGAAGAAGCTGTTTCGGACCTGAGAAAGATAGGGTGGTTTAGCGAAGCTGTAGTGGATGATATGCTGGTGGAGGGGTTAAAATGGCGCAAGCAATAGGAATAAGGCTGCCTCATGACGTGCTAAGGAAAATAGAGGAGCTTGGAAAAGCAGAATTGGAGGACAGAAGCACCGTGCTTAGGAAGGCGATAGTGCGCGGCCTTAAGGATATGCTAGCAAAAAGATCTGCGGAGGACTACCTCTCAGGAAAAACAACATTATCTGAAGCAGCGCGAAAGGCAGAGCTGACTATCTGGGAAATGGAGAAATACCTTATAGAAAGAGGATACAAGTCAAGCTATTCAGTAGACGACCTTGACAGAGAAATGCGGATGCTGAATATAAGAAGAAGGAAGGCCTAATTTCCCTGAATCCGCCTGACGACAGCTGTGTTCTCAACTTTTTTGTAAATAACGTATGCCAGCCAGCCGAAAAAGCCACCGGCGAGAAGGCCGATTGCTATCCATGCAGGGGATAATGCCCACTTCACCGCATTTGCAAGCCCAGGCACGCCGAGAACCGACCACATGTAAAACTCAAGCGGCGGGGAAGTGCCAAAACTCACTGCGCCTATCGCTATTGCTGCAACTTTGAGGTTGCGCCTAAAAATTATGTAAGCGGCTTCTGCAACGAGACCATAGGCCACCCCAACTATAACTTTTGGCAGGAAGCCTGGCGGCCCAATAAGCGGCAAGGGTATTGCAAGAATATTCATTATTAGCGCCCAAAGCGTTACAGCGCCCACCCGCCTGATGAGAAGCGGCACCAGTGGGTACATAATTCCTATCACAGGGGCGTTTACAAAACCCTGGGCGTAGGGCACTCCGGTAATTGCCGCAAATGCAAATCCGGGCAGCGAGAGTATTATCCTCAGCATGGCAAGAGCGCCTACTGCGGTTAGCTGCACTGTAGTCAACCTAGTCACATTCATCAGCTCCTTTCACTCTTTCTTTCACTCTTTCATAATATTCCGCGCCCAAAATTTGATAATAGATTTTAGTAACTTTTTTCCCTAATTGACATTCTCCGCCAGAAATACGGCTATCTTCACTAAAATCAACCACAATACTCATTGTTTTTCTTGCTTCTTCAAGCTGTGCAACCGTTCTTCCTTCCAAACTCAGCCTCTCGCGTGTTCTCTCCATGTATATTTCGTTAGACCCAAATGCTCCTACTGCTGCGCATACTACCTTAAACCAATTCGCTTGCTTAAGCATTTTAATCTACCCCGTCACGCTATCAGCGTGTTAAGTGTCCCGAAATAAAAAAGGGTTACAGAAAAGTATTTAAATCATTGTCGTCACCATTTCGACAACATAAATTATGATGACTATGAACACAGACGCATTGAAAGAGCTGGGAATGTCAGATGTTGAGATCAGGATATACCTTGCCTTGTTAAGAGAAGGCGAGATGACAGCCACCATGATATCGGAAAAGACCGGCGTCTACCGGCCTTCTGTTTACGATAACCTTAAGCAGCTGATTGATAGCGGGTTAGTCAGCCACATAACCGTCACAGGCAAAACATATTTCAGGGCGAGCACTCCTAAAAAGCTCCTTGCGATACTCAACGAGAAAAAAGAGAAAATTGCTCAGCTGATTCCCGAGCTTGAGCAGCTTGTTCCTGCGGAGAGAGAAGACTTCTATGCTGACATCCTTGAAGGCAAAGAAGGGCTGAAAAGCTACATGGAGGAAGTGCTGAATGGCGTTGAAAAAGGCAAAATCAAGAAATTCTGGGGTATTGGAGGAACCGGCAAGCTTTTAGGGCTTCTGCAACACTATATGCCAAACGTGATAAACAGGGCGATTGAGAATGAATTTTTGAAAAAGACAGACTACAAATACCTGAGCGATTATGACATCGACAGGAAATATGAGATGCTTAAATACGGGAAAAATAGGTTACTGCCCAAAAAATATGGCAGCATGCCAAACATCGAAATAGTAGGAGATACGTTGAACATTGTAAGTCTTGACCAACCAATCTTTGTGGTGAGAATAAGAAACGCAACTCTTGCAAAAAAGTTTGAGAACCTGTTCATGCTGCTGTGGAGGATGTCCTCAAATCGTTAAATCAGGCAATGGCCTTAATCTTTGCGCGCTTGGCAAAATAGTTCTCTGTTTCCTGCACTAGCAGCTTATTGTAGACCTCAATAATCTTCTGGACAGCCTCATTTTCGCTGTTCAGCCTGTAAAGCTTGGCCTTCCCAACCTTCCTTGTATTTTTTATCAAGCCCGCCTTTTCAAGACTTGCCCAAATCCTGTTAAGGGTTGTCCAGCTTATGTCAGAATTCCTTGCTATGTCAGACATAGAGTAATCAAGCCCCCTTCCCTGCAAGAGAAAATTCAAAACTTTTATTACTGGGCTGCTGCCAAGTGTCCGCACAAAGATGGGCAGTTCTTTCATGCAACAGCCATAACTGTATAAGTATATAAAACTTTCTATTAAATATGACATTGTACCGAAATAACAATTTGTTGAAGCAAGCCTTAAATACAGCTATGCGGCAAAAAAGCAAAAATGGGAGAAAAAGAAGAGGTGAAAAAAAGGATATTAAGAGTCCTGTTAACACCGCCAAGATGGGGAGGCAGGCACACCGACGCAAGAAACCTGAGAAAAGGCCTTCCAACCCATATTTCATCAACAAAAGAAGGGCAAAGGCTAATCGATGATGCAATAAAAGAGCTAGTCAACAATGGCTGGCTTCTAGCAAAGAGGTCAACCGGCGAAATCCACGTTTCATTGAACTGCCAGTAACGCTTACTTCCGGATTATGCCCCCTGAATCCTTTTTACTACCGCAGTGTTCTTTAGCTTCTGGACAACATGCCAAGCAACAAGGCTGCCTGCAACGCCCTCTACAATGAAAACAGCATTGAAAATCACGAATGCAGCAGAAGACATCTTAAGGGCTGTAATGTTGAAGAATGCTAGCACGATTGAGAAAGCAGCATCAGCAAGAAGAATAATCACCGAGATTGTTAAAGCAAGCCCCCACTTCCCAAAGCGTCTGAAGAACAAGAAGAGCAGGTCGTAGAGAAACCCGGCAGCAAAACCAATAGCGACTTTTGGCAGAAACCCTGGTGGTCCAAAAACAGGGAGTGGCAGAAGAAGGGCTGTGCCAACGCCACCAACAATTGCCCCTGCGCCAAAGCGAGGAATAAGCAGAACTGCAGCAGCAAAAACGGTTACTTCAAAAAAAGCTCCAACAACCCCTCCCGCTGCTGGAATGCCTGTAATGACATTAACAACAGCCTCAGAGAGGGCTGCCATGGCTAAGAGAGCGCCCATGGCTCCGGCAGCGATAAGCTGCGCAGTTGTCCATTTCATTCTTTCACCAGTTCAATCACCATTTTAGCGAAAAGGGTTGCAAACAGATATTTATAGTTATGTTGTGCGAAATGCACCACAAGCTTTAAGTATTCTGAAGAATCTCCAGCCGTTATGGAAACTGCTGTCTTTGAAAAGCTGGGGCTGGAGAAGGCAGAGGCGCAGGCATACCTTGCCTTGCTTAAATGCGGCTTATCCTCAGCTACGGCCATTTCGAGAGAAACTAAAATAGAAAGGACGCGGGTTTATAGGATTATTGAGAAGCTTATTGATAAGGGGCTTGCAAGCTTCATTGTTGAAAACAAGGTAAGGAAGTTCCGTGCTATTGAGCCAGAAAGGCTGCTGCTTGAGCTGAAGGAGAAGGAAAGGGAGCTTAAGTCGTATTTGCCAGAGCTAAAGGAATTAGGACGCATGAAGAGAAGAGAGCCGAAGATAGAAATTTACAGGGGAGAAAACGGCGTAAGAAGCCTTAGCAGGTCGCTGCTCAGCTTCAGGAAAAACTATGACGTAATAGCCGGGAAGGGCGTTCCAGGCATGCAGGAGTTCTTTGAGCTTTTCATGGAAGCACTGGAGGAAGCAGGCATTCACGAGCGCGTCCTGGCAATGGAAGGCATGGACATTGCAAAGTCCAAAAACACAGAGGTAAGGTACCTTCCAAAAAACCACGAATATGAGTCAACAATAGGAGTGTGCGGAAGCAAGGTTGGCATAATCCTTTGGTCAAAGCCTTTTTTAGCCATCGCGATAGAAGACCAAAGCCTTGGCAAAACTTTCAGGAGCTATTTTGAGCTGCTGTGGAACAATGTTGCCCGAAAAGGGCCGCCACAATAAGATAGGCTAAGACGCCTGAACCCTTCTCATCGCGGCAGTGTTCTTAAGCCTGCTGAACAATAAGGCAGACAAAACGCCTACAGCCACAAGTTGCGTAATAGTCCACTTCATCCCGCTATCGCCTCAATGAACTTTTCTTCTGAAGACAAGTCACCCTCTTCAACGCATTTTAGAAGCCGGAACACAGGCAAACTTACAAGCCCTGCCGCTGCCAACAGCTTTTCATCGCTGAACACTTCCTTCGGCGTTCCCGCCTTTAAAATTTTCCCGCTTTTCATAAGCACGACCCGGTCGCACATGAACATTGCCTTTTCCAGGTCCTGCGTTATGACAATAATCGTTTTCCCCCGCGTTTGCAGCCTTTTTATTGTCGCAACAATCTTATGCCAGTTTTTCGGGTCAAGGCCGAACTCAGGCTCGTCAAGCAGCAAAATTTCAGGGTCGCTTACAAGTATGTCCGCCATTCCCAGCAGGCTTTTTTCCCCGCCGGACAATGAATCAGGATGGCTGTCCTTGTATTTGTATATGTTAAGACTTTTCAGCGTTGCTTCTGCGCGCTTCTCGGGACTGCTCATGCCAAAGCATTTTGGCCCAAACGCACATTCTGCAAGGACATTTGTTTCAAAAAACATGTCAATCGGGTCCTGGGTAACGTAACCAATCCTCCTTGCCCTTTGGGAAACGTCCTGCCTCGTGATTTCTTCCCCTGAAAGCGTGATTTTTCCCCTTGACGGCTTAAGCAGCCCCAGGATTAGCTTTGCCAGAGTTGTCTTTCCGGAGCCGTTTGCTCCGACTATTCCTAAAATCTCATTTTTACTGACTGACAAATTAACGCCAGCAATCCCTTTTTTTCCTTCCGGATAACTGAAGGAAATATCCTGCAATTGCAGCATCATTCCGCTGCTGCGCTTTATCTTCCTGATATCCCTGCACCTTAACTTTATTTTGGCTATGAGCTGCTGCCAACCGAGTATTTTTTCCTTCAGCTTCTTTTTACTTTGCAGTAATTTCGCCGCTTTTATTGACAAGGGCGCTGTCAGGATTTCATCAAGCCTTTTGCTGTATAATACCTGCTCCGGCTTCCCTTCTTCAACGAGTTTTCCTTCATTCAAAAGCACCATTCGGTCAGCATATTCTGCAATGTGCTCTATACCGTGCGTTGAGATTATTATCGTCTTGCCCTGTTCTTTAAGCTTTAACAGAAGCGCCAAAACCTCTTTGGCTGCCTTCACATCAAGAAAGGAAAAAGGCTCGTCTAACAGGATTATTTCGCAATTCATTGCCAATACGGCGGCTAACGCCACTTTTTGCTGCTCCCCGCAAGATAGCTCGTTTGGAGAGCGCTCATAAAAATCCCTGCCGAGCATTTCATCAATAAGGGTTTCTGCCCTGTTCTGGCATTCCAAAAACGGAAGCCCCTGATACATCGGGGCGCTCATCACCTCATCAATCACGCGAAGCTGGTGAAGCTGCAACGCAGGGCCCTGGAATACTATGCCTATCTTGCTTCCAAGCTCTGAAATGCTTTTTTCCTCGATGCTTTTCCCGCCGATAAATATGCTGCCGTTGAAATTTCCGCCAAGCTCCTTGTAAAAACCGCGGGCGAGCAAAAGCAGGGTCGTCTTGCCGCTGCCGCTCGGCCCTACCAGCACAACAAACTCGCCAGGGCTTACGGAAAGGCTTACCCTGTCAAGAACCAGTTCTTTTGCGGCTGGGAACTTATAGCTTACATTCTTCAACTGCAATATAGGATTGGGCAGCATTCGGCCATGGTTTGCATCAGCAGCTTTTATTGGTTTCTGTTTGTGCCCGCCCGAGCAGTAAACCTTAAAAATAGCGTTTTTCTTTCCCTGGCAACATGAAAATATTGTTCGTGATAGAAAACTACCTGCCTCACATCGGAGGAGTGGAGGTTGTTTTCAGGAACCTTGCCGAAGGGCTTGCGAAGAAAGGGCACGACACAACAATAATCACGCACCGCCCTGCAAACGCCAAAGCATATGAGGAGCTTAACGGCGTCAAGATACACCGCATAAATTGCCTGCAGAGCAGATATTTCTTCACTTTCTGCGCGATACCAAAAGCAATTTCAGAGGCGAGGAAAGCAGACATAATACACACCACAACATTCAACGGAGCCTTCCCTGCATGGATTGCATCAAAGCTGACAGGAAAGAAGTGCGTGATAACAGTGCACGAATCATGGATAGGAAAATGGAAGGAATACACGACAATGGGCTGGCTGGAGGCTGCCATTCACAACTTCCTCGAAAAGATGATATACCTCCTCCCTTTTGACAAATACGCTGCGGTCTCAAACTCAACAAGAAAACAGCTGCTTGAAATAGGGAAAAAACCTGAGAAGACAGTTACGGTATACAACGCGGTTAACTACGGGCACTTCAACCCGGCAAAGTACAGCAGAAAAGAGGCAAGGGAAGACTTATACCTTGAGGACAACTTCGTCTGCCTTACATATGGCAGGCCCGGGCCGAGCAAGGGCATTGAATATGCTATAAAGGCCGTGCCTCTGATAAGCGTGCCAAAACTGAAATACGTTTTCATACTTAGTAAGAATAGGCAGTACATTCTTAAGCTAAGAAAGCTAAAGGCGATGATAAAAGAACTTGAAATAGAAAGCAGAGTTGTGCTCCTTGACCCGGTTCCTCACAAAGAACTGCCGAAATACATAAAGGCTGCAGACTGCGTAGTTGTTCCAAGCCTGTCAGAAGGATTCGGATACACTGCAGCAGAGGGGTGCGCTCTCGGCGTTCCGGTAGTGGCGACAAACACTACATCTCTGCCGGAAGTCGTGTCAGGAAAATACGTTCTGATAAATCCGAAGAGCAGCGAGGAAATAGCAACTGCAGTTGAAAGGGTTTATCAGGGAAAATACGAGAAGTCGCCGCTGAAAAGGTTCCTACTGGAAAGCAACATAAAAGGATACATGAAGATATACAGGGAACTTATTGGGAAAGATTTAAATAACACAAAGAAAGATTAACAGCATGGCAAAAGGAGGGAGAAAGGCAGCTGTTGCTCTGTATTTTGTCCTGCTTGTTCTGCTGGTTTCGCTACTTGTGCTGCACGCATTCAGGATTTACCAGATTAACGACGGCTTCTTCACGCGGTATCTGGTTGGAATGATATTCGTTCTTATGATGCTGCCTCTCGTTCCGAAGATAAAGATATTCGACGTGGTGGACATCAAGAGAGAAGTGAGGATGTTCAAAACAACGGGAAAGAGGAAATAAAGCGGTTGCTGCTACTTTTCTTAGCTTTATGCAAGATTTTCATAAAAAACAGTTCTTTCTGAAAATATTTTGACATGTCAGAAATCGCTTATGGCGTACGCTCTTTTGCTTCGGCAAAGGGAAAGCCAGCGGTTTCTGAGCATGCTCAAAACAACACGCTACGGGCTTTAGCCCGTGGTTGTTTTGACATAGCTGAAAATCTTACGACGACAAAACGATAAAGATATTAACAAGTTCGTTGTGGAAAAGGGAAAAAGTGTAAAGGGCGTGTAGCTTAATTCGGAAAGAGCGGCTGTTTGACTCACGGCAAGATTCGGGTTCGAAACGACAAAGCGGAAATCCCGACACGCCCGCACTTATGTGAAGCCCGGAGGATTAAGAATTATATAAATCTTTCGCAAAACAGAATCAGTCCACTATCACATAGCTGTCAAATCGCTTTCTTGTCGGAAGCCAGTCGCTGATTGGCTTTCCTGAGCGGATGTGAGACGAAGCCCAGACTGCCATGTCAATGCAATGGTCGGCATTGTTGTAGTTGAACAGGCCAAGCCTGCCGAGCGTGATGAAATTTTCAAACTGGTCTGTGAATCCGAGAATCCTGTCAACGCGCTGCCTGTAGCCAAGCTCATAAACAGGATAGATGTTCTTCATGCGAATGATGTAGAACCCTGAAGCCTCGCCATGGCTGACAAAGCTTGCCTTAATTAAGTCCGCTATAACCTTACCGTAAAGCTCGTCATCAGACGCGTTCCACATCGCATCGTTTGCAGTGCACATAACTTCTGCTGTGATGACTGTGCTGTCCTTCGGACCCATTTCATCGTTGAAATTCTTCTGCTCGGAAAGGCGCTGGAAAATGAAGTTTCGGTCGGGGACGAAAGTCCAGACGTCATCCGTGACTTTTGGCTTTTTTACGAGGATGTAAACAAGCAGAAGCGAGCGGCATTTCAGCTCGGATGCGGCAACCATCACTTCAGGAGGCGCTCCAAACATTGAAGGCAATGCGGTCAGGGAGGCTGTTGAAACAACATAATCAGCAGGAATCTTCTTAAGGCGCCCCTCGTGGCTGAAAGTCACAGATGTTACCTTGTCGCCTTCTGTCTCAAACTTTTTCACTTCGGCATTGAGTATAATGCTGCCCTTGTTCTGCAAAGCCTTGTCAAGCATAAGCTGGGAAAGCTCAGCAAAGCCCTTTCTTGGATAGTAAAAATTCTCTGCGCTCAGCTTGCGGTCCTTGAAAAGCATTGTCTTAAGCATCTGGAAAACGCCATTATAAGGAACCCTCCTGCGAGCAAAATCGGCAGTTATCCTCTTAGGGTCTCCCCAGGATTTCTCGGCAAGCTGCCTGAAAACAAGGTTGTAAGCAGGAACTCCAAAATTCCTCCTGAAATACTGGGCATATGAAACAGGCTCGCCCCGCCTGAAGAAAGAAAGAAGAACTGCAATCCCGAAACCAACGCCAAGCCTGACGCTCGTCATTGGATTAAGCTTCAGCAAAAGGTCTGAAAATTTTATAGGATAATCAAGGCGCTTGCCGGCTATTATCACGCCGCTCGCCTTCGGAATGGTTATCGCTTCCGAGCCGAGAAGCGATTTTATCTCCTCAAGTATGCCGGGAACAAGAGTGTAAATCTTGTGCGGGCCCGTGTCAAGCGTGAAATCACCGCGCCTGAAAGTGGCTGCCACGCCTCCAATCCGGCTGTTTTTCTCAAGAATAACCACTTCATGGTCCCTTGACAGCTTCCAAGCTACAGCAAGCCCTGTCACGCCAGCGCCGATTATGACAACTCGCATAATTTCACCTTATTTTTGACATGAAATTGACTTTAAACCACCTGAAAGCAGTCATTTCCATCTTGGTATGGAAGCGCCCGGTCAGGAAATCAATAGCTTGCTTAAATAATTTTAGGGGGTGGTAACGCAGTTTCCAAGAAAAGAAACGCAAGTATGTGCCATTCCTGAACGCTGCCAGCATTTTGTACTCCGCCCTCCACTTTGGCGAAAAGGTAAGCTGGCTGTAATCGCCATAGCCGTTCATCTTGTCAAAGGTGTAAGTGCCTGGAATTGGCGTCATTATGAACAGGGCAATCTCGTCAATGCCAGCCTTAACAAGCTCTTTTATGTAGCTTCTTGTCAGCTTCCTGTCAGCATCAGTCTCGTTAAGGAAGCCAATGACAAAGCACGCCTGCGTTGCAACGCCATTCCTGTGAAGGCGCCTTATCAGCTTAAGCGCGAGCTCGTGGTTGAAAGGCTTGCCCATGGCCTTAAGGACAGAAGGCGAGCCTGACTCAGGCGAACAGGAAAGGTAAGAAAGCCCTGCCTTCGCAAGCCAGTCAATAGTTTCTTCATCAAGAGTTTCTATTTTCGTGCCTGAGCCGAACTTGAAGGAAATCTTCAGGCTTCTCCTCATTATCTCTTTTGAAAGCTCAACCATCCTCTCCTTCCTTACGGTAGGATTCAGGTCCTCTACGTGAAACTCACTAACTCCAAGAGTTTTTATCCAGTGCTCCATCTCATCAGCAACATTTTTTGCAGAGCGGGGAGTCCACCGCCTCTGGTTGGTTGCGGGAATGACGCAGAAGCGGCAGCCAAAAGGACAGCCCCTTGACGTAAGAAGCGGCAAGTATTTTCCAGAAGTCAGCGGCGCGTGCGAGTAACCAAGATTCCAGTAATTTTTCAGTGGAAACAGCTCCCAAGCAGGAAATGGAAGAGAGTCAACATCCTTAATGAAAATATCAGCGGCCTCAGTCTTCGCTATTTTTCCATTTTTCTTAAAAATAAGCCCTTTAATACCGCCAAGGCTCTTTCCAGAAAAAATATCAACCACCCTCAGCTCAGGATCGCCAACAACAAGAACGTCAGCGCCAGCATCAAAAAGCTTCGGCGCAGCCTTTTCAAGCGAGAAAGCGGTAACCTGCTGGGTGTTTTCAATGCAGATTATGGAAAGTTTGGGGAATGCCTTCTTAACTGCTGAGATTATCCCTGCAATTCTCCTGAATGCAACGACAAGCCCGCAGTAAACAACAACGAACTTTGCGTCATTCGGAATTTCAGAAAGGATTTCAGCAGTTGTGAGCCCCTGCACAAGCTGGCTGCCCTGCCTTGTTATTTGCATCGGCTTAAGCCCGAAAGAGTCAATAAGCTTGAACTGAACCTTGTTTTTCCTGAGAGAAGCGGCAACGTAAGCAAGCTCAACAGGCAGGTAAGGAATGCCAGTGCCGAACAGGTCGTCCTTCTGCATAACGATATTCGGGTTAATAAGCGCTATCATGCAATCAGGCAAAAGGAAGCGGTTTTAAAAGGTTTTTCCTAAGGGGGAAGAATAACCGCAAGCTGAATCCTTATGACAGGCTACTTCAGCTGTTTCGATAACCTGCGCCAGACCGATTAATAATTCTCGCTTATACGTTTCAAAAGGAATATCGCTAGGATTTACTTCCCTTGTCACCATTATCGGAAGCAAAAAAAGCTTTCTCTTGCCGATCCTGAAACTTCCAAAAAGCTTCCCATCGTTAAGGGCGTAATGGTCTGCGCAATCTGGAGGCGCGGTTTTAGGAAGACATGACGATTTGCCTCCCAATGGAATTGCGTCCGGATACCCTGCCTGAATAAGTTCCTGCAGCCCTTCCCTGCAAAAAACAGCAAGCTCCCGGGGAAGCTCTGATTGCCTTGAATCGTGGAGTATGTCGGATAGCTTTTTCATACCAAAAGAAGCGGCAAACTCTGCATTAAAAATTTAATTCTTTTTTACACCACTAAAAAACCAAAGAAATAAATACAGGTTCGCTATGTTGCGCGGATACGGGCAGGGATTCCTGCCAATCACAAGTGGAAGGAGGGGAGAAAAAATGAAGCACGATTTTGACGATTTTGACGAAGGCGGAAACTCTGACGAAGGCGGAGACTCTGACTCTGACAGCGACGAATACTAATCAACAAGAACTCTGCTTCTTTTCTTTTTTACTTCTTTCTTGCTATGACGCTAGCCGAGCCGCCGTCAGAGAAATAGAAGGCGCCGGCTTTGCCCGATAAGTAAAAAAGCTTTTAAATAAGATTTTCATACGCGGTCATCATGCAGATACCAGAGCCGTTTATGAGCATAATTCAGAGAATCTATAGCGCGTCGGAACTTTCTAACACAGAAGAATTAACTACGTTTTTTAACTCCTGCTTCAGGGAAATAATTAAAGCACTTAAAATATCACCCACAGATTACCAAGCGAGAGCTGGGAAAACAGGCGATATGTTTGAATATTCCTTTTGGTATTTGATCAAACATAAATTCAACTTAGATATAACTGATAAAGTATCGCTTCCGAAGGCTTGTCTTTGTTCTGGTGGCGAATTAGATTTTGGAATTTTCAAAAAAGATGAACCGCACATTGAAAAGAATCTCTTGTGCGGTATTGAAGCAAAAGGTTCTGACCCAAATAGCTCAACCAGACCCGGACTCAAAAGAACTGATACGATAAAAAAGGCGATTTCAAATGCTTATCAGTTCAAAAGAATATACTCTAAAACGCCTTTTTTTATCGTAACAAATGTTATACCAACAGATGGCAACTCTAAATGTATGATGGGATTAGCAGAAGGGGACATCGTGGATAAATTTGTGGACGTTACAAATGCCAAAGATTTAAAACAATTTATAGATACGGTCAATGGATTTCAATAAGTTTTCTTTGCGTAGTTATTTCTCCAATGCGCTTCTCCGCTAACTTGCAGTATTCTTTATTTATTTCATATCCTTCGTAGTTTCTTCCAGATTTAATGGCTGCAATGGCTGTCTGTCCACTTCCCATAAAAGGGTCAAGAACAACGTCATTCTCAAATGTGTAAAGTTTTATGCATCTTAACGGCAGTTCAACGGGGAAAGGAGCGGGGTGCCCTATTCGTTTAGCTGATTCTGCTCCGAAAGTCCACACACTTTTTGTCAGCTCTAAAAATTCGTCTCTTGTCATTGTGGTAGGTTGGTCGTAATGATTTGCCCTCGAAAAGGATTCTTTTGAGAAGATTAAGATGTATTCGTGAATGTCTCTAAGGACTGGATTTTTAGCAGATAGCCAACTACCCCACGCGGTTGATGGGCTTGCTGTTGATGCTTTATCCCAGATTATTTCTCCCCTCATAAGAAACCCTAATTCTTGCATATCTTCTATAATGAATGCGTGCAAGGGGATATAAGGTTTTCTTCCTAAGTTGGCTATGTTTATACAAGCTCTCCCGCCCGGGACAAGAACGCGATAAACTTCTTTCCAAATCTTTTTTAAGAATGCCCGATATTCTTTCAATGATAAGTTCTCATCATATACTTTGCCTACGTTGTATGGCGGTGATGTTACCATTAAATGAACACTATCATTCGGCAATTCTGTCATATCATCGCTTGATTTACAGAAAATTTTATTGATGTTTTTTTCATCTATCTTATTTTCAATGAAGTTAACATTTTCTTTTTCTGTAGGCAATCCTTCATAAAGACGTCCAGCGTAAAACTTTGATGAATCATGATTGCTTCTTGAACCTATCCCGAAACTGCTTGTTTCAGTTCCATTCGTCATTTTCTTCTTTGCGGATTTAGTCATTCTTATTCTTTTTGGTTTTTTCGTCGGAAAATTTTCGGTTTTTCCGTAGATTTTACGTTTTTACGAGAGGTTTTCCAGTAGGGACTTTTGCAGTAAGGGCAGACTATCGGTAGTTCTTTTAGATTGTAGGGCCGCCATTCGTGACTGCATCTATGGCACTTGTGCCCTTCAATTAGAACATTAGCTCCCGCAGCACCTCTCTGCATATCTTTCTCAGTTTGCGCCATCGTATTTAATGTTTATGCGATTTCACTATATAAACATTCGTATTATGTAATCTACATAATATGAAAGAGGACATAGTAGCCTCAATATAATATCTATCTACTCCAGAGGCCAAATGTTCACATAATGGATGGCGTATACCTATCAACAATATAACGAAAGGTGAGAAAAATAGAGCAAGAGCAAATTTTAGTGAGGAAGGGGAATGGCATGGAAACAAGAAATCTTCTTCTTTTCTTTTTTACTTCTTCCTTGCTATGATTCCAGTCTGGCTGAGATATAACGGAAGACATAAGTATCTATACGAATTTGTTATGTCTTCCGAATATAGTAACTGACACTTTGTATAAATATTTAGGTCAGTTACTATAGAAGCAAAGCAGCCGGATATTCATTCTCCCAAGTTCTCTTAGCATTGAAGTAGGCTTTTTCACAAAAAAGTATATAAAGCGACAAATAAAATGAGTATCCCAGAATGGCAGAAAGATTCACGGTAATAGTTGAGGAGGGGGAAGACGGCTATCTTATATCCGACGTAGTTGAACTTCCAGGATGCCATACGCAGGCAAAGACTTACGACGAACTGATAAAAAGAACGAAAGAAGCCATATCACTGTACAGGAACGTGAAAGAAGCAAAGGAAGTCAGGACTAAATTCTTGGGACTACAGCAAGTGGAAGTGTGAGGCTGTTCCCTAATGGCAAAACTACCGCTTCTAAAAGCGAGAGAAGCGGCAAAAGCGCTGAAGAAACTCGGATTTGAGCTTAAGCGACAGGAAGGCAGCCACATGTTCTTTGAGCACCCGGACGGCAGGACAACAGTAGTGCCAAATCATCCGGGAGAAGAAATAGACCGCGGCTTGCTGACAAAAATAATAAAGCACGACCTGCAAATAAGCAGGGAAGAATTCGTAGAGAATCTTTAAGCTACTTCTTCCTCGCTATGATTCCAGTCTGGCCCAGCCAGTATTTAATTGGGAAATTCTTGATGCGAAGAAGGCTGACAAAGAGATTCCCCAGCCTGTAAAGAAAGCCGCTGTACTCCCTCATCCTAAAAACAAGATAGCCAAGGCTAAGCGTCTGGAAATGCGTTCTGTAGCTTAACGGCCGGAAGCCGGTCTTGTCAAGCATCTTGGCGATTGTTTTTCTGGTGAAGTAGTAGATGTGAACTGAAAGAAGAAAAACCCACCTTCGCCCCATGAGCCTTGCAGCGTAGCTGCCGTAATCAGGGTAGTTGACGTAAATAAATCCGCCGGGCTTAAGGAGGCGGTGGCACTTCTGAAGAACCTCAGAAGGGTTGGGAACGTGCTCAAGAACATCCCACAAGGCAATTATATCAAAAAAGCCGTCAGGATACTTAAGGCTGTCAATCGTTCCCGGCTGGATATGAAGGCTGTAATGCTTCTCAGCCCAACCGCAAAGCCACCGGTTAAGCTCAACGCCGTAAGCCTGCCAGCCGCGCTTCCTCGCCATTGCAAGAAAGCTTCCGCCTGCCGTGCCAACATCAAGAATCTTGCCAGGCTTCTCAAAATGCTCAATGAACTTCACGCCCTGCATGAAAGTCTTCTCCCTGCCGCTGATTTGCGAGATGAAAGTCTCGTCACTTCCCTCGGAATAGCCCTCAATTATCTCAGAAGACTTCAGCCTTGGATTAACGTAAACAAGCCCGCAGTTGTTGCACTTAACTATCGTGTCCTCGCTCGGCCTGCTGCCGGAAGACTTGTAGACCTCAGCAGCCTTCTTTGCGCCTTCCTCGGCCTTCAGCGCGCCCTTGTAAACAACAAGATAATTGTCCTGCCCGCACAAGTCGCACCTTACATACTCCATAGAAACATCGTATTCAGGCATCAGTTTCAGGAATGAAGAAGGGATATTTAAGGTTTTATGTTGCTTATGAAAAAGAAAGCCCAATCAACCAAGCTTGTAAATATCAACGGTAAAATCAACGTCAAAAGGAAGCTCCAGCTTTTTTGTGTTGGCGTTGGTGTAGGCGAAACTCCCACCGCCGGCTCATAATTCAATCAAAGAACCTGTATTTCAGAAGCGTCCAGATGGCGTCTATGCCGTCACTCATTTTTATCTTCTTGCCCTCCTCAAAAGAGCGGGGGCTGTAAGTTATCGGGACTTCAATTATCCTGTAGCCGCGCTTTCTGACTTTGGCAGTCACTTCAGGGCAGAACTCAAAACGATTGCACCGCAGCTTAATGCCCTTGATAACATCTGCGCGGAATGCCTTGTAGCAGGTAGCCTCATCAGTGATTCGCGCGTTGTAAAGAATATTTGCCATCATCGTTATAGCTCGGCCGCCAAGATAGAACAGCTGGTAAGCGTTCTTGTGAATTTTCTGCAGGAAAAGCTTGTTCCGGCTCTTCTGAAGCGGATCAAGATAGCGCGAGCCGTAAACAACAGCGGCTTTGCCGTCAACAATCGGCTTGACAACCTTCGCAATCTCCGCAGGGTTGTACTCCAAGTCAGCGTCCTGTATGAGAATGATGTCGCCTGTGGCGCGCTTCAGGCCTGTCCTGATGGCAGCGCCTTTTCCGGAATTCTTTACGTGGCGGATGAGCTTGACGCCCCTGACTTTAGCAGCAATAAAAGCAGTCTTGTCCCTTGAGCCGTCATCAACAACAATAATCTCCTTAACAAGCCCAAGAGGCTTCAGGCAAACCTTCTTAACACGCTCAAGAATCTCCCTTATGAAACGCTCCTCATTATAGGCAGGAATGATGATGGAGAGCTTTTGCATGCAGGAAAGCGGCGCGGAATTGTTTAAATAGTTTCTGATAAACGTAATGCCAGACATAAATAACTCATAAATTTGTTATGTCTGGCAAACGCAAGAAAGCCAAAAGCTTTCTGTGCATAGAAAAGGTTTTAAAATAGAAATGCCTGCCGTTAAGCAATGAAAATAGCGCTATTAACGCCAACGTTTTTCAGGTTCAGCGGGCCTGACAGGGTGGTGGAGAACGAGGCAGAGGAGCACGCCTCAAAAGGGGATGAAGTAACGGTAATCACTTTCAGGGGAGACATAAAGCCACGAGGCTACAAAGTCATTGAGCTCGGGATGCCGTCCAATCCTACTCTTGAAAGGCTCTACAGGCTCTTCTTTTTCTTGGACATATTCAAAGTGATGAAAATAGCAAAGACCGTGAAATACTCTGACGAGGTAATAAGCTTCCTCTATCCCATGACGATAGCGGGAACGACAGCAAACAAATATTACAAAAGGCGCTACGTCTACTACAACATGGGCGTCGCCTATCCACGCCTTTTCAGCAGCTTACTTGAAAGGGCTTACATGAGGCTTTTCAACACGCTGACAAACTTCACTGTGAAAAACGCGGATGATGCAATATCAATAAGCAACTTCCTCAGGCAGCAGCTTAAGAAGGAAACAGGGCTGGACAGCAAAGTGAAATATGTAAAAGTTGACAGCAGAATCTACAACAGAAAGCTGAGCAAGTCGAAAATAGCTGCAATCGCAAAGAAGCACAAGCTGAAAAAGCCAGTTCTGCTTTACGTCGGCAGGCTGTCGCCGCACAAGGGAGTGCATTTGCTGCTTGAGGCGTTCAGGATTGTCAAAGGAAAGATGCCGTCTGCAACGTTGATTTTAGTCGGCAAGCCAACCTTTGACAGCTACAGCAAAAGGCTGCAGGAGCTAAGCAAGGAAATAGGAAGCGTTATTTTCACCGGATTTGTTCCTGACGAGGAGCTGCCTTATTATTTTGGAGCCTGCGATGTTTACGCCACAGCGACGCTTTGGGAAGGATTTGACATACCAGCGGTAAGCGCGCAGATGTGCGGCAAGAAAGTTGTGGCGTTTGATGTAGGCAGCCACCCTGAAGTCGTCAAGGACGGAATCCTCGTGAAAGAAGGCGATGTGAAGGCGTTTGCGGAAGCGGTTTTGAAGGTTTTGAAGAGATGACGAGAAAGAAGAGTTCTATCGCACAACCTTTAAATAGTAAGAAGAGATGAACAAGAATATGCAAACTTTTACAGCCATAATATCAAAGGAAGAAGACATGTATGTGGCAAAATGCCCTGAAACAGGCACGGTAAGCCAAGGCTCCACCATTGAAGAAGCCATTGCCAATCTCAAGGAAGCCACTGAGCTTTATCTGGAAGAATTCCATCCGAAGGAAGCATCCCGCCCAATACTAACCACATTTGAGGTGGCGGCTGTTGCAAAAGCTTAAGAAGATTTCTGGGAAGGACTGCGTTAAAATCCTGTGCAACAACTTGGCTGAAGAACGGCAGGTCATCTGTTTTTAGCTCTTAATGCCTTATTTACACACTTCTGAACGCCTTTGGTCACCTCGTGCTCCCAAATGCGTATAACCGTCCATCCTGCCAGCCTTAGCTTTTTATTAATAGCACTCGCTCGCTTTAAGTTGCCTTTAATTTTGGCTTCCCAATATTTTTTATTTGATT
>CAZBPE010000003.1:18240-21257 GCA_964493685.1 uncultured Methanosarcinales archaeon
GAAAGCATTTCGGGCATCTGTGCCAAAAACAGCCATCGATAAAAATTGCTATTTTCTTGGATGCCAAGACGATATCAGGTTTGCCTGGAATATCGTAATGCAATCTATACCGTAGCCCTTTAGAATACAGCGACTTTCGAAACATAAGCTCTGGCGCGGTATTTGTTCCTTTTACTCTGGACATTATGTAGCTGCGTTGCTTTTTGGTAAATGTGTCAGTCATAATTCCATCCTAAAAACACAACTTTAATAAATTGGCGTCTTCATATAAATAACTTATGAAAGAAGGCTTTACATTTATAGACTTATTTGCGGGCATCGGCGGTCTGCGAATCCCTTTCGAGGAGCTTGGCGGCACTTGCGTGTTCTCTTCGGAAATAGATAATTATGCCCAAGACACTTACGAAGCCAACTTCGGCGAACGACCGCAAGGGGATATTAAAACAATACCCGCTGACAGGATACCTGCCCACGATATTCTATTGGCGGGTTTTCCTTGCCAAGCGTTTAGCATTATAGGAAAAGGCCAAGGTTTTGCAGATACTCGGGGAACTTTATTCTTTGAGATAGAACGGATTTTGAAGGCGAAGAAACCAAAAGCGTTTTTGCTGGAGAATGTAAAACGCTTGGTTAGTCACGATAACGGCAGGGCTTTTCAAATAATAATTCGCAAATTAAATGAATTGGGATACTATACGCAGTGGAAGATACTGAATGCGTTGGATTACGGAACTCCTCAAAAAAGAGAAAGGACGCTTATTGTTGGCTTTAAGGAAAATCGCCCATTTGCTTTCCCAAAGCCTGTGAAGACAAGAATCCCGCTTAAAGCTTTGCTTGAAGACCATTCTACGGTGGATAAAAAGTATTTCGCTTCAAAAAGGATAACAGAGAAAAGATTGGAGAAGGTCAATGGAAGAAAAACACCGACCCCAGCCATATGGCACGAAAATAAAGCGGGAGATATAGGCATACACGAATTTTCGTGTGCATTAAGGGCGGGAGCGTCTTATAATTACCTTTTAGTAGATGGCATAAGAAGGCTTACCCCAAAGGAGCTTCTGCGGCTGCAAGGCTTCCCTTCGAATTTTAAAATCATTGTTTCAGACCAACAGATTAGAAAACAGGCAGGCAATAGCGTTCCTATCCCCCTGGTAAAAGAAGTTGCCAAGCAAATGATTAAGGCAATGAATTTAGAGCCATTAGCTCCAGAAATACGAATTTTACGAGACCAACCTCAAACTTTGCTGAATGCGACGGTGAACCAATGAGAAGCGTAGAAGCATTAGATAAGATTATAGCAAAGAGCAGAGTGCACTTATATAAGCCGATTCAAATAGCTGAGATTTTGTATCGGCATCGCACGAAAAGGGATTTTGATATTTCTGAGGTTGAATCGTATCGCAACATAAGCAAACACTGGCGAGACGACGTCAGTAAGCTTCTTGTCGGGCGGGTATCCACATCGTCCCAAAAATTCCAGGATAACCTATTTGAGGGAAACGCTATGCCTACCTTGTTGCTAAAGGAACTTGCAGAATTCAACGAAAAGAATAAGGGCATAGTTGAAAGTTATATTTATCGCAGGCTCCAGGGAAGGCTTGAGATGGTTTACAACGCAGCCCAGTATATCAAGCGCTCTGGCCTTCAAAAGTTTGATTTAAGGGATTTCCTCTCCATTTTTCGAGAAAACCCAGGCTTGAAAAGAAGCATCGACAAAGCTTACGAAATTACAGTTTATGCGCTTTTTAGCGCGCTTGTCAGAGCATTAAAGGTGGAAGTGACGCTTTCCATCGAAAATGTGGATAAAAATATCTTGGCTGATTTTGAGAAATTTGTGCGGTTGGTGCTGGGATTGTCCAAGGACAAGACATCATTAAAAATGCCTGCAAAGTTATTCAGGGTCGGGGTAACCAATGCGGCTGACAGGGGGCTCGATATGTGGGCTAACTTCGGTCAAGCTGTGCAAGTTAAACACGTATCTTTAAGCGAAGAGTTAGCCGATGACGTGTCAGAGAATATCACCGCTGACAGAATAGTGTTGGTTTGCCTTGATGGCGAGGCTAAACTGATAGAGAAGCTTATGAATCAACTGCCATTTGGCAACAAATTTCAAGGGATAATCACAATCGCTGATTTGGAGAGTTGGTATCAGACTTGCTTCTCGGATAAATATAGGCAAAGCTTGGGAAAACAGCTATTGGCGGATTTGCAGCGTGAATTCGATTTCGAATTTCCGTCTGATACGGAGCTCACGCCTTTTATTGAGAAAAGGGGATACGACAAGCTACAGATTCCTGCTGAATTGCGATTAAGCTGATGCTCTTTCCGCTCCAATTGACAGCAGTATGTCCCGAACAGCATCGGGCAGGCCTTGTATGGCAAGCAGCTTTTCAACTTCAGACTTTACTTCCCTTTGCAGACACTCCCCTGCGGGGTCAATTGTCAAAAGGGAATTCTTGAACTGGCAAAAGTGAATGAAGAAGAATTTGTAAAACAGCAATAAGAATGCCGAGAAACAGAAGGCGTTTGCGGAAGCGGTTTTGAAGCTTCTTTAGCTACTTGCCCCTGAAGAATTCCTTGAATTTGCTTATCACGTAGTCAAGCATTTCGTTAGTTATGCCGGGGTAGACGCCTATGAAGAAAGAGTCTTTTATGAGGCGTGTGGAGTTGTCAAGATTGCCGACTGTGCGCTGCCTGATGTCCTTGTAGGCGGGGTGGTGAAGTATGTTTCCTGCGAAGATGGGGCGGGTTTCTATAAGGGCTTTTTCAAGGTGATGCGTCAGATCGTTTCTTGAGAAGCCTGCGCCTTCCCTGACTGTCAACGGGAATGCGAACCACGAAACGTCTGCCTTCTCGCGCCACTTTGGAAGGATAAGGAACTTTTCGTAACTGCTTAATGCATCGTAAAGGATTTTGAAATTGCGCTTCCTTTTCTTTATGAATTCAGGCAGCTTCTTAAGCTGCGCGACGCCAATAGAAGCCTGAAGGTCAGTCGGCTTAAGATTGTAGCCGATATT
>CAZBPE010000003.1:21267-26383 GCA_964493685.1 uncultured Methanosarcinales archaeon
TACATGTACTTGTGGTCAAACGGAATGCCTGCGAGCCTGAACTTAAAGCGCATGCCGCAAGTTCCATCTGGATTGGATTCGCCAGGCTTGCACCAACAAGCGCGGCCCCAGTCGCGAATCGACTCAGCAACCTTTGACAGCTGGGCGCTGCCTGTTACCACTGCTCCGCCCTCGCCCATTGTGATGTGGTGGGCGGGATAGAAGCTTAACGTTCCGAAATCGCCGAAAGTGCCAACGTGCTTGCCGCCCCATTTTGTTCCGAGGGCGTCGCAGGCGTCTTCTATGATGAACAGCTTGTGCTTCTCAGCAAGCTCCATTACCACGCCCATGTCATTGGGGTTGCCAAGCGTGTGCGGAATCATTATGGCTCTTGTTTTTTCCGAAACGCATTTCTCAAGAAGCGCAGGATTAATGTTGTAAGTGCCGAGCTCAATGTCAGCAAAAACCGGAACCAAATTGTTTTGAACTATTGGGTTGAGCGTTGTCGGGAAGGTTGCGGCAGGCGTTATCACCTCGTCGCCAGGCTTAAGATGGCCTGGAACAAGCGAAGAGCATAGAGAAGATGCTGCAACAAGGTTTGCGGAAGAGCCGGAGTTTACAAGCAAGGAGCGCTTTGAGCCGATGAAAGAGGAAAGCTCTGTTTCGAACTGCCTGCCGTACCTGTCAAGCGTCAGCCACATGTCCAGCGAAGAGTCAACAAGATTTGCCATCTCGTCTTCAGATACAACCCTGCCTGCGTAATGCACTTTTGTCCTGCCCGGAACAAACGGCTTTGCAGACTGGAAAAGATTGTAGTATTTTTTTGCCTTTTCAATTATCTCCTTCCTCATGCCGGATTCGTTCAAATCAGCCATTTTTTAAGCTCTCCAGACTCAAACTTCTGCTTGTACCATTCAATCGTCTTATTCAGCCCTTCATCAAGCGAGACTTTCGGCTGCCAGCCGAGCAATCTGCGCGCCTTTTCATTGCTGCAGTAAAAGTGCATAGCCTCGCCCTCCCTGTAGGGAAGGGAGTTGTCAACCTTAACCTTTGAGCCGACAATTGCCAGTATCTTGCTTATGACGTCGCGGATTTTATATTCTTTGCCATTGCCTATGTTGATTATCTCGCCAACCGCACAGCCAGACATTGAAGCAAGAACATATCCCTCAATTATGTCTGAAACATAGTTGAACTCGCGCGCCTGCTCGCCCTTTGTCGTCTTTATCTCATTGCCAAAAAGCGCAGAGGTTATGACGTAAGAGATAAGGAAATTATTTCGCTGGAAAGGCCCGTACGTAAGGAACGGGCGGAGGGTTATGACAGGCCTTCCTGTTTCCTTTTGGTAAGACTGGCAGAAAATTGTGGTCTTTACCTTTGAGACGGAATACGGAGAAACGGGATTTGGAACCTGGTCTTCGGTAAAAGGGACTGGGTTGGTGCCGTATTCCTCGCAGGTTCCCGTGTTTATGAAGCAGTCGTAATCAACTGATTCCGCAGCCTTGAGGAGGTTTACTGTCCCTCCAAAATTGTTCTCAATCATCATTTCAGGGTCAAGGGTTCGCGACACGTTGACATAGGAGGCAAGGTGGAAAATCTTAACTGGCTTTATTCTCCCAACTTCCCTCTTTACGTCGTCAAATCTCCGAAGGTCAACCTTGTGGATTTTTATCTTATTAAGAATGTCAGAAACATTATGCGTTTCTGTGTTTCCAAAAACGTGAACCTCGCATCCTTCAACCAGAAGACGGTGGACAAGATGGCTGCCTATGAAGCCCAAGCCTCCGGTAACGAGAACTGTTGAGCCTTTTAACGGTTTCATCTTGACGAAAAGAAATCAGCATACCACTTAAATGTTTCCTTCAAGCCGGCGTCAAGGCTTGTTAAGCTCTTCCAGCTTAGAAGGCGCTTTGCCTTTGAGCAGTCAAGGTACTGCGCCCTTATCTCGTTTGAAGCCTGATTGAGTATTTTCGGCTTCAATTTCTTCCCTGAAAGCGCTATCAGCTTTTCGACTATCTCACGGACAGTGTAGCGGTTTTCCGTTCCGAAGTTGAACGCCTGTCCCTTTACTTCCGGCTTTTGAACGCTCTCAGCAAGGGCGAGGAAGGCGCCAACTGCGTCCTTTACGTAAAAAAAGTCGCGGATGAACTTTCCATCGCTGCGAATTACCGGCTGCTCATTTTTCATAAGCGACTTCATTGTTCCCGGAACAAGGCGGTCAAAGTTTATGTCTCCGCCACCGTAAAAATTGCCGGAGCGGGCTACTGCGAGGGGAACGCCATAGGTATGAAAATAAGATTGTGAGAGGACGTCAGCGCAGGCTTTTGAAACGTCGTACGGATGGGATGCGTTAAGCGGGAAGTCTTCCCTGTAAGGAAGATTTTCGTTGTCGCCGTAAACCTTGTCAGAAGATGCCACCACCAGCCCTTTGAGAAGTTTGCTGTTCCTTGCCGCTTCAAGGACGCTCCAGCTTCCCTTAATGTTTGAGTTGAACGTTGAAAGCGGGTTGCGGTTAGCAACAGTTACAATTGGCTGTGCTCCAAGGTGGAAGCAGTATTCTATTTCAAACTCGTTGAAGACGCGGAGCATGCTTTCGTAATCGGCAAGGTCGCCGCTGACTACGCTCACTTTCCTGTCGGCGCCTGAGCGGATGAGGCCGGAGTCAGGAATCCGGTCAAGCATAAGCGCAACAACATCAGCCTTCTGCCTGACAAGCTCTTCAGAAAGCCAGGAGCCGAGAAAGCCAAAAGCGCCAGTAACAAAGACTTTTTTGCCTTCCCAGAAGCTCATTTCCACACCTTCCATGAAGCACTGCCGGAATCCCACAATCTGTTAAGCTCATCAGCATCCTTCGGAGTGTCCATGCACTTCCAGAAATCATTGTGCTCATACATTGCAAGCTGCCCCTCCTTTGTAAGCTGCTTAAGCGGCCCTTCCTCAAGAATAGTTGAGTCATCCTTAAGGTAGCTGAATATTTTCCTGTTAAACACGAAGAAGCCGCCGTTTATTATGCCATCAAGCCTTGGCTTCTCCTTGAACGTCCTGACAAGGCCGTTTTCATGCTCAAGAACGCCGAACTGGGACATAGGATGGACTGCTGTTAATGTTGCGGTGCGGCCCATCTTCTTATGAGCCTCAAGAAGCTTCCTTATGTCAACATCAGCAAGCCCGTCTCCGTAAGTGACCATGAACTCGTCTTCGCCAATAAACTTCTCTATGCGCTTAATCCTGCCGCCAGTCATTGTTTCCTGTCCCGTGTCGACAAAGGTTATCTTCCAGTCCTCAAGGTCGTTTCCATGAGTTATGAGCCTCGCTTCATTTGAAGTCCGGTCTATGGTGAAGTCATTGTTCATCCAGTCGCTGTGCCTGAAATACTCCTTAATCATGCTGCCCTTGTATCCAAGGCAAAGAATGAATTCCTTAAAGCCAAATGACGCGTAAAGCTTCATAATGTGCCAGATAACAGGCTTGCCGCCGATTGGAACAAGGGGCTTCGGAATGAACTCTGTCATGTCGCGCATTCTCGTTCCCTTGCCGCCGCAAAGAATTACAACCTTCAAAGTCAATACCCCCTAAGCTTGAACTTTATGGCATTCTTGATGAACTCAAGCGATGTGGTCAGGCGGACATGGGACCTGCCCTTGTTGCGCCTGTAATAGGTTACCGGTATTTCAAGCACTTTAAATTTCTTTCTGAAAGCCTTAATCATAAGCTCGGCGTCAATAAACCAGTCCCTTGAAACAGGGTTTAGGGCAGAAAGAACCTCGCGCCTCATCAGCTTCGGGCAGCCGTTTATGTCCTTAAGGTTGAACGAGAAAAGGAGCCTGTAAATGAGATTGTACATGAAAGACTCCAGCCTCCTGAAGAAGCTGTCCTGCCTGTAGACGCGCTTTATCTTGCAGATGTCAGCCTTGCCTGCCTTAAGCGCTTCAAAAACCCTGTAAACGTCCCCTGCAACAATCTGCCCGTCGCCCCAGCAGTAGCCAACATACGTTCCGGAAGCCAGCTTAAGGCCTGAAGTTATGCCGAAGCTGTAGCCGATGTTCTTCGGGATGGTTACAACCCTTATCCTCCTGTTCCTTGCGGCGAATGATTCAAGCAGCTCCCCTGTTCGGTCAACCGAGCCGTTGTTCACCGCAATAATCGCATAGTCAACCTTCCTTGAATTGAAAAGCAAAGTGAGGCTTGAAAGAAAATCAGAAAGGTTTCTCTCCTCGTTGTAGAAAGGGATGACAAGCGAAAGCTCAGGCATGGGCAAGGGATTAAGCGAGGTATATAAAAGTGTTGCGCAAAATAACAAAAATCAGCAGCGAATTAGCTTGGGCAGATGATTTTTCATCATAACCAAAACGCTTAAATATAACGAAACGTTATAAAACATAATATAAAATAATGAAATTGGAGAGGTAACTAAAATGGTGCAGAATGTCATAAACATAGGAGAAAGGGAGGACAGGATTCTTAACATCGTCAAAGCAAAATTCGGGCTGAAGAACAAGAGTGAGGCAGTTTCCATTTTAGCGAAAACTTACGAAGAGAGCTTCCTTGAGCCTGAGCTCAGACCGGAATACTTGGAAAAACTGGAAAAGATAAGGAAAGGGAAGTATATCAAATTCAGTTCTGTTAATGAATTAAGGAAAGCAACCAGCTGACAGAGGAAAGATGCATATGTTCAAGACAAGCGAACACCTTAAGGGAATACTCGCAAAGCTCGCCAAGAAAGACAAATCCACTTACGAGCAGGTTCTTAAGAAGATTGACGAAGTTGTAAACTTCTACGACGTAGAGCATTACAAGAATCTCAGATACAACATGAAGGATTCCAAGCGGGTTCATATAGGACATTTTGTCCTTGTGCTCCATTATGATAAAGCGTCTGATACCATCTTCTTTGATGACTTTGACCACCACGACAATATTTATAAACATTAGTGAAAACCTTCTGGGCAATGAAAGCCGACTTTGAGAAGATTCTGCTGGCTGCGTTCTTCTTTTTGATGCTGTGGATAAGCATAGGAACGCTCTTTAATCACGGGCTCAAGCACGATTTTCCTTATGGCTATTCGGCTGCTGATTCATATCAGCATCAGGTAAGGGCCGAGTGGATAAAGGAGCAGGGAAGCTACGCAAGGGAAGC
>CAZBPE010000003.1:26429-28274 GCA_964493685.1 uncultured Methanosarcinales archaeon
GATGACGTCATCGGCTACTACATGCCAGGAAGCTCGCAGATAGCAGCCGTGTTTTCCTATCTCAGCGGGATGGAAAGCTATGACGCCCTTTACTTCATGGTTTACTTTGTTGCGATACTAGCTGCGCTGGTGATGTATTACGGGCTTAGGAGCTACAGCGCAGAGGTTGCATTGCTATCGCTGCCGATAACAACGCTTATTTTTGCAAAAAACTTCTACATAGGAATACTGCTCGGGCAGTGGCCGTTCACTTTCGGAACTCTTTTCCTGCTCGGCTCTTTCTGGGCGCTGACAAAGCTTGAAATGAAAAAAGCGGCGTTGCTTGTTGCATTGTTCGTGAGCGCAGTGGCGCTTACGCACGCCTCAGAGCTTGTTTTCGTTGCCGGGCTGGTTGGCATTGCGTTTTTGCTCGCGTTGCTGAAAAAGGATATTGGAGGGGTAAAGAAGCTGGTTGCCGCCGGAGCCATTACGGCAGCTGTAAGCGCTTATTACGTAATCATATTCGTCTACACATGGGGCAAGCAGTTCGGATACCACTTTGACGTTGAGCACGTCAATGACGGCTTTCCAAATGTCCGCATTTTCCAGGACTTCCAGCTCTGGGTAATAATCATCATGCTTGCGGGCGTGATTGGCATTTGCTACAGGAACACAATAATCTCTTTTGCTTCCGCCATAATATTTGCGGCAGCTGTTAAGATGCTTAGCCTGCAGACAAAAATAACTTCTGATTTTCTTGCAGCAGCGCTTTACGCCCTGTTCGTTATCGCGTTCCTCTATGTTGTCTTGAAGAGAAAGCCGGAGTTTGTGAAGGTTCTCGGCCCTTACATGCTGATAATCGGCTATGCGAGCTTTGTCGGATTCGGGGCAAGGGCGTTCCAGACAAGATTCATGTGGCCTGTTACGCTAGCGCCGCTGTTCGGTTTCGGAGTTTACAGGCTCGTGTCTTTGCTAAAGAGCGCTGTGAAGGTTAAATGGCGCATGGCATACACCATGGCAATAGCTGTCATTCTGACAACAACTGTGCTTGCGATGAATTACGAGCCAGTAAGAACCCAGGGAACGATGTACAACGAAAGATGGCAGATGTTCAACTGGCTCAGGGAAAATACAGAGAAGAATGCGACAGTCATTTTCCTCTACGGCGACGGCTATGAGCAGACATCAATGCTTTACAATTCGGGCAGGACAAACTTCATCGTCCAGACGCAGGACTACATAGCCGCATTAAACAACCAGACGATAAAACGCGAATACCTGAATTCAATAAACATGGACTACGGGCCCGGGCTTCCCTACAGGACGGGAATTTTCAGCTTCGGATACCATCTTTATGATGAAGATTTCCCGAAGCCGGACTATGACCTGTGCAGGTTCAACTATTACGTATTTGACAAAGCCACTTACAGCCAGCAGCTTGCGCCGCTGATACAATACAACAACGCAGTAAAGCAGGCATTTATCCGGCATGGAATGGAAGAGGCTTACAGCAACTCAGCAACAAGCGTTGTCAAGAACAACAACCCAGGAGGGGACTGCATTGGATAAAGGCGCGATAAAAAGCGAGGCTGTAAGGCTGATTTCAACAGCCGCCATGCTTGCCATTGCCATGAAGATAGTTTTCTACAGGCAGGACTTCATCACGACAACGCGGACAGCGCTCTCGCTGTTCTGGATGCTTACGCTGCCTGGCTACGCGCTCCTATGCTACTGGAAGGAAAAGCTCGGCTTTATGGAAAGGATAGTTGTTGGAACAGCGGCAGGAGCTGCGGTGACAGCCATAGCGAGCTACTATCTGGGAATAGCAGGGCTTCATGTGAAGTATCACGGAATAGCCCTGCCGAT
>CAZBPE010000004.1:0-10228 GCA_964493685.1 uncultured Methanosarcinales archaeon
CAACAACAGTGTCCTTGACGCCTTTCTTCCTGAAATAATCAGCTATCATGTTGATTGCAGTAAGGTTCTCAACAGGAATGTCAAAAAAGCCCTCAATCTGCTGGGCATGCAAGTCAAAAGTTACAAGCCGCCTTACCCCAACCATCTCAAGCATCCTCGCGACAAGCTTTGAGGAAATAGGCTCACGCCCTGACTTCCTCTTGTCCTGCTTGGAATAGCCGAAATAAGGCATTACGACTGTTATGAAGCCGGCAGACGCCCTCTTAAGAGCGTCAATGATAAGCATAAGCTCCATAAGATTGTCATTGACAGGCGGATGGGTTGACTGAATTATGAAAATGTCCTGCTTCCTCACAGACTCCTTTATCTCAACGTGCGTCTCGCCGTTCGGGAACCTGCCGATTTCGGCATCAACAAGCTTCGTATGAAGCCTACTCGCAACCTCCTCAGCAAGCTTCCTGCTCGCTGTTCCAGAAATAATCTTGATGCCCTTCATAATCACACCCCTATCAATCCAATACCAGGAGCTAATATTTAAACGTAACGGAAAAATGCCTGCATAAAGCTTGTCTCTATAGCTCACTGCAAAATATATAAACGCATGCCTGTCTCTAACTGACGCATGAAAACAGCGATTATCACAGGCGCTGCTAGCGGCATTGGATTGGCAACGGTCAAAAGGTTATCTAGCAATTCTAAATACAACCCAATTTATGCAGTGGATATTGACACCAAAGTTCGTGAGGTATCCGGTGAACTGGAAACAATCATTCCAGTTGAATTGGATGTGACCGATTATGATAAAACGCGTAAATTTATTGGAGACGTGGCATCCTTGCATGGCAGTATTGATTTGATTGTTAATGCGGCCGGGATAATGATTCAAGGTCTTGGTAAAATGGAATCCGGGGCTATAGATCGAATGATGGCTACAAACTTGGGAGTTCCAATAGTTATAATGATGGAAGCACTGAAGTACATGCACGGAGGAACGATTATAAATGTTACGTCTTCTAAGATGTATTATCCTGATTCATACCATAATGCTTATGAACAAGATAAACGAGCACTGTCGCGTGTGACCAAAAGAATGCATAAACCATTTTGGAATGACTGTAATGTTCGTTTGGTTGATATTCAGCCATCTAACACTAAAACAAATATCGATAGACGCCAGTGGGCTGGAAATTATACGGAAGCTGAAAAAGCGGTAGTTCAAAAAACAGCAGATTGGTGGAGACAACATTTTGGCATGAATCCTCAAAAAGTTGCCGAAGTTATTTACAGAGTTGCAGAAGGAGAAATAAATGGTAATCTTGTTCCAATCGGATTGGACGCCAAAATCGGCAGGATAGCATACAACCTGACGTATCCAAAGGGCATCAGTTCAGACATATTTTTTGGAATTATGGATATTTCTTATAAGACGGTTGCCCTATTTAATTTTATGATCGGTCGCGTAAAACACCTTACTATTCGTCATTGATGCTAGAGAAAATAAGAGCAATCTGACTTAGTAGAATAGACGCCGGGACTGGGATTTGAACCCAGAAATCCTTTCGGAAACAACCTGTCTCCCTTTTAGAGGTTCCAGGGTTGCGCGATGCCAGATTACGCGATCCCGGCACAGCATAAAGAAATTCAGGAGTGGTTTATAAATCTTTACTGCATTGAATTCCAGCTAAACTTCTTTTTACGCCGCAAACAGTCTTTCAGCTACAAAAACTTTATATACTCCTTCTTAGTGGTTAATTTATATGTCACTTGGTGTAATGAAGAACGTGAAAAGAATAACACTTGCCACACTGCTTGCAGCAACTATGGCTGTTACTGCTGCTTGTGGCACTAGCAATAGCTTGAAAGATATGAGTTCTGAAGGGTATCAGTGGGGCTTTTTCCAGCATGCAAGGGGAACCGTGCACAACAGGGAACTTGTGTTTTTGGTAGACCGGTTGAACTTCTGGCCGGATGCAAGCTATAACGTTCTTGAAGGCTCCTATTTCAACACGGGAACAGAAGCACCGGAGCATCTGAGAGACGCTGCCGGAAGAATGATCTTTTCACAAAACGAAGGCAGAAGATACTTTGCCTGGACGAATAACGATAGAAATGATATCAGCCGCATCATGCTTTTTGAGCCAAGCACACAAACGCTCAATACAGCATTTATGTCACGATATAAGACGGAGTGGTGGGGGGATGCCGATCTCAGGGCAATCTCGGTAAACAATGGCCCGGTTATAATCAGGACAGAAGGCATAGGCGAGCACCTCATATACAAGGACCAGCGCGTCTTTTCCGTTGTTGTTCCCAAGAGCGGTATGGATTTCTCGTGGATGTTCAATCAGGATAAGGCTGTGCAATCCAGGGCGTATCTTGAAAACCTGCTGAAAGATCTTGAAAAGACTGATTTCAACCCGCCTGACCAGAATGTCCTTATGAGCACGCATGACAATGACAGGTTCTTTGACTGGGCCGGCGTTGAAACTTCTGCAGCTCAGGGGGAATTATTCAATGGAGCAGTAAAATATGTCATAGCGGCCAACTATTTTGGCGAGAATAACAAGCCCTTTGCAGGCAGAGGATTCCTTAGAGGAACTCTTTTTGGTCACCAAGGCGCTCCTGACAAGAGCAATAAGGCAGGCTCTGCGCTCGACACAGTTACCATAGCATTAGGCGAGACAGGGAAGCCAGAATCGTGGAAGCCAAAAGCAAAGATAGTTGTCTACCATCCTACTTGGAGCAACCAAACTGAATACGTTTTCATTGAAATTGGCAGTGATGGAAGCGAAAAGAGAATGGGAATTATTCAAAGAACATACAACAACAAGTCAGTAAGCGATAGCGATGGCAGAGTTGTTGAAGTCGCTGCTACAAACAATTACCTTGCGAAAGGCGATACCGACTTTATGGCGTCGGTTATGGTTCTTTTGGGAGGGCAGCAAGTTCCATTGGGCTTTGACTACAAAACATCATTTCTTGACTACGGATTGGACCTGATAAGGATGGGGCAAGGCACTAGTGGAGCTACGTCATTGCCTTCTGAAGCTGTTGCCAGCTTAAACGTCAATGCAAACGCAACTATTGAAAATGTAATTTCAGCTGCCGAAAAAGTATTAGGCGCACAACCTCGTGCCGAGTTTAAGAATCTGCTTGCGCAACAGAAGGCAGCTAATGATGCATTCCACAAAGAAGCAAGGCAATTACGTGAATTAAAAGAAGTGTATGGACTAAAGTAGTTAAGCCTTAAACCCCTGCATACCGCCCATCCGCTTCATCATTTTTTCCATGTTCTTTGGAGAAGAGCCCTTGAACATCTTAGCAATCTTCTTGCTCTGCTTGTGCTGCTTAAGAAGCTCTTTTATCTCTGCTGCGGGTATGCCCGAGCCCTTGCTGATGCGCTCTATGCGCTCTGAAGTTATTTCCTCGGGATTTTCAAGCTCATCTTTTGTCATGCTGTCCATCGCAACCTTCCACAGCTTGAGCTTGCCCTCCTGAACCTCGAGCATTTCCTTCGGAAGCTTAAGCTGCCCGAATCCTGGAATCATCTCAACAACTTTGCTTATCGGGCCCATCTTCTTCATCGCCTGCATTTGCTCATACAAGTCAAGAAGGTTGAACTCGCCCTTGAGGAACTTCTTGCCCATGTCCTGCGCTTCCTCCTCTGAAATCGCTTCTTTTGCCTTCTCAAGCAGGGTTTCGATGTCGCCCATTCCCAAAAGGCGCCCGACAAACCTCTTTGGCACAAACCTTTCCAAGTCCTCAGCCTTTTCGCCAACGCCAATGAACTTCACCTTGGCGCCTGTTGCGGCGCATGCAGTCAGCGCTCCGCCGCCCTTCGCAGTGCCCTCAAGCTTTGTGACAATGACTCCGGTTATGCTCTTCGCGCTGTGAAAAGCTTCGGACTGCTTCTGTGCCGCCTGCCCTATGTCGCCGCTTATGACAAGCAGGCTTTCCTCAGGCTGTATCCTTTCCCCGAGATTTTTTAGTTCGCCTATCAGCTCCTGAGAAAGCGCGTCCCTTCCGGCAGTGTCTATAATAACAACGTCAAATTTCTTCAGCTCATCCTCAAAGCTTTCATAAATCCTTATTGGAGTCTTCTCCTTCTTGTTGCCAAAAACAGGAACGTTAACCTGCTTTCCAAGCTGCTCAAGCTGCTCAAATGCAGCGGGCCTGTAAACGTCAAGCTGAAGCATTGCAGTCTTAAGCCCTCGCTTCTGGAAATAGCGCGCAAGCTTGCCTGCAGTTGTCGTCTTTCCCGAGCCGAAAAGTCCGAGAAGCATAATCTTCGCAGGCTTTTTCTCTATCCTAATCTCTTCAGGCTCCTCTCCAAGAAATTTGACGAGCTCATCATAAACTATCTTTATCAGCTGTTCCTTCTTAGTCATCCCTGCAGGAGCATCATCCTTCATTGCTCGCTCCTTTATTTCCTTGCTAAGCTTGAATACAAGCTGCACGTTAACGTCAGCCTGCAGCAAAGCCCTCTGGACATCCTTAACAAGCTCATTAACCAGCCGGTCATCTACGAAAACGCTCTTCGCTATCTTCTGGAGCGTGTTCTTCAGCGATTCCCCAAGCTTTTCAAGCACCATACCCCCTTAGAACTCAAACCTGTTTTATAAAGCTTGTGAAGCTGTTAATTCAACATTCTAACTTCCCGCTTGCTGGCCCTGGTTCTCCGAACTTTACTTTTCCCTCCCTTAACTTGCGTGGGAGGGAAAAGTGAGTCAAAGGAGGGTTTGGAAGGAGCTAGTGGAGGGGCAGAGATGGATACTTAGCAACTTGACTTAACAGAAGCCTGAATCACTTGCTAATTTCGTTCTCAACCTTCTTGATTGCGCTGTCAAGCGCGAAGAAAAGGTTTCTCTCAGTGACTTCAGAATTGTACCGCTTCCCTTCAATTACAACTGTCGCCCTGACCTCATACTTTTCGGAGTGCTCCTGCTCGTGCACCTTTTTCATGCTGAGCTTGAGAAGCTCAAACTTTTCGTGCTTGTTGCTTAGGCGCCTCGCATGTGTTCCAATAATCTTCTTCAAAACTATCATCGAGGCAGGCTCGAGGTCGCTGAAGCCAGAAAGCTGAATATTGCCCCCAAGAGTCACTGTGTCGTCGTCCATATATCAACTCCAGCTGTCCTTTCTTTTAAATCTTTTGCTTCGGCTCAGGCAGCAATCCTCAACAGAAGGTTTCCCAAAAGAAAGAAAGAAAGCAAATTAAAAGCAATGCTTATAACAAAGAAATACATCGCCTTCACCTTTGTTTCAAGGTCTCCCGGTAGCAGGTAGACTGGCTGGCAGATTGCATTGAATAAAAGCACCATCGATAAACCAAGCAGCAAGATATTCCCTCCAAGCAGAGAGTAAGCATAACCCGCAACAATGCCTATTACTCCCCTTGCAAAAGCGTAAACCAGTGTGAACATGTCCACAGCAGAGCTTATTATTTCAGAAGCAATAGTCGTAGCCACTGCAAAAACAGCGCCGGGAAGCGGCCCGTAAGATATTGAAACAACAACAGTTCCCAGCGTAACAAGCTCTATTGCCGACGGTATCCTCACAACGCGCTTGTAAATTGTCGAGTAAGAAGCCACCACTGCCAGTACGCTGATAATTATTACGCCCTTTATGCTGTTAACCAGTGAAATGTAAATCCACACGAGCACGAATGCAGGAATTACATATCTCCACCTGAAAAGGTAGTTCTCCTTCTTCAGCCATAAATTAAGCCAGCTCAATGCGCCGAGAACACTCTCCTTCGTTACCCCCTTCATCGTAATCACTTTGATAAGGTATGCTCGCCACATTTTTAAACGTTCCTATAATCTAAACTTTTGCGTTTTACTCACGGCTTGCGCCTACATTTCACATATAAAACGCAAAACTTAAGTATAATATTAGAAAAAGAAAATGGGCCCGACCAGACTTTCGCAGATTGGCTTCGAACTGGTGACATCCAGCTGTCTTAGAACGTAGCCATATAAGACTGGCGCTCTAACCAAGCTGAGCTACGGGCCCTCAGCCAAGAAGAAACTAAACCGCCATTTAAATTATTTTCCTAAATCCTGTCAGCAAGAACGGTATAAGCAAGCGTGGTGGAGCCGACAAGTATCGGCGCAGCAACGGGAAGTATAACATTAATAGAAATGCCTCCAAGCCAAAGTAATATGCTTACTGCCGCTGTTATAGTAACCCCAAGAATTACGCTTAACAAAAGTCGCTTCGCTAAACTCTTCCTTTTTCTCTCGTGAGGCGGAACAGGCGGATGAGGGTGTTCCTCTTTTCCCAATTCGTGCGGTGGTGGAGGTGGCATCTTGACATCTCGATATTAAATGCGGCAGCCGAGATTCGAACTCGGGTGAGAGCCTTATTGCCTTAGATGGCAAGGCCCTATCATAGCCACTAGATCACTGCCGCGCATGGGCCCGACCAGACTTTCGCTGACTTGCTTCGAACTGGTGACATTCTCCGTGTAAGGGAGACATCATCTGCGGACTTCTCAATTTAATCAACTGAGACATTAACCGCTAGATCACGGGCCCCTTAAACTAATTGCGTTCTTGCCTGTTTTATAAATATTTGCACAATATCTTTATATACTAATAAAGGCAGAAAGCAAGGCATGGAACAGGAAAAAGCAACGCACGACAGAATTCTCGACATTGTAGTCCAGAAAGACGAGTTAACATGGCAGAGCATGATTTACGAACTGGTAAAGCACGAGAACATGAACCCTTGGGATGTTGACGTAACTCTGCTTGCAAAACACTATATTCAGATGCTGAAGAAACTCAAGCAGCTTGACTTCAGGGTCAGCGGCAAGGTTGTTCTGGCTGCGGCAATACTCCTTAAAATAAAGTCGCAGAGGCTTCTAAATGACGACATAGGCGAGCTGGACAAGCTTATGAATCCTGAAGAAGTGTCCGAAGAGGAGTTCTACGACGACCTTGAAGCATCCTCCCGCGAAGGCTCAGAGGAAATACCCGCCCTCACCCCAAGAACGCCCCAGCCAAGAAAGAGAAAAGTGTCCATTTACGACCTGATGATTGCACTGCAAAAGGCTCTTGAAGTGAGAGACCGAAGGATACTGAGGAGCATACCTTCAGTCAGGATAGACATTCCCAAAAGGAAGATTGACATAACCAAGCTCATCGCCCTCGTTTACGAAAAGATAACCGCGCATTTTTCATCAACCTCTGAAAAGCTGACTTTCTCGAAATTAACAGAAGACGCCACCAGGGAAACAAAAATCCACCATTTAATGTCACTGCTTCACCTTGCAAACGTGGACAACCGAAAAATCGACCTGATGCAGAGCGAGCACTTCGGCGAGATAGATATCGTCCTGCCTCAACCAGCTGCAGAGACAACTCCGCCGCAGCAAGTGCTGTAGAATGTCAGAATTTTCCATCAGTCTATGACTGATAGCAAGCTATGCTTGCTTTCAGATTCAACAATCTGGAAAATTCTGAGCATGCTCAAGAACCACCAGACACGGTGGCTTATCTAACATTCCACCAGTCGTTTGGTTTCTGACCAAACCTACGAACGAAGTGAGTATGTATGACTGGTGGTTCTTGACAGATGCTTTTCGCTGCCTTCTTTCTTGCTTTTCCAAGCTCACTTTCCTTCCCCTTAACTTGCATGGGGAGAGGAAAGTGAGCAGAGCAATTGGCAGTAGGCGGTTGGGAGCAAGATTTTCTGCACTACTGCCACAGCAGTAAGCTTTAAAAATCGCCATCGTTTCTTTAAAGTATACGCCCCGTTAGTGTAGTCCGGCCAATCATGCGGCCCTCTCGCGGCTGCGACCTGGGTTCAAAGTAGCTAAACAAAAGCTTATGAAAGTCCCAGACGGGGCATTCTCACTATCGTTCGTAGTCCCGTCTGGGATTACGAACGCAAGTGAGTTTATCCCAGACGGAGCATTTCTTTCTCACCAAATATTTTTAAACGTCAGAATTCCACCATTCTCTGAATGGTAGGGGATGCTTACAGTAACTGTCTTCAGGTGGAATTCTGAGCGTGCTCAAAAACCACCAGTAATATATATCAGCAACAATATGCTACCCATCTTTGATGGTTGGTTTTTGACATCATCAAACAATCAGGTTTGCCATGACAGTTCTGTCTTACATGCAAGCGAATGAGATACTCTCAGCAGTTGAAGAGCAGAGCCCGAAGGTTCGCGTCTTTCTAGACCTTGGGCTTACCCCTGTAAATGTTGAGCTTAATTACAAGTTCAAAGAGGCGCAATTCCTAGGGCTTAAAGTGTCATTCAAGGACCTTGAGGAAATTGCAGGAAACGAAACAATATGCTATTATCTCGAGAAAGGAAAGCCGCCGCAGAAACTAAAATTATTCTCGGCAGACACCAACCGCTTCTACAAGCTCGTTCCGTCAAGAGACGCCCCCACAATTGAGATTTCTGGCATAAGGATGCATCGCACTCAGGAAATAACGCCGTGGCAGGACACGCTTGACAAGATAGCTTCTGTATCGCCCCTTCACGGTAGAGTTCTTGACACCTGCTGCTGCCTTGGCTACACTGCAATCGCCGCGGCAAAGGAAAAGGACGTAACGCAGGTTTTCACTTTTGAAAATGATTCCAACATCCTTGAAATGTCAGACTACAATCCGTGGTCAAGAGAGCTTTACACCAACAGGAAAATCAAGCTTTCAATAGGGGATGTCGGCAGGGGCACTGAGATGTTCTCAAGCAACTTCTTTGATGCAATCATCCACGACCCGCCAAGGGTTGTCATGTCCCCTGAATTGTACTCCCTTGATTTTTACAAGAGGATTTACCGGGTTCTTAAGGCTGGTGGAAAGTTATACCATTATACCGGAAGCCCCGGCGAGAAACAGGGCAAGGACATCGTAAAAGGCGTTATGAAGCGCCTGATTGAAGCAGGATTCAGGAACGTGAAGCCAAGGCCTGACATTCTTGGAGTGACCTGTCAGAAGTGATGATGCACTTCTGAGCATGATAAAAACAGCCAACAGCGGGTGGCTATTTTGACAGCGCAGAAATAGCTCTTCAATTCCCGCTTAAGCTGGTGCTGCAATAAGGGCACCTCGCGGGAGTTTTCCTTACAGTATTGAACTTTACCTCATAACTGCATTTTGGGCAGTTAAACTTGACGTGCTCATCATCTATCCTCTGCGCCCTGATAGTCGTCTTGGTTTTCGCCTTCGCAAAGCGCTGAAGATACTCATCCTCGTCATCCCATCCAGGAGGACGGGAAAGTTCCTGAGGTTCTGCTTTCTGAGCTTCCTTTGTGATATGTTGCCCGCGTATGCCGCTGGCAATGGATTTCGCTTTCCTCTCCCTAACGCAGTTCGGACAGACAACCATCCTGAAAGAGGGATCAAGAACAAACTCGTTTGAATCAGCGTCGCGGCCGCAATTCCTGCATTTTACTTTAACACCTTTAATAATCGCCATCGTGAAAAGTTCAGCGTCACTTAATATATAAATTTGACTGCCGTAACCCTATACTCTTTGAAACTGAAATTTTCAGAAGGCTTTACAGCTCAGAAATGAGTTAACTATTTAAACTACCTGAAAACTCAATCTCGTATAAAATGAAGCGTTCGTCAAGAAGATGGAAGAAGAAGCGCCAGATGCGCTGGAAGTGGCAGCGCAAGAGAATGAAGAAGATTAAGCGCATGAGAAAGAAGGCGGCTTCGCGTTAATTCTGCACCACAGAAACATTTATATATAACCCTCAAGCCCATTCATTTCTCATATCGCCTCCGCTGTGGCTACTGTATTTGCGCCACGGTTCTAAGACATTGAATCTGTGAGTACTTAACGTAATGCTGTTAAGTATGAGTGAAGTCGCTTATGTGCAACTTGTGATACACAATAAGCTAATTCCTTTAAGGCAAATAAAACTCCAAACAGGATTAAGGAACAATTTCCGTTTATCCTGCGGACGATCGCCGCTATTAGGATCCGAGTTAGCCATGCAAGTTTTCCGCAAGGAAGCAAACTGCTCAGTAACATATCGGTAATCTGCCTTCAGGTCTGGGATACCCTCGCGAAAGTGAGGCTAAAACCGGATAGTGGATTGGTGATGGGATGCTCTTTCCATGAAAAGCAATGCCTGAGGATGAGCCGATATCCGATTAGGTTGTTGGTGTGGTAACGCAGCGTAAAATGAGTTTTACTTGGTGTAAAGCTCGGCGCTTTACACGCTCACCAAGCCAAAGATCGGTAGGGGCGTTG
>CAZBPE010000004.1:10238-17779 GCA_964493685.1 uncultured Methanosarcinales archaeon
ATCCTAAGTGCTCATGCACTGCATGGGCTTTTGCCAAGGGCAAATACCTTGGCGAATAAGTGGTGGACAAGACTGGTGCCAGCCGCCGCGGTAACCCCAGCGCCACAAGTGGGGATCGTATTTATTTGGCCTAAAGCGCCCGTAGCTGGGCTGCTAAATCTTTTGTGAAATCGTTGAGCTTAACTTAACGGCGTGCAGAAGACACTGGCAGCCTAGGGACTGGGAGGCGTCAGATGTATGCAAAGGGGAGCAGTAAAATATGCTCACTAGCGTTCGTAACTGTAACTGATAGGAGCGTTTACATTGCTATAATCCTTTGTAGACAACCGGTGGCGAAGGCGTCTGACGAGAACAGGTCCGACAGTCAGGGGCGAAAGCTAGGGGAGCAATCCGGATTAGATACCCGAGTAGTCCTAGCTGTAAACTCTGCGAGCAAGGTGTTGCATATTCTTTGAGGATATGCAGTGTCGAAGAGAAGTCGTTAAGCTCGCCGCCTGGGGAGTACGGTCGCAAGACTGAAACTTAAAGGAATTGGCGGGGGAGTACTACAAGGGGTGCGGCGTGCGGTTTAATTTAATTCAACGCAGCGAATCTCACCAGGGGCGACGGCAGAATGAAGGCCAGACTAAAGATCTTGCCAGACAAGCCGAGAGATGGTGCATGGCCACCGGCAGCTCGTGCCGTGAGGTGTCGTGTTAAGTCACGCAACGAGCGAGATCTGCACTCACAATTGCCACCGGACTCTGTGACCGGGCACTTTGTGAGGACTGCCTCCGTAAGGAGGAGGAAGGCGCAGGCCACGGTAAGTCCGTACGCCTCGAATCTCCTGGGCTACACGCGCGCAACAAAGGCAGGAACAATGGGATGCAACACCGAAAGGTGAAGCTAATCCTCTAAATCCTGTCCCGGTCCAAATCGAGGGCTGTAACTCGCCCTCGTGACGTTGGAATCCCTAGTAATCAGACGTCAACATACTGTGGAACGGTACGTTACTCTCCGCACAACGAAAGTATTAAATAATAGTTACCACATACTAAAGTATATGGTGACTAGGATTAATACGAAGCAACTGAAGCGCATTGTTGAGGATCCGACTCTAGTGGAAAGGATTAGGGTTGCAAATGGATTATCTCAGCATCAACTGGCAAAGCTCGCCGAATGTTCCCAAGGGACCGTTTGGGCAGTTGAGGCCGGTCATAGAAAGAAAGTCCCGATTAATATCGCAAAAAAATTAATTGAACTTTCAGTGTCTATGATTCGACTTCCACCGAGAAACGAAGTGAAGTTTCTTTCGGCAAAAATTGCTCAACGTGGATTATTCACCAAGGGTAAGGTGAAGGAAATTGCCAGTCGAGGTGGCTATAAAGGAGCTATAATAACAGCTACTCGAAGAGAACTTACATCTCAAGAGAAACTGATAAAGACGTTCCTAGAAAGCAAAAAAATAGCCTTTGCGTATCAAGCTTTGTTGTGGGGGAAAACAAGACGTTTCATTGTTGACTTTGCATTGCCGTCTGAATCTTCACCGAAAGCCATAATAGAAGCCAAGAGCTTACTTAATAAATTCAGGAAAGACTTGCAAATGATAAGCCTCGCGTGGCGTATCATTAAAATAAAGCAAAAGTATCCTGATATGGTTGCTATTGTATGGTTGGAAGGTGAAATTCCTAAATCGGCTTTGCAGATAGTCAAGGATGAAGCAGACTATGTAGGCGTTAATGAGCCTATAGAAAAATTGTCAGAAATTGTAGGAAAAGTAACAAAGTACCGGTCCCAGATTTGAAATCGTCTGGTGAACATGTCCCTGCTCCTTGCACACACCGAAACAAACGTGCCAGGCAGTTAATATGTCAGAATGCCACTATCTATGGTTGGTGGTTTTTGACGGAACTAGCTGGTGCAAATCCAGCCAATGTAGTCAAAAAGGCAGGCGCTCTCTGGCAACAGAAACGCTGAAGGGCCTGAGACAAAACCCAGCCTTTTATCCCGCGAGGGGTAGCACGAGGAAAGATGACACTCATAACGGGTCGGTGGTGAGTGGAAATCTGTAGAAATTCCTCAATAGGATGGGCGAAAAAGCTCTGTTAATGACCCTGGGAGATCCTTATAACTTATAAGGTTAAAGCTTATAAGGAAGTCAGCCTACTTCATAGTACCTGCAAAGGGAAGGAGGTAGACCCAAATGCTAAGCAACGATTACGTGCTTGGGTTGGTTGATGGCGAAGGCTCATTTAACGTGAGAGTCAATCGTCAGCCAATAAGAAGAGCAAAGGTTGAGCTTAAGTTCAGCCTAAAGCTTCGGCATCAGGACAAAGAAGTCCTGGATGCGCTTCAAGCATTTTTTGGATGCGGAAAAGTCTACATCCAAAATGACAAGCGAGCCAATCACTCGCTTTGTTACCGCTTTGAGGTTCAGAACAGGAAGGAAATTATTGAAAAAATAATTCCTTTCTTCGAAGTAAATGCTCCAAAAGCGCCAAGTCGCAAGCGAGACTTTGAGTTGTTCAAGCAGATTACAGAATTAACGCAAAAAGATTCTGTTGATTTGGAGAAAATTGAGCAACTTAAGCATCAGATGCATTGGGGCTCGCCGTATACGGGAAATCCGTACGTGCTCTGAGGGAAAAACGCAATGCCCGTCAAGCCACTCGAGCAGGGTCTAGATGAGCCTTGGCCTTTTAGCCACTGCGAATCTAGGCTCAGTGAGATGGGCTAAGTCGTCACAAGGTAACCGTAGGGGAACCTGCGGTTGGATCACCTCCTTTTTTATTTTATTACCGTTGCATAAGCGGCTTCACTTTTTTTATTTACAGCAGCGCCATCATTACTGCTACAAATTCCGCAGCAGTATCGCATTCATTTGGGCCGGTAGTTAAACCTGGTATAACGCGGCCTTTGCAAGGCTGAGGCTTCGGGTTCAAAACATTTCTCAGCAGAAATGAGCAAAGAGGCTGTCAAGTGGGGCATGAAGCCCCACGGACTTCGCTCAGATGCGGAGAGTGTGAACTTCCCGACCGGTCCATATTATTATCATAGTCATCATTCATAAGGTGATAGCCATTCCATACATGGGAAACGGTACGGACTGGCTGGTTGAGATAGAACTGATTGACAGTTCACGCTGATGAGGCTGCAGTTCTGCTAATTTTTGATTAGCGGAGGCGAACACTGCTGTTTTGGTGTGGCTGCGCACATTCATGTTTTCTATTTATGAAGCCGTGCATGGAGATCAACTACTACACTGTTAGGTGGAGGACTTGGCTCAACTGCCGATGAAGGACGTGACAAGCTGCGAAAAGCCACGGCGAGGCGCATGTAGCCCGAGAACCGTGGATGTCTGAATCAGACTTCTGAACCCGCAAGGGTTGCTCAGGGATGAGCGGCAACGCAGGGAATTGAAACATCTTAGTACCTGCAGGAGAAGAAACCAATTGGGATGTGGTTAGTAACGGCGAGCGAAAACCACACAGGGCAAACCGAATCCAATGCTGAAAGGCTGCGGAGATGTGGCGTTCGGACCTCCATTAAGGCCCTATTCGGGGAAGCTTAAGTCCGCTGGAAAGCGGCGCGACAAAGGGTGAAAGCCCCGTGAGCGCAACCTGGAAGGGCTGAGGAGAGTTCCAGAGTACCGTCTCTCGGATATGAGGCGGGAAAGTGGGAGGCATCAACTTCCAACCCTAAATACACGTTGAGACCGATAGCGAATAGTACCGCGAGGGAACGTTGAAAAGAACTCATGACAGAGAGTTAAAAGAGCCTGAAGCCTAACAGTTAAAGTATGGTACGGCGAAAGTTGTACCATCCGTTTGGAATAACGGGCCAGGGAGTGCATCTGAGTAGCGAGGCTAACCCTTTCGGGGAAGCCGAAGCGAAAGCAAAATGCCCGCAGCTTGCAAGGGGCGAGGTATGAAAGTGCCTGGAGTTACTTGGATGCTACCCGAAGCCACACGATCTAGCCGTGAGTAAGATGAAGCGGCGGTAAAACGCCGTGGAGGTCTGCAAGGGTTCTGGGTGCATCCGTTCCCCAAACTTGCGGCTAGGGGTAAAAAGCCCATCGAGTGTGGATGATAGCTGGTTCCTATCGAAGTAGGCCGCAGTCTAGCCTCGAGTGATGCTGCTGTCATGGTAAAGCGACGGATTATGGGTTTAGGCACCGAAAGGTGTCGGCTTGTTGTCCAACTAAGAATGTGACAGCCCGCGAGCTCGGGAGACGGGAAGCCGGGGTAAGCTTGGCTTCCGAGAGGGGAACAACCCAGACTGCAGTTAAGGCCCCTAAAGGTTGGCTAAGTGTGAAAGGCGGAAGGAGGTTATTAGCCGAAAACAGCGAGGAGGTTGGCTCAGAAGCAGCCATCCTTTAAAAAGTGCGTAACAGCTTACTCGTCTAGGCTAATAGCGCCTAAAGTGGACGGGACTAAGCCAACTGCCGATACTGCAGACCTTGAAAAAGCGTGGTAGATAGGCGTCCTGCAAGGGCAGAAGTGCCTTTTCGAGAAGGCATGGACCTTGTGGGAATGAAGATCCTGGCGGTAGTAAGGTCATAGCAGAGTGAGAATCTCTGCCACCGAAAGGCTAAGGGTTCCTTGACAATGTAGTTCAGTCAAGGGTAAGTCGCTCCTAACTGCACTCCTAATAGCTGTGCGGGAAAGGGAAATCGGTTAATATTCCGATACTGTTGAGGTATTTGGCGACAAAAGCTTAGGTTGTGACGCTTCGGGCAGGGTTGACGCGAGTTCCGCGCTAACCAAGGCATGCCTGTGGAGTATCGTAATGATGAGAAACAGGCAAACCTGGGAATGGGTAACTCAGCCTGGGCCTGGAGCCCCTGAAAAGCTTCCTAAGATATATCCTCAATATGCGTACCAAGAACCAGCACTGGTAGCCTGGATGAGCAGTCCAAGGTGTGAAGGCATAATCTGATTAAGGGAATTCGGCAACTTAGCCCTGTAACTTCGGTTCAAAGGGTCCCTGTAGTCCTAAGCTGGTCTGCAGGGCGCAGTGACTAGGATGGCCCGACTGTTTAACAAAAACTTAACTGGCTGCTAAGCCGCAAGGCCTTGTATAGCCGGTGACGTCTGTCCAGTGCCGGCACTTCAAACTCCGGTCCAACGGAGCTAAGAACCGGTAAACGACGGGAGTAACTATAACTCTCTTAAGGTGGAATTTACTGCCTTAATAAAATCTGGCTGTATGCTGGAACATCCGAGAATTCTCCACTACTGCTGTTGATTTTTTTAGCAGTGAAAAAGTGTGAGATGCGGACAATCAGCAGGAAAGACCAACGATTGTTGGAATCCTCAGAGACTGTATGCCGGACGCGCAAAGCGAAGATACAGTCCGACCCCAGCAGCGATGTTGGGAAGCCAGCGGAAACGTTGGCTCGCCTTTCGTTATGAAAGGTTGTAACAGAAGTGAGCGAAATACCTTGTCGTTTGATTGACGACGCGCATGAATGACGTAACGAGGTCATCGGTGTCCCTAATCAGAAGCCTCCGAATACTCTCTCATGGTGCGAAGGCCATGGATCTCCAGTGGGAAGCGAAGACCCCGTGAAACTTTACTGTAGCTTGTTGCTGCGGTCCGGGTCCTGTTGTATAGTGTAGGTGGGAGCTACGCTGAGAAATCAGTGGTGCGACGATGTAACACCACCCTACGGGGCCTGGATTGCTAACTTAGCGATAAGGACAACGGCAGGCAGACAGTTTGGCTGGGGTGGCACACTCTTGAAACTGTATCAAGAGTGCCCAAAGGTTGGCTCAGGCGGGTCGGAAATCCGCCGCGGAGTGCAAGTGCATAAGCCAGCCTCATTGGATTCCCTACAAGAAAGAATCCAAGCAAGAAATTGTGGACTAGCGAACCTCTATGTCCCCATTGATTGGGGCTAGAGATGACCGAAAAGTTACTCCGGGGATAACAGAGTTGTCTCGTCTGAGAGCTCGTTCCTGCGCAGCTCAATCGCTGCGCTCGTGAGTAAATCGACGACGAGGCTTGCTACATCGACGTCGGCTCTTCCTAACCTGGCCGTGCATAAGCGGCCAAGGGTGAGGGTGTTCACCTATTAAAAGGGATCGTGAGCTGGGTTCACAACGTTGTGAGACAGTTGGTATGATATCTACTGGAGATGCGCATACGTCTGAGTGGAAGGAAGCCATAGTACGAGAGGAACTGGTTTTCGTCGCCTCTGGTCCGCCTGCTGTCCAACAGGGCACGCAGGGCAGCTACGCGATTGCGGGATAAGTTCTGAAAGCATCTAAGGACGAAGCCCTCCGCAAAAAGAGACGTATTGGAACTCCCCTAAAACAGGGGGTTGATAGAGCGGGTGTGTAAGCAGAAAGCTTCGGCAATCTGTTCAGCACGCCGCCACTAAACGTTCCTACTTTGATGTCCATGCACGGCTTTCATATTTTACTTACCGAACAATTTTAGAACTTGTTTGCTGTTGTATTCAAAATTCTCCCTTTTGCCGGGAATTGATTCAATTGCCTCGCGATAGCGCTGCTCTAACTTCTTTTTATTAACCCTTTTCTCCTTAATAAGAGCCTTAATGTCCTCAGCGTCCCTTTCGCTCAGCCTGTCTGTCTTGCTAACTATTAGGTCCACAGGATGAAGGATTTTTAACGTTAGCTTTTCGAATTTAAAATCTGACTGCTTTGCCATTTTGGCGTAATCATCCGGCAGTTGCACCGAAAAGATGTAACCCTCGCTAAACAGGTCCATTCTGATTTCACCTTTCACCTTTTCACCCTCTGCTTTTACAATACTTCGCTCTTTCATCGTGAGTGTGCAAAAGTCAACGTCTTTTGTCGTTTCCTTCAGTCCCAGCAGCGTCATGGCAGTGCCGCCAACAGCTATCAGCGTTACCTCCCGCTCAATTTTTTTGTCAATTTCTTCCAAGTATCTCATTAACTCATCCTTTCCAATCATAAGTAATCCTCCTTGTAGAAATCCTCAAAAGAGAACCTCCCTCTCAGATTCCAGAATTTCATTATTTTAGGGGTTGTTCCCTCTAAAAAGCCTTTATTCTTCAATGCTGAAAAATATTGAATGGAAGCGTCCTTCTTTTGGCTAAAAGCGTTAAACAGCTCTTTCAAATCTTTTTTCCTTCTGCCTGCTTTTCCGGATATCCTGCATGCAATATCCGTTAAGAAGCCCATTTTGTTTATTAAGCCATAGTCGCACGCTTTTCTGTAAAGCTCAAACTTATTTATCCTGTTTTTAAGCATCAAAGTTGGAATCGCTTCGATAAACCTGGCTTCAGGATACCGTATCAGTATCTGGATAATGAGGTCTTCCACTGCCAAAATCCCTTTTTTCCCTATTTCACCAGTTGTTATCAAGTCGTAGCCGTAGCGGGAAAGGTTATAGAGGATGCAGCTTCTGCCAATTTTCTCAAATCGCTCCATCCTTTTGCCTATGTATGCCAGCTTCTTGCCTTCCTCTGTTATTTCATTCCTTTTCTGAAGGTAGAAAATTATGTTTTTATAAGTCTGGTACTTCATTTTTCTCGGCAGCATCTTCCACAACTGGTAAACGCTATACCTGCC
>CAZBPE010000004.1:17789-26401 GCA_964493685.1 uncultured Methanosarcinales archaeon
ATCTTATTGCCGTTGAAACTAAATACCCCTATATCCCCGAACGTTCCGACATGCCGACTCCGATACCGGACGCCCAGGGCCTCGGCAGCATCTTCCACAACTGGTAAACGCTATACCTGCCACTATTGCTGCTAATAGCCTTTCTTGTCATTTCCACTGTTTCCAGTCTTGGTTGAAACATCATTTTCAAATATATTATACTTATTGGTATAATAATTTTGCCGCTAGTATTTATAGTTTTCCATATTTTCAACCCGCAACGCTTAAAAACGCTCTTTGATTAGCTTTTTCTTATGGACGGTTCGAATTCGCTGGAGAAGACTGTGCGCGAAACAGAGCCTCTTTACAGAGCAAGCCTTGCTAATAGGCTTTATCACAATCCTTATGTTAGGCGTGTTGCTTCTATTGTCGCTGTTGTTGGCTTAACAGCGGCTGGCGTGCATTTTCTGGCGCCGCCTGAAGCGGTTGGGACGGTCGCCGGACATTCTTACGGCTTTTCAGCTGGTTTTAATGATGGCCTTTTTGCGCCTATTAATCTGGCGCTTGAGCAATTTTTAGGTGAAAGTATCGCTGCCGATAAGTCTGGCATAACCTCCTCGCCGGCAGATGGCTACTACGCATTTGGTTTTGGGACGGGTGTTCTTACGTGGAAAATTGGGATTATCGATAATATCATAAACGGATTAAAGCATTCAAGAAAGGCTAAAAATTAGATCCTTGATTCAAAACTCGTCTTCTTCACCCTTCCTTTTTCTTGCGGAGATTGCTATGAGAACTCCTGCAACAATTACGACCATTGCGGTTGCGAATATCGCTGCTTTTATCGAGAAGGCGCTTTTCTTTATTTTTATTGCTGGCTTTGCTCCCGGCTGCTGTTGCTGTGACTCGCTCGGTTGCTGCTGCTCCTGCTGATGTTGCGTTTCCGGCTCTGCAGACAGCTTTTGCGTTTCACTATCGTCCCTTGCAATCTCTCCAGAGACTGTTACGTTATCATTCTTTGTCAATGAAAATGTCTCTCCGTAAATCGAGCTGTAGGTGAGAGTTGTTGTTACATGGTAAGCTCCTGCATAAGCGTCAAATTCCTCCGAAAATTCCTGATGCCCTAGGAGGCTTACCTTGCTGAATGACGCTTCCTTTTTTGCAAGCGGAAGGTCGGTGCCTATAATCAGCCCAACATTGTAAAAGTCCTGGTCTGACGGGTTTACAACAAAGATGTTCAGCGTGTTTTTTCCTTTGCTGAAGTTTGACTCTGCAAGGCGCGTATACAGCCGGTCAACAGAAACGTTAACATTGATTTTTCGTTCAAAATTCTGCGAAGTCTTGGCGTCACTCAAAACCAGTTTTGTGATTTCATTAATTGGAAGGATTCCTGTCTTCTCTGCAGCGAAGGTTATGGTAAATTCATCCCCCTTGTTGACGCCAAGAAAGCCTTCATACTCAAGGGCTCCATCGCCAATCCTGCTGATTCCCTTCCAGCCCAGAAGCCTTAACCCGTCAGGCAGAAGCATCTTTAGCGACTTGACTGTCACGTTTTCTGTTGCATTCATGTCAAAACGAGCTGTAACCTTGCTGCCTAGCTTAAGCTTTTGGCTGCTTATGTTGGAGCCCAGTTTCAGAGAAAAGTCTTTAACAGTAAGCGTTTTGCCGTCCGTTTCTGTCTTACCCGATACGCCATTGTTGTATGAAGCGGTTGCGGAAGAGATGAACGTCCCTGCCTTGGCCGCCTTTATCATATAACTGCAGGTTGCAACTTGATTAGTGTTGAGCTCGCCTTTCCAGATTACTGCATTGTCCTTTAAATCGCAGTTTAGCGGGATTCCTGCTTCAAATGCGTCTGAGAAGTTGTCAAGGAAAGAAACTGTTGCAGCGCGCTCGCCGATGTTCTGGATGCGCATGCTGACCCCAGTCTCATCGCCAATCCAGAATTCTGTCTTTTCAATTTCCCTCGTTAAATTTAGCTTTGACACGCGTGTCATTATTGTCACGTCGCGCTTGTTTACTATTTTCTCAGGCCCTGTGTAGTTGTAGTGGCTGAACTCGGTTACCAAAAGGCAGACATCATAGACTTCTAAGTTTTCACAAGTGTCGTTTTTTACTATCAAGGCGCCGCCAGGAAGTTGGATTTTGATGTAATCGCCGAGAAGGGATATGGTGAAATTCTCGCCGTTGGATGTTTTGTAAGAGCCTGAAGAGGTAATTTTATCGCTGAAGATTTGCTCCTCGTAGATTGCCGCATTGGCTGAAGCTGCCATAACCAGGAAAAAAACAGCGAGCAGTATGCGTTTCATGCCGCTTCTTAAGCGTCCCTTGTATTTAAACGTTCTTGTGCATTCGGTATTTGAAAATAATGGTTAGAAATTAGGGAGTGCCTGTAGAGGTAAAACGCAAAACTTCAGTGTGCATTAACCTTTATATAAGAAAAAACAACTCCTTTTGGCTTATGAAATACGGCATAATTGCGAATCCTGTGGCGGGCAAGCTTAGCTTAGACGCCAAGTTCCGCATTTTGAATTCTGTTAAGGGAATATTAAGCCATTACGATTGCGCAATCGCAGGGTTAGACACCAACTCCAGGGCAGAATTCAAAAAATGCGCGGCAGACATTGCAGCGAGGGCAGATACCCTGATAATTGCCGGAGGCGACGGCACGTTTCACGATGTTATAAACTCGGTGAGCCGTGAAGCTGTTTTAGCCTATCTGCCGCTTGGCTCTGGAACATTTTTAAGCTATTCTTTGGGTTACCCTTCGTCCCTGTTAAAGATTGCGAAGCAAATAATGGACGGAAAAGAGCATTCGCTCGACCTGATTCTTTGTGATGGCGTTGAAAAGGCAATCAGTTCTAGTATTGGTATCGATGGGCGTGTACTGCTGGAGGGTAAAAAATATATTCAGAAAGGCATGGAAGCATTTAATGCTCACGCCAAGGTTCTTGAGAAATTGTTTCGAGAGGGACCAGAACAGTTCGATGCGGCGCTAAACATTGATGGGAAAGTGTTGCCGGTTAAAAAAGCCGTATCTGTAATCATTACGAAAGTTCCTTTTTACGGATACGGGCTTAATGTGGTTCCTCGGGCTGTCTTCAACGACGGGAAACTGCATCTGTTAACTGCAAATAAGCTCACGTTTGTTCTTGGGTTGGCCATGTCTTTCCTTGGCGGGAACAGGGTTTGCGATTACAGAACTGGCAGTGGGATTCTCATTGATGCCGAGAAGGAAGTATGCCTGCAAATGGATGGCGAAGTTGGGAGAATTGGAGCAAGATTCAAGTTTGATTTGCTTCGCGGCGAATTAAGGATGAGATATTAAACAGCGTTAACACTTATGACATTGCGAACCTGCTTCAGCTTTGGAAGGGCTTTCTTCAGCTTTTCCTCGTCGCTGCTTATCTGAACCATGAGCTTCAGCGCATGCTTCGCTGATTTAGTGTTTATTGAGTCAACTTTTATGTCGCCGCTCGTCAGCGTTCCAAGTATGTCGGCAAAAATTCCTGTGCGGTCCTTAAGCTCTATCTCCAGCTGCTTTTTCGTTTCTTCATGCTTCCAGTTGAGCTCAGCTTTTTTGTCTGCTGGAATTTTTCTTGCAAGTTCGCAGTATTCGCTGTGCACAAGTATAAAGTCTTTTAGCCTCTGACCGGTTATCCTGTCACCGCGCCTTATGCGGCAGCATTTCTGCAGGCGCAGGGGAAGAGCCTCTTTTGAAATCATTCCTTCTGTTGTTGTGACGCTCTCCTGCTTGTGCGCTGTTTCCATCTTTATCCCGAGGGCGCGCCTTATCTTCTCGCGCGCGAAGCTTGTCTTGGCGAAGTTAAGCCACTGCCTCGACGGCTTTGAATTTCTTGAAGTCACTATTTCAACAACATCGCCGCTCTTCAGCTCGTAATCAAGCGGCTGTATCTCGCCATTCACTTTCGCAGCGCTGCAGTGGCTCCCTATTTCCGTGTGGACTGCGTAAGCGAAGTCAACAGGCGTTGATTTTTCCGGCAGTGGTATGGGGTCGCCCTTCGGCGTTACAACATAAATCTCATCCTTGAAAATGTCTATCTTGAAGCTTTCAACAAGCTCCTGCGCAGTCTCCGCGCTTCGCCAGTCAAGTATCTGCTTCAGCCAGCTTATCTTGCGCTCAAACCTCTTGTCGCGCTCAGTGTCCTTGTACTGCCAGTGGGCTGCTATGCCTTCCTCTGCTATGTGGTGCATTTCATGAGTTCTTACCTGAACCTCAACAGGCTTCTTGTTGAATATTATCTCTGAGTGCAGGGACTGGTAAAGGTTTGGCTTTGGGCTTCTTATGTAGTCGTCAAACCTGCCCTCAATAGGCTGCCATTTGGAGTGGACTGCGGCAAGCGCATTGTAGCATTCGCCCTGATTTTTAACGACAATCCTCACTGCATACAAGTCGCGTATCTCCTCGAACTTAAGCCCTTTCTTCATCATCTTTTTGTAAATGCTGTAAAAGTTTTTAGCTCTCCCGTAAATCTTCGCGTCTATGCCGCTCTCGCCGAGAAGCCTCCTGACCGCCTTGATTATCTTGCCAACCTCCCTTTCGCGCACCGCCTGCTTCTTGGCTATTTTCTCCTTTAGCTGCTGGTAAATGCTCGGCTGGAGGTGCTTAAGGCAAAGGTCCTCAAGCTCCGACTTTATCCTGTACATGCCAAGCTTGTAGGCTATCGGCACGTATATCTCAAGAGTTTCCTTTGCAATGTCTTTCTGAACCTGAACAGGAAGGTACTTGAGCGTGCGCATGTTGTGAAGCCTGTCAGCAAGCTTTATGATTATGACGCGGACATCCTTGGCGGTAGCCAAAAGAACCTTTCTGATGTTCTCAGCCCTGTAGCTCTGCATAGCCCTGTCGCTTATGTCCTTTGTTACGCCTTTCACAAGCTGCAGCACATCACTCCCAAACAGCCGCTCTACTGTTTCAGGCCTTGTCTTAGTGTCCTCAAGAACATCGTGGAGAAGGGCTGCGCAGATTGCATCACTATCCAGTTTAGTCATGGCAACGAGATAGGCGCATTCCTTAACATGGAGAAAGAAATCAGAGCCAGACTCGCGCTTCTGCCCCTCATGAGCCTTCTCAGCGAACTCATAAGCGCGCCTTATCTTCTCAACATCCGCATTCGGATTGTATCCGAGCACTGCATAGATAAAAGCATTCTCGTCCATGCCCGCGCTAAGCATATCCTTCATAATAACAGCAATGACGAGGGACTTTAACTATTTTTTCGTGCTTTAAGATGGCCATTTGTTTACTGCAATGTATATGTTCTGGTTGTTTTTGCCGTTAAAGCAGCCATTCTCCTCTCAGGGCACCGAAAGATTTATATACTAGTTGCTACAATCCTTTATAAAGTTTTGCTCAATAAAGGTTCACTTGTGTTTGTTGGGGTTATTTTCATAACTTAATCGTGGACGCTTTTGGGGTTAAAATGGCAGCAGACTACGTAAAGAAATGCCCGGAATGCGGCGGAATAAACCTCTTCTGGAACAAGGAAAAAGGCGAGGTAATCTGCAAAGACTGCGGGCTCGTCGTTGAAGACAAGATGGTTGACTTCGGGCAGGAATGGCGTGAATTCGACTCCGAAGGGGGAGACAAGAGAAGGCGGGCAGGCGCGCCTATAACATACACTCAGTATGACCAAGGGCTTGGCACAGAGGTAGGCGGAAGGGCAGACCTGTCAAAGCTCAACTCAAAATCAAGGAACACGTTCGTGCGCCTGAGGAAATGGCAGTACAGGATAAGCACTGCCATTGAAAGAAACCTCAAACTGGCGCTTTCAGAGCTCAAGAGGGTTGCTTCTTACTTAAAGCTTCCAAAGTCAGTTGAAGAGGAATCGGCAAGGATATACACCCTTGCTGTCCAGAGAGGGCTTGTAAGGGGCAGGTCAATGGAATCCGTGGTTGCAGGAGCTTTGTATGCTGCATGCAGGCGCCACGAAGTTCCAAGAACCCTGGACGAGCTTTCAGAGGCGTCAGGCATTGAAAAGAAGGAAATAGGCAGGACATACCGCTTCGTGACGCGTGAACTGGGCATAAGCATACTTCCAAGCAACCCCGCAGACTACATCCCAAGGTTTGCTTCAGCATTAAAGATTTCTCCAGAGGCGCAAAGCAAGTCAATCGAGATTCTTGAAAAGGCGCAGAAGGAAGAGCTGACTTCCGGAAGGGGACCGACTGGGATAGCCGCAGCCGCGCTTTACGTTTCAGCGCTCCTGCATGGAGAAAAGAGAACGCAGCGCGAAGTGGCTGACGTTGCAGGCGTAACAGAAGTAACCATAAGGAACCGATACAAGGAACTTCTTGACGAGCTAAAGCTGGACAAGGAAATCAGGAAGCTCAAGAAGAAGAAAATACTTGCTTAGAACTTATACGGCACTATTTTCGAAATCCCTGCCTGTAAATGTTTCTCCTATGCCCTATCCTTACCACAAATATCGTACTTTCTTTAATGAGGATATCAAGCTCTGCGCGGTAATCGCCTATCCGCAGCCTGTAAAGTCGAGTCCCTTTTAACCTTACCGCGTAGCAGAATGGTTCATGCCTGATGGAATAAAGCTTTTGTAGGATTCTTTCCGCTTCCGCCTTTTGCAGCTTATTGAGAAACTTTTCTGAAACAGAAGAGAACTGTATGCCGTACATGCCATGCTCACTTAAGTCTTACCCTCAAGTCCTTGGCTACAGCCTCTATGCTACGAGTCCTCCCAGCCTTTATGTCATCCAAGCCTCCCTTTATCTCATCGATGTCCTGCTCCGTAAGAATGTCGTTTTCACATAGTCGTATAAGCTTGTTTATAAGCTCGTCATAGGACTGCCTGCCGTAGTCTTTGAGCTCCTTCAGCTTTTTTGCAGTGTCCTTTTTTACCTGTATCATCGTGGTTTCCATTTTTGCGTCACCTGCATAACTTATTATAAAGCGATTATAAACAATTATTAAACCACTATATAATTTTTGCTTTTTGCGGCTTCAGAAGTAATCTTATAGCGAATCTCGTTAATTGTCAAACATTTGCGAGATTCGCTAAATAGCAAATTGCAAATGAAAAGTTTGTGAATTTTTGCAATTTGCTATTATCAATACGCCCTGCCTGTCATCCCTTCTAAAGCAGTCTTGAAGGCTAGCGACCTTTCACCTTTAAAGCCGCCTGAGTGGGATTTCAGGCTTCGCATAAAGTAATCAATGTGCGCCCCATCCATTGCGTTAACTATATCGCGAGCAAGCTTAGCAGGCTTAACAACATTAACGAGCGCCCAGTCCAACCCGAAATAGGCTGGAGTTGGCGTTTGGTCTATTACCAACTGAAGCGTTCTAATGCCTTCATCATAATCAATCTTCAGCAAGGCCCTGCCTGCAATGTCAGCCAAATCAGGGCACTGCATGATGTAGCCAAGAAAAAGCGCTTTGGCTTCATCCTTCTTTTCACAAGGCAAGCAGTCAAATAAGTCTCGCTTGCGTGCGGCTGCAAAAAGCCTAAGCAGCCAACGGTCGCTGCCGGTCTTCAACTGCAGTTCTGCCATGTCTTTTCCTCCAGCCAGCAGAACATCCAAAGCAATCTCCCCTGCATCGTTGTCCTTGCCTTCTTCCAAAAGCCACGCTAGCCCCTTAACGTACTGTTCATTTCTGGCGAGTTCATGGTCGCTTGCAATTCCTTTGAGCAAGCTCCTTGCTGCCGCATACAACTCTGCCGGGTAAGGCTTTTTGCTGCGAGTGCAGGTCGGATAATTTTGCCCGGCAAAGTATTGTAAAATCCATTCAGGAGATTCTTCCTCATAGTCAATAATGGAAATTGGCGGTTCAGCCTTTTCCCACCCTTCACGCGTAGTCAGCAGCCGCTTATGCATATACGCTGCAACAGTACCTTCATTTATCATCTTCTCTAACTTTGGCCTGAACCTCTCATATTTCATAGCAAGGAAATTGCCTGCAGCAGCGTGGTAAACCATATTGCCGAAGGGAAGCAGTTAAGAATTTAAAATCTTTTCTTAATTCAGGATTAATTTAGAGCCTGTAAAGCGCCTTCTCAAAATCAATTATTTTGCTGTTTTTTACCTTTATCCCCTCTTTTCTGAGGAGCAGAAGCCTCTTTCTCATTCCGCCGCTGTAGCCGCTCAGGCAGCCACTGCTGTTTACAACGCGGTGGCAAGGCACTATCGGAGCGCAAGGATTCGCATGGAGCGCGTTTCCCACAGCACGATAGGCTTTCGTTTTGAGCGCCTTGGCAATCTCCCTGTAAGTTGTCACTTTGCCTTCCGGAACCCTGCTGCACAGCTTCCAAACCATTTCATTGAAGCCCATCTTTTCCGAAAATATTCCAGAACTATTAAAAATTTTCCAATTTCGTCGGAAATCTTGCGGTTTTCTCCTGCAAAAGTTTATTAAGGAGCTCTTACACATACACGCTTATGAAGCAGATTTTGTCAAGGCATGATACCGCGATTTACGATTGGATTTTCTGGATTTCAATAGCCGTGATTGTTATTTGGATGATCTTGAAAGCGGTTGGCATAATCAATTCGCCCCTCTGGCAGGATATGCTTCCTTTTGCTGGCGTTTTAGCTGCTATTGTGGCTTATTTCCAGAAAACGCGCTCACATTTGCAAAAAATTGACCACATATACAA
>CAZBPE010000005.1:0-15650 GCA_964493685.1 uncultured Methanosarcinales archaeon
ATGTACTGGTCAACAGGCATCCAATATTCAGCTTCTGCTCCAAAGGGCTTTTTGTCCTCTTTTGGCGTGCAGAACCTCTGGAAATACCAGCTGCTGTCAACGAAAGTGTCCATGGTGTCTGTTTCGCGCTTCGCAGAAGATTTGCAGTTCGGGCATTTGGCATTCACGAATTCGCTGCAGTTTTCCAGCGGGTTTCCTTCGCCTGTGAACTTTACTTTTTCAGGCGGCGGCAGCTCAACAGGCAGTTCCTTTTCAGGCACAGGAACAACGCCGCACTTCTTGCAATAAACTACAGGAATCGGCGTTCCCCAGTATCTCTGCCTTGAAATGAGCCAGTCGCGAAGCTTGTAGTTTGTTGTTTTCTTTGCGTTTTTATTTTTAACAAGCCAGTCTGAAATTTTTGGCAGAGCATCCTGATTGCGCATTCCGTCAAACTGCCCTGAGTTTATCATTATGCCGTCTTCTGTGGAGGCTTCCTTCAAATCCTCAACCCTGAAGTTTTTTACTCCCTCAGGCCTGATTACCACTTTCAGAGGTATTCCGTACTTTTTTGCAAACTTAAAGTCGCGCTTGTCGTGCGCGTCGCACATCACAGCCCCTGTTCCGTAGCCCATTACTGCAAAATTCGCTATCCATACCGGTATTTTTTCCCTTGAAGCGGGATTTATTGCGTATTTTCCTGTGAAAAATCCTTCTTTTTCCTTTTCCTCGTTTACCCTGTCGATTACAGAATCCCTTTTTGCCTTTTCAACAAATTCCCTTGCGCCTTTTTCGTATTCTGTTCCTTTCGTCAGCTTTTCAACGAAGGAGTGTTCAGGCGCAATGGCCAAAAATGTAACTGAAAAAATGGTGTCCGGCCTTGTCGTGAATGCAGGAATATCCTCATTCGAATCTTCAAGACGGAAGAATATCTCTGTGCCCTCGCTCTTCCCAATCCAGTTCCTCTGCATAGTCTTTACTCTTTCTGCCCAGTTCTGCACGCTGTCAAGCCCCTTTAGTAGCTCATCCGCATAGGCTGTTATCTTGAAGAACCACTGCTCAAGCTCTTTTTCAGTTACAGGATTCTTGCAGCGCCAGCACTCGCCTTCAGCAACCTGCTCGTTCGCAAGCACGGTTCCGCAGCTTTCGCACCAGTTAACCGGCGATTTTTTCTTGTAAGCCAGCCCTTTTTTGAGCAGCTGGAGGAATATCCACTGGTTCCACTTGTAGTATTCAGGGTAATGTGAAGCGATTTCTCTATCCCAATCATAACTTAAACCAAGCATCTTTTGCTGCGACTTCATCAAGGCTATATTCCCTTCAGTCCACTTTTTGGGGTCAATTTTATTTTTGATTGCCGCATTTTCGGCAGGTAGTCCGAAGGAGTCGTATCCCATCGGATGCAGAACATTAAATCCCCTCATTCTTTTGTATCTTGCATAACAATCAGTGATTGCATAGTTTCTTACGTGCCCCATATGGATGCCTTGTCCGCTTGGATAAGGATACATGGCCAAAATATACGCTTTTTTTCTTCCAGAGTCTTCCTTAACCTTGAAGGCGTTAGCTTTCTCCCATCTATTTTGCCATTTTTCCGCAATCTTATTTAAGTCAACGTCTACCATACTCATAAAGGACTTTTCAGCTTTTTAAATTCTTTACTATATGTTTAATGCATATTTTGCCGGTGCCCTTCCCCGAACGCCCGTACCATAGAAGCTTTCAGATGTTCGTTTAATCAGTCCGATTTTAGAATAATATCTTAGCCATCTGATTGCCGTATTTACTTTTTTATACCCCATCACGTTTTTTAAATCACTGTTGGTTATGTACGATTTTTCGTTGCATATTTCGAGAATATTATCCTTTATCCTAAGAGGCTCTTTATGCCTTTTGTATTCTAATAACGCTGTTGTGAATATTTTATCCTTTCTTCTACAAGGTATTTTTATCAATTTTCTTAGTTTTAACAGATTTTCTCTTCCTGCAATCCTTATAATTATCGAGGTTTTTTCCACACCTTTGGCTGTGTTGTAACTTTCGCCATTGTATATCCTGCATCTTATACCGAGAGTATCGAGCATTCTTATTTCGTTTATGTTCAAGTTGTATTTTTGCAGGTCTTTCTTGAACGCTCGCTTCCAAATGACCTCTCTTCTATTTTCTTCTGGCTTGTATTTTACATACCCTTCATCAGCTATTGTTTGTTCAATCCATCCAAGGACGTATTCAATATCTTTAAACACGAACTTTGGAACCGCAGGATTATTTTCCGATTTAATTCCTTTGAAGCTCGTTACAATAACAAGAACATCTCTAATTATTGACGGAAATACCAGGTATTTATCATTATCTTTGCGACCTTCTGTAACAGTATCCGTATTGCCTCCAAAAACTGATAACGTATCGGTTTTCACAGAATAGGCTAAATCTTGTTCGCTGTAAGAATAGTAAGCGCCATCACTAATCCACCCATCATTGCAAATAGCAGCTAAAAATCTTGCTCCCTCTCTCGAATTAAAATTGAATGGCAACTTCGGATTTATAATCCCTTGGCTGTTTGCAAAGCCCGCCCAAACAATGTTTTTCTCCAGTTCATTTAAAAATGGCAGAGAGCTATCCACAATTTTACAAATTTTTAATAAAACATCTATGGTGACCTTATAGCCTCTTTGTTGGATATACCTGTTCAATGTCGTTTTGCCAATTCCTGCAGCCAGACTCGCTTTAGCATTCGAGTTATATTTTTCTTTGACTAACCTAATTAACTTGTCTTTTGCCCCAGCATTAAGAATAACTCTGTTCCCTTCGGGCAAATCCCAAAAATGCACAATCCCTTGTTCTTTGGCTTTTTGCACACTTTTGTTTACATTCATTTTTGTTACCTCTGAAATCCCAATCTAACGTTGAGATTTCTTTCAATGAGTGAAAGAAATCTCGCTTCAGGCGAGGAGGGCTTCATAGCAGAGCTGCGTAAATGCTTTTAGGCGCTAGCCGACCCTGCGGAGCAGGGGAAAAGCATAATGTCAGAAGCGAAGCTTCTGAGCACTCAAAAGCGCAGCTTTTGATGTTTAGCAGCTCTGCGCTGTCCTCCGAGCGTTTAGAAAGAGTAGTTTAAATACCCTATCCGCGTATGTCCAGTGTCCAGTGGTTTATTTGTCGTCATGCATTTTCCGAAAATTCTTCAAAAAGTCTAGTGGAATTTTTAATAAAGTCATCGCGCAAAGCAAACATTTTAATACCTTCCCTTCTTTCTCGCGGGCATGGCTGAACAGAGAATTCCAATGCCCTCTTCGCAGGGCGGGCTTGTAAGATATTTTGACGAGTATAAGAGCAAGATTCAGCTCAAGCCGAGCCATGTCATAATCTTTGCTGCAGCAATTGTTGTCATTGAGATGTTTCTTCACTTTTTCAGGCGGGTGTAATGTTCCCTGGCATGAATCCGAGGGCGATGGAGCAGGCTATGAAGAAGCTTGGCGTCAGGCAGCAGGACATTCCGGCTTCTGAAGTCATAATCAAGTCTGAGGGGAAAGACATCATTATTTCCAACCCAAGGGTTTTAAGGGTTAATATGATGGGGCAGGAGAGCTTTCAGATAACGGGTGATGTTGAGGAGCTCCAAGCTTCAGTTGAGATTTCTGAGGATGATGTCAAGACGGTTTCCGAGCAGGCAGGCGTTTCAGAAGAGGAAGCCAGGGATGCGATACAGAATGCTAACGGCGACCTTGCTGCTGCTATTCTTAGCCTGAAAAAGTAACATTTATAAACAACCCTGAAATTCTCCTCTATAAAGCCCGAGTCAGTATGGCGCTGTCAGAAACCGAAGGTTTCTGAGCATGCTCAGAAATGCTTGCATTTCTGACATTTTAGGGCAGCTAAAAGCGTTCTAACTATCTTTTCTCGGGTTATATCAAAAATGGAAAAGCAGGACGAGAATTTCAGGTATATTGTGCGCATAAGCAACACCGACCTCGAAGGCAAGAGGAAGATAGTTGACAGTATGAGAAAAATCAGGGGCATCGGCTTTTCATTTGCCAACGCGTTGTGTTCGCTTTCAGGAATTGACAAGAACGCAAGGACAGGAAACCTTTCTGATTCAGATATAGCAAAGATTGAGGATTCGCTAAAGAACGCCAGCCTTAAGCTTCCTGCGTGGATGCTTAACAGGCGCAGGGATATTGAGAGCAATGCTTCAACGCATCTCGTTTCAACTGATTTGACTTTTGCTCAGGATAATGACATAAGGCAGATGCAGCGCATCCGCTCTTACAAGGGCATAAGGCACATGGCTGGCGCCCCAGTCAGGGGCCAGAGGACGCGTTCAAATTTCAGGAAGAACAAAGGAAAGGTTCTTGGCGTTATCAAGTCAAAAGCTGCCGCCGCCCCTGCAAAGGATGAAAAGGAAGGCAAGGGTTCAAAAGAAAAGGGGAAGAAGTGATTTGAATGGGAAGTCCTCGGCAGCCTAAGAAAAAGTATTCAAGGCCGTTTAAGCGCTGGAGCAAGGAGCGCTTGGATTACGAGGCTCCTTTGATTAAGGAATTCGGGCTTAAGAATAAGATGGAAATCTGGAGAGTTGCGTCTATGCTCAGGAAATTCGCAGGGCAGGCAAAGCGGCTTATTGCATTAAGGGGCGCGCAGGCTGATATAGAAAAAAGGCAGATGATAAGCAAGCTTAGCTCTTTGGGCGTTATAAGCCGCGAAGCGTCTCTTGATGAGGTTCTCGGCTGAAGGATTTCCTTGCGAGGAGGCTTCAGACGGTTGTTTTCAAGAGAAACCTCGCCCGCTCGGTAAGGCAGTCCCGGCAGTTCATTGTTCACAGGCAGATTAGAATAGGCGACAAGGTAGTAACTTCGCCGTCTTTTCTTGTTCCTGCCATGATTGAGGGCAAAGTTGATTTTGTAGAGACTTCGTCCCTTGCCAATCCGGAGCATCCGGAGAGGGTTGTTAAGGCTGCTGTTAAGGGGGTTCCAGATGCAAAAGAGTGAAGACCGGTGGGGGATTGCGCATATTTATTCATCTTACAACAACACGATAATCCATATTACGGACATTACCGGAAAGGAGACAATCTCAAAAGCAACAGGCGGCATGGTTGTCAAGTCTGACCGAATGGAAGGCTCTCCGACAGCGGCAATGAGCGCTGCCAAGAGGGCTGCAGAAGGCGCGATTGAGAAGAAGATAACAGGGCTTTATGTCAAGATAAAGGCGCCAGGCGGGCATAATGGCCCTAACAACCCTGGTCCGGGAGCTCAGGCTGCTGTCCGCGCATTGTCAAGGATGGGGCTGAAGATTGGGACGATAGAAGATGTTACGCCTATACCGCATGACAGCTGTCGCAAGAAGGGCGGAAAGCGAGGCAGGCGGGTATGATGTCTGTTGAAGTTTTGGAATCTGATGAAAAGAAAAACAAGGCATCCTTTGTTTTGAAGGGAGCCAATGCTGCGTTTGCGAATGCAATCAGAAGGTCTGTTTTGGAGTCTGTTCCAACAATGGCAATCGAGGATGTTGAATTCAGGAAGAACAGCTCAGTCCTTTACGATGAGATGATAGCGCACCGCCTTGGGCTTGTTCCGTTAACGACAGACCTTAAAGGCTATAACATTCCTTCAGAATGCAAGTGCAAGGGCGAGGGCTGCGCAAGCTGCTCTGTTAAGCTTGTGCTTAAGGCTGAGGGCCCTGCTGTTGTTTACGCATCTGACCTTAAATCTAAAGACCCAAAGGTGAAGCCGGTTTTCCCCGGGATTATCATAGTTAAGCTGTTGAAGAGCCAGAAGCTTGAGCTCGAGGCTACTGCAGTTCTCGGCACTGGCTCAGTTCACTCAAAATGGGCTCCGGGCCACATTTACTACAGGAAGAAGCCTGTTTTCAAGGCAGGGAACGTGAAGAACCCTGACGATGTCGTCAAGGCTTGTCCTCCTGGCGTTTTCGAGGTGCGGCACGGCAAGCTTATCGCGAATGAAAGGCTGCTACTCAAGTATGACTTGGCCGGCGTTGTTGAGGAAGTTTCAAACGGAGACGCAAGCATAGAAGAAACTGACGATTTCGTGTTTTTTTTGGAATCGTTCGGCCAGTTGAGCTGCGGCGAAATACTGGAAGTTGCGGCAGGTTCCATAGAGTCTCAGCTGCAGGAGTTCGAAAAGCTGCTAAAGTAAGGCTGCCCTGCCCTCATAAAAATTCACAATCATCCGAAACAGTTGCGGGGGTGGCAGAGCCTGGTCAAATGCGCTACCTTGAGGACGTCGTCAGAAGGGTAGTCCCTTAGTGGGTGCGCGTGTTCGAATCACGTCCCCCGCATTTAGAAAAATGAGTTGATGAAAAAATGGAAAAACCGTGTGTTGTTTTTGGAGTGGAGCCAGTTTATGACAACGAGAACCTCTCTGACTTTGACATAATAAACCTAATTGCTGAGAAGAAAAAGGGATTGTCAACTGCGCTCAAGGCATTCTCAGCTGTATCAGGGGTAACACCAGACTTCGATATTTACGTAGTTATCACGCCCGTCACAAGATGCTATGGAGTTGATTACACTCGCGAAATTAGGGTTTCGGCAAATCTTGAAGCAGGAAAGCAATCCGGCTTGGCGGAAATTTTGCAGGGGTTTGGCTACGTTCAAACTCCGCAGTTAGGATAAAATGAAAACCGGACCGACTAATGAGCAGTTGAACGGGCTTTTGGTTGAGCTTAACGCCCGTGGGCATAGTGACAACTCCCCTTTGCTTCTCAGGCTTGAGAAAGACCTGGGGAGGTCAACAAGGCAGAGGCGCGTTGTCAACCTTTCAAGGATTAACCGCTACACAAAGGACGGCGAGACTGTTGTTGTTCCCGGAAAAGTTCTTGCCTCAGGAGAGCTTGACCACGCGGTAACAATAGCTGCTTGGAAGTTTTCAGAGCAGGCTCTTGACAAGATTCAGAAGTCAAAATCAAGGGCAATGCTTATTTCAGAGCTGGTAAATGCCGAAATAAAGGGAAAGCGGGTAAGGATAATTGGTTAAAATGATGCTTGATGCTGAGAATGCAATTTTGGGAAGGCTCGCGGCAGCTGCTGCAAAGCAGGCTTTGCTTGGCGAGGAAATAACGGTAGTCAACTGCGAGAAGGCAGTCATAACAGGCAACAAGAAGTCAGTCATTGAGGGTTATATGGCGCTGCTTGAGATAGGTCAGCCCCAGCAGGGTCCTTTTGTCCATAGAAGGCCTGACATGTTCGTGCGCAGGGCAATTCGCGGGATGCTTCCTAGGCGTCAGATTCGCGGCAGGGAGGCGCTTTCAAGGGTTAAGTGTTATATCGGCGTTCCTTCAGGCGTTTCGGAAAAGGGCGTTGTATTGAAAGGAATGAAATCGATTAAGCCGAGAAAGGCGAATCTTACTGTAGGTGAGCTTTGCATGCACCTTGGTGATACCAGATGAAGCATCTTGACGTTACCGGAAAGAGGAAGAGAGCTGTTGCCAAGGCAGTAATAAAGCAGGGCAGCGGAGTAGTCAGGATTAACGGAAGGCTCCTTGAGTTCTACCAGCCTGAAATGGCAAGGCTTAAGCTTCAGGAGCCAATATTGCTTGCTTCAGGCTGTGCTGGCAATTTTGATATTGACGTGAATGTGAGCGGCGGAGGCTTGATGAGCCAGGCAGAGGCTTCCCGCCTTTCAATAGCCAGGGCGCTTGTGCGATTCACGAAGGACAAGAAGCTTGAAAAGATTTTCCTTGATTATGACAGGCACCTCCTTGTTGCCGATGTTAGGCGGAGGGAGGCTAGGAAGCCGAACACTCACGGAAAGGCAAGAAGCAAGAGGCAGAAGTCTTACCGATAAAATGGTGAATGAACTATGATAATTCCTGTAAGGTGCTGGAGTTGTGCGAAGCCGATAGCCCATCTGTGGGAGCAGTTCAAAGAGAGGGTCGCAAAGGGTGAGAGCAGAAAGAAGGTTCTTGACGACTTGGGTCTTGAGAGATACTGCTGCAGGGCGACATTCCTCGGGCACGTTGACCTGCTCGACACAGCCGCTGAGTTCAAGAAGGCTTAGTCGCGCATTTTCAGCGCTATGAATGACGCTGAAAAGTCTGAAACCTTCTCTACAAAACCGTTTAGGGAGCAGAGGACTGCAGTGTCAGCGCCCTTGCTGTTCCTAAGCATTTCAGAAGCCTTTTTCCTGAAGGCGTTTCTTTCCCTGTTTAGCTTAGTGAGCTGGTTGATTTCAAAATTGTAGAAAAGCTCGTAATAGCTGCTGAAATAGTCATTTGCTGATTTTATCATCTCAACCACAGGGATTCTTACCTTCGCCTTGGGATTTGCCGAGAGGAACTCGCATATTTCCCTGTAGCTGTCGCATACCTTTTCAAGGTTCCAAACTACAACGTATGCAAAGCAAGTCCTCTTGTAGTCCTCATAGCCTTTCTTGTTCAGTATCCTTTCACAGAAGTTAGTGAGCTGGTTGTTTGTCTTTTCAAGCACAAGGAGCTCTTTGAGCCTTTCAAGCTTGCCGTCCTTTGCGTAATCGTAAAGCCCTTCGCCCATGTTTTTTACGACGAGAAACGCCCGTCTCAGGACTGCGTTGAATTCCTTCTCCTGCTCCTCCGCAACAACCCTTATGACGCACCTGTTCTTTCCCTGCTCAACCATTGCAAACCCTATCAGCAGATCCTTTATGGTATCCTGTATTATGCCAAGCACTGACGTGTCTTTGTATGTTATCTCTATCTCATCATAGCCGCTTTTGTGCAGGCTTGCAAGCGCCCACCTTCTTATCACTTCGCCGTTCAGCTCCGAGAAGTCAACATTAGCTTTTTCTGATTCAGAAAGCCTGCCCGTGGAGAAAACCATCTGCCGCCCCCTTTCCTCCGCTTCAAGCTCAGCGCCCTTTAGCACGTTATATTTTTTCACCCACTTGCTCGGCAGCGAAACCACCAGCGTCTTGTGGGCGAGTTGTATTACCTTCCTTTTCATAATAGGTGAGTGATTCATCCAAATATATAAATCTTTCTATCTTATATAATTATAAGTAAATATATAAGTCTTAAGGAAAAGTTATATATCTTTAACATACCGTATATTTTTCAGAAAACACAGGATATTTTCAGGAGGTGACGAGGGTGATTTCGAAAAAGGACTTGGTTGTTATAAGCCATTTGAGAAACAACTGCAGGGAAACACTGACTGCCATATCCAAGAAAAGCCGGATTCCGGTGTCTACAATATATGAAAAGATAAGGCGCAGCGAGGGCGGCGTGATAACCAAGCATACGTGCCTTGTCGACTTCACCAAGCTCGGCTTCAACACAAGGGCAAAGGTTGTCATTCAGGCTGGCATGTCGGGCAAGCCAGAGCTTCTCAGCTTTCTCGTCAAGCACCAGAATGTTAATTCTGTTTACAAGATTAACAACGGCTATGATTTCATGATTGACTGCGTTTTCAGGAATATGCGCGAGCTTGAAGAATTCCTCGAGCTGCTTCAGGAAAAATTCCGGACAAAGAAGCAGGAAACATACTTCATAATTGACGACCTTAAGCGCGAGGCGTTTCTCAGCGACCCGCAGACTCTCGACTTGATTATTTAGAAAGTTTTATATACCATAGATATCTATAGACGTCTATGGCTAAGAAGATGGGCATTACAACCATACAGCTGTATGAAGGAACGAGGAAGCGGTTAGAGGGGAAAAAACTGCACCCTCGGGAAAGCTTTGATACCGTAATAAAACGGCTATTGGAGGAAGACAAATTCCCAACACTGGAAGAAATGTTCAAAAGGTCTGATAAGTTAAAGCAATCCCGAAACTATACCACTGAAGAAATAGTTGAGATGACCGACGAGTTTGATGACTGATGAAGCCTTTTGTAGATGCAAACGTCATTGCAAAGGCATTCGTTGACAATCCGGATAAAGAAAACTGCAGGAAGGTTCTTTTTGGCGGTTTTGTTACAGATGCATTGTGCTTAATTGAAGCGCAAAGGGCAATTTCTAGGATTAAGGGCAGCAGGGAGCATGCGGCAGATTCCATCCTTTCCTTATTCAGAATCGGTTCCGTGATTGTTCCTGTTGACAAGGCCCTGCTGTCTTATGAACTGAAATTATACGGAAAAAACAGCCTTGACGCTGCTGATTCGCTTCATTATGTTTCAGCAATGCTGCATAATTGTTCAGAAATCATTTCTTATGACAAAGACTTTGATAACTTATCTATTAAGAGAACGCAGCCTTAGCCGGTGCTTCCGAAACCGCCGCGAGACTTGCCCATGGAGTCAGTTTCTTCCCATTCGAACTTGCCTATCCTGACGAATATTCCCTGCGCAACCCTCTCGCCCCTTTCAACGACAACATCCTTGTCTGTGCTGTTAAAAACCTGCACCTTTATCTCATCCCGCTCGCCGCAGTAGTCATTGTCAATTACTCCGATTCCGTGCGGCTTGTGCAGCCCTTTTTTGCGGGGCGTCGAGCTCCTCAGCGCAACGAGAAGCATGTAGCCAGGAGGCGTTTCAACTATTATGTTGCCCGGCACGAGAGCAACGCTCCTTGGCGGAACAACAGTGTCTTCCCTTGCAGAAATGTCAAAACCGACGCTGCCTTTAGTCTGGTAGACTGGAAGCGGGATAGACTTGTCAAGCCTTTTTATTTTGACTTTCATCAGAAGATTACCTCCTCACGAGCTTCTTTATCTCCTTTTCAAATCCTTCTATGTCGCCTATTTCCCTGTAAACTGCCGCGAACCTTATGTATGCTATCTTGTCGAGCTTCTTCAGCTTCTTCATGACGAGCTCGCCTATGTGTTTGCTTTTCACTTCCTGGCCGTCAAGCCTTCTCAGCGCAGATTCTATCTCATCAACAACAGCGTCAATCTGCTCAACCGATATCGGGCGCTTTTCGCACGATTTCATTATGCCTGTCTTCAGCTTCTCCCTATTGAACTTCTCCCTTCTGCCGTCTTTCTTAACTACTTTGAGCTCAAACTCCTCAAGCCTTTCGTATGTTGTGAATCGCTTCCTGCACCTAAGGCATTCCCTTCTTCTTCTGGTCACCGAGGCGTCAAGCGGCTCTCGCTTGTCAACAACCTTTGTTTCCTTTGATTCGCAGTATGCGCACTTCATTTGTTATGATGCCCCGCTGCTTGCGGTGGTTTGGGATTTTTATCTTTCAGTCACATGTCGCATTTGCTGAAGCCGCATTCCTCGTTAAGGCAGGAGTGGCATCCATTGTCTATCTTCAGCGTTTTATGGCTGCATGAGGGGCACCGGACGAGATTTGCCCCTTCTGCCGCGAATTCGTCGTTTGCGTTCATTTTTTGTTGAACCTCTTTATTCTGCAATCGCTGTTGCCGGCTTTTCGCTCTTAACTAGTATCTTCTTTTCCTTCATTGCATGGTATACTGTTGTGAGCTTTCCATCGGGTAGCGTTATGACATCCCCCCCTTTGACAGCAGCCTTCTTGCCGTCAACCTCTGTTTCGAACATCTTGTCCTTGTATTGCTGGAATTCCGTCTTTTCCATTTCAGAGCTTAGGATGGGGTAGCGGGAGCCTGCCCTGTAGATTGTTATTCCCTTTAGCCCGTATCTCCAAGCGTCGAGGTATATGTTTGATATTACCTCAGGGTTAACGTCTTCAGGGAGGTTTATTGTTGACGAGATGCTGTGATCAATGTATTTTTGCCAGGTTCCCTGAACCTTTACCCTTTTTTCAGAGTCTATGTAGTGCGCTGTCCTGAAGAAGTGCTTTGGAAGTATTTCCTTTAGCTCTTCCGCGGTTGTGCAGTTCTTCGCCTTTTCATCAAGCCCGGTTTCCTGAAGAAACGCGTCAACTGTTGAGTGGAATACGATGAATCTCTTGTTGTCAAATGACTCGGAGCGCCTTGTGTAAAAAAGCGCGAATATAGGCTCTATCCCTCCGCTTACTCCGATGAAGTTCTTCTCGCCTATGTTGTATCCGAGCGCTATGCTTGAGATTGTCCCTGTTGGCGCGATTGAAAGGAGCGCTATGTTTCTAAGCCCCTTGCTTCTTATCAGGGCCTTTGTTTCGGCATCAAGCGCTTCCCTGAAGAAAGCCCCCTTGCTGTATGCCTCGTATTCGAATATGCTCGACTGCCCTTTTTCCTCTGCGAGCTCTGTTGAAGCGGCATATGCAGTGTTGGCAAGCGTCCTCGCAGCATCCTCTGCTATTTTCAGCGCCTCTTCGCTGTCGTAGCCGAGACCCAGCTGGTTTAGCATGTCGGCTATGCCCATCACTCCGAGCCCGACTCTTCTTGACTCCAGCGCTGCCTTGCGCTGCTTTTCAAGAGGGTTGAGGAGCTCGTTCCATATCACGACGTTATCAAGGAACCTTATGACAAGCGACACAGCATCGTTCAGGCCTTTCCAGTCAATCGCTGCATTCTTGGTGTAGCCGTTTGTCACGAATCTTGACAGGTTGAGCGATGCAAGATTGCACGCCCCGCCGTCTTCAAGAGGCACTTCGCCGCAGTTGTGCACGACAAAGCCGTTGGCTATGAAAGAGTGTGTTAAGGGTTCTTGCAGGTCATAAACTTCTTTTAAGCCATTATTATTTGCGATGGCTTCAATATTGTCAAGAAGCGCCTCTTCACTGTCGGCATTAACGAAAACTTTGTGATTTTTTGTAAGTTCAGAAGCTTCAACCCACCCGTAATTTGTCATTACTTTGTGGTCTGGTGTGCATACCAATTCTAATCCCTTTTTTGTTTTTATCTTTATTGTGTGTTTTTTGCCTGTTTTCATTGCAGCCGTTACAGGAAGGAATAGCTTTCCGCACAACATTAAATTATTGCTCGGCAGCATTCTGGCATCAACAGCTATGTTCACTCCCCCTTTGCCATATTTTTCTGAAAGTTCCTTTATCGTCATTAAGCCTTTGTCAGTTTCTATTCTTGTGTCTGAAGAAACGCACGGATTCGTGCTTACTATCGGCCTGCCTACGTAGTTTGATGGGGAATATTTTGTCATGGTGCTCCAGAATATTAGCCCGGGCTCTGCTGTCTTGTAGTTGCCTTCGACGAACAAGTTCCATATCTCCCTTGCCTTGATGAGCCGCTTTATCTCGCCTGTCTGCTTGTAGTTGAAGTATAGCATGAAGTCTCCGGCTCTTTTTATTGCAAAGTCGTAGTTTCCTGACTGCGTCTTTGCTATCAGGTCGCCGAACATGTCCCTTGCAGCCGCGTCTGAAAGCTGCTCTTCTGTTACCTTTCTGGCTTCGTTCTTCTCAAGGAACTGGTTGAGCTCGCCTGTCGTTTCAAAAACCTTCAGGAGTTTGTATTTTTCAATCGGCTTTGATGGTATCGCGTAGGAATAGTTGATTGAGCCTCCCTGTGGAACTCCCAGGCTGGATACTTCCTTGTCCATCTCGTAAACAAGTATCCTGTTCTGGTATTTGTTTTGCTCCTCGACTGCCTGCATGAACTCGTCAGAAACTTTAAGGCTGATGTTGGCGAACCTCACTTGCGTGTTCTCCATCACCTGCTGCTCAATTATTTTTAGCTGCTCTTTTGTGAAGCTGCCTGTCCATTCGCACTGCTGGGCCACCTGGCTTGTAACCCAGTTTGGAATCTTCTTTACGTTTATGAATGTCTGGCTGTCAGGATGCTTCACGTCAATTGTAAGCATGAGCGCGCCTCTCCTTCCGGACTGCCCTATGAGCCCTGTTGTGAGCGAGAATATTTCCATGAATGACACGCTGCCTGTTGAGCAGTCTGCTGCGTTGTGCACTATGGCGTCCTTTGGCCTTAAAACTGAGATGTCTGTCCCGATGCCGCCGCCGTATGAGTAGGTGCGCGCGCATTCATAGGCTGCCTTGTAAATTGATTCGATGTTGTCATCTTCTATCAGCGTAACGAAGCAGTTTGCCAGCGTTTTCAGCCTGTATAAGTCTCCTGCGCCTGCAATCACCCTTCCTCCCGGGAGGAAGTTCCCGTTGTAAAGGCTCAGGTAGAATCTTTCTGCCCACTCCTGCTGCTTTTCCTCAGTCGGCTCGACAGCTGCCATGAATGCGGCCAGCCTTGCAAAAACATCTTCCGGCTTTTTCTCTATCAGGCTGCCTGGCAGGTCCTTTAAGTAGTATTTTTTCTCGTAAATGTTCGTTGCCAGCTCGCTCCCGTTCAGGTAGTCTTTGTTCACTGGAAGCTTTCCTGACTTCTGAAGCGTTTTTAGGTGGAACAGCAGGTTCTTGTAAGCCTCAAGCCTGTCATAGCCTATGAGGGATGCAAGCTTGCTCTTGTGCGCGAACATGTGGAGCAGCGCAGCCATCTCGCCGTCGCTTCCTTTTGCAGCTTCCGCGGCTGCTGCCCTTAGCTCAGCGCGCTTTGCCCTGTAAAGAATGTATGCCTTGGCTGTTTTCGCATGCCCTTCCTTTATGAGAACTTCTTCAACAATGTTCTGGACGTCTTCAACGTTTGGCATTTTCTCTGTGAAGCGCTTTTCAAGAATTGAGACAACCATCCTTGACAGCTTCTCTGCAGTCTTCCTGTCGTTTCCGCCAACTGCGTCCGCTGCCTTGAATATGGCGCTTGTTACCTTTTCCTGGTCGAACTCAACTACGGCGCCATCCCTTTTTATTACTTTAGAGATGACACTATCAAGCTTTTCCGCCATTTTCTTCACCATTTAGTCAATACAACCTGTTGTGGTTTCTCTCTCCTCAGAACCCAATATCTTGTGTTCCGTTAGCCCAGCAGCTATTTAAGCATTTTGGTTGTTAAAAATATAGGATTGGTAAATTGTTAGCCAACCGATACCTTAAGAAACATAAATCAGAGCAATTATAAAATTTATATAAACTTATTTTTTCACAGGAACTCTCCAAGCAGCCTTTCCTTGTCAACTTCCAGCTTCTGCTCCACCAGCGGCGTTTCCTTTATTGCCGGCGTTTGTTCCTCGTAGGTTGGCTTTTCTTCCCTGTAGAATATTCCCACTAGTAGCTTTTCCGTTTCAAGAGCTTTCTTCATCGCTTCAATCTTGTTTCCTGTGTCATGGCTCTCCAGCTTGTATAGCCTTTCCCTGAACCACTTGAACGTGTTAAGGCTGTTGAATGTTACGCACGGCTGTAAGATGTCAACAAGTGCAAATCCTTTGTGTTCCACTGCCTTTTTTATCAGCTCTGCAGTGAATTCAACATCTCCTGCGAATCCCCTTGCCACGAATGTTGCTCCTGCTGCTATTGCTGTTGTTATTGGGTTAACAGGCTCTTCCAGCTTTCCTTCCGGCGTTGTTTTTGTCTTTTCGCCCTTTAGCGTTGTTGGCGAAGCCTGCCCTGTTGTCAAGCCGTAAATCTGGTTGTCGTGAACAACGACTGTGATGTCATGGTTGCTTCTCGCTGCTGATATGAAGTGGTTCATTCCCTCGCCGTATGTGTCGCCGTCTCCTCCAAGCACTATTATCGGCAGCTTGTCGTTTGCCATCTTTGCCCCTTCTGCCGCGGGAATGGGCCTTCCGTGCAGCGCCTTGAAGCTGTTGACGTTTGTGAAATTCAATGTGTTGCCGTGGCATCCTATTCCGTAGAATATGATTGCTTCATCCGGCCTGAGGTTGAGGCTGCTCAGCGCTTTTTTCACTGCCAGCCATAATCCGAAATTGCCGCACGATGCGCACCATGTCGGCTTCTCGTTTGAGTCGTAGTCTTCAGGCTTCATCTTCTCAGCATCCTCATGGCATTTTCCGCTATTTCTTCAGGGTAGAATGGCCTTCC
>CAZBPE010000005.1:15706-22175 GCA_964493685.1 uncultured Methanosarcinales archaeon
GTATTTAAGCAGCTTTTTTGTGATGTTCTTTCCCGTTTTTTCCCTTATGAGCCCTGCAAGCTGCCCTGTGTAGTTGTTCTCAACCGCAAGCAGCTTCTTCGCCCCTTTAATGAGCTTTTTCATTTCCTTTTCCGGGAATGGGGAAATGTAAGCTATATGTATAATGTTTGCGTTCACTCCGCTTTTTTTCAGTTCTTTTATTGCCTCCAGCGCAGGCCCCTTCACGGAGCCGAAGCACACCAGCGTTATTTCTGCATCAGCAGCGCCATAAACCTTTGGCTGCGGCATCTCCTTTGCGAAAAGCTCAATCTTCTTCATCCTCTTTTCCATCATCTTTCTTCTCATGGCAGAATCTTCTGTTGACTGCCCTTTCTCGTTGTGCTCGTCGCTGTTTGCAATCACCACGGCGCCTTTGGCTCCCGGCAGAAGGCGCGGCGATATTCCTGTCTTTGTTATCTTGTATCTCTCGTATTCGCCTTTGAACTCTGCGAGAAGTTCGCCCCTGTCTATTTTAGTGCATTCAAGCTTCTCCGCAGTCTTGCGGCTCTCGCAAAGATACTTGTCAACGAGTATGATAACCGGCGTCTGGTATTTGTCTGCTATGTTGTGGGCTTCTCCTGCCATCCGGAAAGCCTCTTCAGCGTCGCCTGGCGCAATCACTATTCTCGGAAAATCGTCTTGGTGCGCGTGCATCACAAACCTTAAGTCCGCCTGGCTGCTCCATGTTGGCATTCCTGTTGCAGGGCCAGGCCTCTGCCCGACGACAATAACTACTGGAGTTTCCGTCATTGCCGCCAGCCCGTATCCTTCTGCCATGAGCGCAAATCCTCCTCCTGCCGTTGCTGTCATTGCCCTTGCGCCGGCAAACCCGGCGCCTATTGCATTGTTCACAGCCGCTATTTCGTCTTCCGCCTGCTTTGCAACAACTCCAAAGTCTTTCTGGTGCTGCGCCATGTAGCTTAGTATTTGTGCTGTTGGCGTCATCGGGTAGCCTGAGTAGAACCTGCAGCCAGCGGCTATTGCGCCTGCTCCTATTGCCTCATTTCCGCTCAGGAGATACTTTCCCGAATCGCTGATTTTTTTTGCAGTTATGGCGAAAGTTTTATTGAAGCTGGCTTTGACATAATCGTATCCTGCCTTTGCCGCATTTATGTTCGCATTAATAACGCCATCTCCCTTTTCCCGGAACACATCCCTTATCACGCCGTAAAGCGTCCCGGCATCGTAATCCAGAAGTGCAACGGAAGCGCCGAGCGCAACATTGTTCGCCATCAATTCTGTCCCGCCGCTTTCCTTTGCAAGCCTTGCAAGAGGCACCTGCATAGCGTTTCCTTTAACAGCATCTTTTATTTTTTCGCCGTCGTAGATTATTATTCCATTTTCTGAAAGCTTTCCTGCATTCCCTTCTATTGTTTCCCTGTTAAGCGCAACAAGAATGTGCACGGGCTTGCTCTGCGAATGAATTTCATCGCTGCTTACCCTGCTCTGGTGCGTGTTGTGCCCGCCCCTTATAAGGGATGGAAATTCAGCATAATCAAAAACATTGTAGCCGCCCCTTGAGAAAGCCTTTGAGAAGATGAGCCCTGTCGTCATTATTCCGAATCCTGCAGGCCCTCCTATTTTCCATGTGAAGTCAGCCATTGTAAGCCTTCTTCATCATCAGCGCGTCTTTTTCAATGTTTGGGCTTTCGCTTATTGCAATCCCCCCAATCTTGAAGTCTCTCCATGTTTTAGCGATTTCGTCATAATTTATGTCGCAGTCCTTAAGCGGGAGGTGGTTCAGCTCGCCTTTTTCGCTGAAGTTTACTCCTGAAAACTGTATGTGCATCCTTTTCAGCGCTTCCTTTCCAAGCGCCTTCTCGGTTTCTTCAAGCACCCGAGCAAATTCCTTGGCGCTGTTCGTTCCGTCCCTTGCCCTTAGATGGGCGTAGTCTATGCATGGCTGCACCTGCTCAAGTTCCTGCGAGAGCCTCAGAACTTCGCCAAGATTCCCGAATTGCGAGTGCTTTCCTGTTGTTTCCGGGCTTATCCATATCCTGTCGCCGCTTTGCCTTAGCTTCTGGGCAACTTCCGCAATTGCGTCCTTGACTTTCTTGTATGCCTCTTCCTTTGTCGCTTTCATGTAAAAGCCGGGATGGAACGCAACGCTTGCTGCGCCGCACCTGCTTGCTATTCGCGCAGCGTTAAGCAGCCTTTTCTTGCTCGCCTCAAGCTTCGCCTTTTCTTCGGCGTTCATGTTGATGTAATACTGCCCGTGGCACGTCAGGGCAACGTCATTTTCCTCAGCAGCCGCTTTTACTTTCGGCGCATTTTCTTCTGATATGTTGACGCTGTGCACAAACTCAAGCTCCATCGCGCCAAGCCTGAGCTTCTTCACGGCTTTAATTCCGTCAACTGTCGTGAAGCCTTTTGCGCAAAGAGGTATTCCTGCTGTCCCGAAGCGTAATCCCATTTTCTCAAATTATCTTCTCGTTCTTTTCCTTGTCTTTTATGTGTATGACGTTGACAGGGCAGGTTTCAGCAGCCTGCTTGTTCTTCTCAAAATCTTTTGCTTCTATCTCGCGCTCCTGCCAGCCGTCTTTCCTTTGTTTCCCGCCTTTTACGTCTGACTTCCCGTCGTCGTTCATTTCCCAGAATTCAGGGGCAACCGCAGCGCATGCGCCGCATCCTATGCAGTTTGGCCTGTCATGCTCAATCAAAAACTTTCCCATGCAAACCACCTATAGTGTTTTATTTATAAATGCTATTAATGTTCTTTTATCGCTGTTAAAAAACGTTTTATAACGCTCCCCTGAACTTTCTTGGCTGTCTTCCCTTCTTTTTAAAAAACTTTTTAAATTTCAAATCTATCCTTAAATCATGACTGAGCTTTTCATTCTTCCTTTTGACCACCGCGGCAGCTTTATGAAGATTATCGGGGCGTCTTCCACTCCTACCGAGGCTGACATTGCCAAGGCTCGCGAATATAAGAAAATCATTTTTGACGCTTTCAGGAAATCAGTGGCAGAGGGCGTTCCGAAGGACAAGGCAGGCGTTCTTGTTGACGAGTGGCTCGGCGCTGTAATCCTGGCAGAGGCAAAGCGGCTCGGCTTCATCACCGCAACGCCTTTTGAGAAGTCAGGGCAGGATGAGTTTGATTTTGAGTTTACAAACTGGAAGGAGAAGGTTGAAGAGCTTGATACGACTTATGTTAAGGTGCTGGTCAGGTACAACATAGAGGGCGACGCTGACATGAACGCAAGGCAGGCAGCGCGTCTTGCTGAGCTTGGCGAGTATCTTTCAGATAGGGATAACAGGTTCCTTTTTGAGCTTCTTGTTCCGGCAACCGCTGAGCAGATGGAGCAGGCTGGCGGCGACAATGACAGATACGAGCAGGAAATCCGCCCGTCGCTGATGGTTGCAGCGATAAAGGAGCTTCAGGATTCTGGAGTAAATCCTGATGTTTGGAAGCTTGAAGGTCTCGATTCAACCGAGAAGATGCAGATGGTCGGCGACCAGGTGAAGGAAGGCAATCCCGATGCAGGCATCATAATTCTCGGCAGAGGGGAGTCTGCGGAGAAGGCTGAGCACTGGCTGAGGATGGGCGCAAGGGTTGACAACGCGATAGGCTTTGCTGTTGGAAGAACTGTGTTCAAGGACGCTTTGTCAGAATACGCTGCTGGAAAAATCAGCAGGGAAGATGCTGTCAGGAAAATCTCGGACAATTATTCTTTCTTTGTTAAGGTGTGGCAGAAGGTTAAGTCTGAGGAATAATTATTGTCTCAGAAAGTCCTTCAGGCTGGCAACCCTGAATTCAGAAAATTTTCTTTCCTTTAGGAAATGTCTGTTTTCGGATACCAGATAATCCGCCCCTATGCTTTCGCAGAAGGCAGCTATCACGATATCCCCCTTCTTCAGGCCCTGTTTTTTGTATTTCAGAAGAAGCTGCATTGGTGGATTTTCGCTGTGCAGTGTTACGCTGTCTTTCATAAGAAGCGCGTAAAACTCTTTTTTCAGTTCTTCTGCCACGTTCCTCAGCACTTCCTTTACTATTAGTTCGTTTGCGTGAACCGTGCCGCTTTCCAGAATTTTGCTGAGCTGTGCTTGTTTCTTGTTCAGGAAATTTATGTATTCGTTGCTGTCAAGGACTATTATCAATTTGCCGACTCCTCAAACCATTGCCTGTACTTCTCGTCCCACAGGTCGTCCCTTGTCCTGCGAACCCTTTTTATCAGCTCCTCCTGCCGCAGGTTTGATGTGTCAAAGCCTTTTCCAGCCTCTTCTGCAAACCACTTGTTTAGCAGCGTCTTTTTGTCCAGAAGGCTTTTGTCCAGCAGAATCTCGTTCTTTATGCTCTCCCTGACTAATTCCGAAAAGCTTGAGTAAAGCCCTTCGTCTATCAGGACTCTTGAATTGCTGACAAGCTTCCTCGGCAGCGTAATGTTGATTCTTTGGACTTCTGACATAATACACACTCAATACACACTATTATTTAAATGTTTCGCCTGTGCCGAATACGGCAGAAGGTCAAGCCAGAACAATCACTTTATGTGGTGATGCGCTTCTATGTATCTTATCGTCCTTGTTTTTGCCCTCATTACGAGCGAGTGCGTTTTTATGCCGTGGGCGCTTGTTGTTATGCCTTTCAGCATCGGACCGTCAAGTATTCCTGTCGCTGCGAACTGAAGCTCGTCTCCAGCGGCAAGCTCTTCCATCTCAAATAGCTCGTCAGGCTCGCTTCCCATTTTTCGGATGCGCTCCCTCTCCATATCGTCTTTCGGCTTCAGCCTTCCCTGAAAGAACCCGCCGAGGCACTTTGCCCCAACAGCTCCTATCACTCCCTCTGGCGCTGCGCCTATGCCAAGCAGCATGTCAACTCCCGATTCTGGAAGGCATGGCGCTATTGCTCCTGCAACGTCTCCGTCGCTTATCAGCCTTGCCCTTGCCCCTGCTTCCCTTATTTCTTTTATCAGCTGCTCGTGCCTTGGCCTGTCAAGAACCATCACAGTCACTTCGCCTGCGCTTTTTCCAAGCGCTTTTGCAACCGCATTAACATTTTCTTTCACTGAATTGTCCAAATGAACAGCCCCTTTCGCTTTAGGGCCGACTGCTATCTTGTCCATGTAAGCGTCAGGCGCGTTAAGCAGCGTTCCTCTCGGCCCTGCTGCGAATACTGAAATTGCATTTGGATAGCCGAAAGCTACGGAATTGGTGCATTCAAGCGGGTCTACTGCAATGTCAATCTCAGGCCCTTTTCCGGAGCCTACTTTTTCGCCGATGTAAAGCATGGGCGCCTCGTCCCGCTCGCCCTCTCCGATGACAACGGTTCCCCTGACGTCAACGTAATTAAAGCGCGAGCGCATAGCTTCTGTTGCCGCCTTGTCAGCAGCCTTCTTGTCGCCTTTTCCTATCCATTCAGACGCTGCAATTGCCGCTGCTTCAGTAACCCTTACGAACTCGAGAGCAAGGTTCCTGTCCATGGCGCGAGAATATCCCTGCCTTTTATAAACATTTTTAAATTTGGCAGTGACTGGAATTTCATATGTTCAGCAAGGAAAAAGCCAAGGAAGAACTAAAGAAGCTGATTCAGCGTTATCACGGCCAAAGAGCAGAGATAGTCAATGAACAGCAGGTCTGCGACAGCCTTGTCCGCCCGTTTTTCAGCAAAGTCTTGGGCTGGGACACTGAAGACCCTTCCGAGTTCAGGTCGCAGTACTCACAGAGGGGTAAGCGCAGCGACTATGTCGTCTTTCTTAACGGAATAAGCCAGTTCATCATAGAAGTTAAAGAGCTTAATCACGAAATAAGGCAGAACTATCAAGACTACCGGCAGGCATTGAATTACGCCAAATACAGGGAAAAAGATTTTGCAATTCTCACCAATTTCAAGCATTTCATAATTTTAAGGGCGGACAGCGAAGCTCCGGAACTGCAATGCGAAATAAGAACAGTTGACATTGAAAAAGCAGTCGAGAGCGACGAAGATTTCGGCTTTATCTGGAACTTTCAGAAAGAAGAGTGGATAACCCGCAAAGGCGAGGCTTTGCCAGCTAAAGGAAAGAAAAGCGTTCCCGTCAGCGAGCTGTTGGTTGATGACATGAGCAGATGGAGAACCGCCATTATCAACAGCGTAAAAAAACACCCAAGACTTAACGAATTTGCCGATTTTGTGAACGAATCGCAATACATAGAACAAGAAATCCAAAAATTCATTGACCGTCTCATCTTCATATGCCATTGCGAAGACAAGCAGCTTAAGGAAAAGGGGCTTAAAGGCCTGCTGGAAGAAAAGCAGGACAAATATTCAGGGAAGGAAGGGTGGCTTATTAATGAAGTCAAAGAGCTGTTCAAGAAATACCGCTCCGAATATGACAGCGACCTCTTCTTTGAGCAAGAATATTGCGACAGGTTCCGGTTTGAGGATTACATTCTGGCAGGCGTAATAGCCGACCTAAGAAAGCCCGTCAAAAAGCTTCCCTATAATTTTGAC
>CAZBPE010000005.1:22185-22758 GCA_964493685.1 uncultured Methanosarcinales archaeon
GCTTGGCAAAGCCTACGAGAATTTTATAGGACACGTAATTACCGGAGAAAAAAGGCTTGGAGAAAAGGAAAGCATCAGCAAGAGAAAGAAAGAGGGTGTTTACTATACTCCGCAGTATATAGTGAATTACATCGTTGACAATACGCTTAGAAGCTACATTAAGGAAAATGGCATTAGCAGCTTTGACAGCCTTCTCAAAATAAGGGTTCTTGACCCGGCGTGCGGCTCAGGCACTTTTCTGATAAGGGTTTTTGAGGTTCTTGAAGAGGAAGCCAGAAAGATTCTGAACGTAAATGAGCTCGATTATGATAGGAAGATAAAACTTATGCTTAACTGCATTTTTGGCGTTGATAAGGATGAGCGAGCTGTTGACATTGCAAAGCTTCGCCTCTCCCTAACTCTTGCCGCAAGGCAGAAGCTTCCCGAACTCGGAAAAAACATCCAGTGCGGCGACAGCCTCATAGATGACTACTTGATAGCCCACGAAAAAGCCTTCAAATGGGAAGAGTGCTTTAAAGACATAATGCAAAACGGAGGGTTTGACGTGGTGGTTGGGAATCCGCCGTATGTAAG
>CAZBPE010000006.1:0-373 GCA_964493685.1 uncultured Methanosarcinales archaeon
GAAGCTGAGCCCTTCTGTAACGAAAGTGTAAAAAAGACCAATGCTTGCAGTCAGCGGCTTTATTCTAGTGAGCTCGCCGTTCTCGCCGACAAAAATGCCCCCGCCAGTGTTGATTATATCCTCTTCAGAGCCGCCTAAGTCAAGGGAGACGACAAGCGCCTTCTTGAAGCCTGACGTCCTGTAAGCAGAGGCGGCGTGTGCGCGCTGGTGACCTATCCCGATAATTTTCTTCTTCTCAACCGGAAGGAAAGGGTTTTTCACATTGAGCCGCGCCTTAAAGCCGGGAAGAAGGCTGTAGTAAAACCGCTTTGCAATCTGCATGTGCTTCGGAAGAGCCTGTTTTAAGGGCCAGGGAATGGCAACAGCGTCAATG
>CAZBPE010000006.1:383-7727 GCA_964493685.1 uncultured Methanosarcinales archaeon
GCATAATCATAGCCGAGGCTCAAAAGGTAGTTGACGCTCATCCAAGGAAAGCTCGCGTGGTGCTTGTTCCTGGTGAAGCGCTCCTCTGAAACAGCGCCAACAACATTCGCCTTTTCAATCATGCAGGCGCTTGAGTCGTGGCTGTGCATGTCCAAACCGTAAGGCTCAAGCGTGGTCAAGCCGAGAATGCTCTTAACCTCCATAAAACAGCACAATTTCAGGGCGTTTTTTAAAGTTTTCTGTGCAAACAATTATAAAACACCCGAAAACGCCATGGCGCAAGGAGGCATGCGAATGACTGAAGTGAAAAAAGGAAGCAAGGTTAAGATTGAATACACAGGAACTTTTGAAGACGGAACAGTTTTTGACAGCTCAGAAAAGCAAGGAGCTCCCTTAGAGTTCGAAGCCGGCTCAGGACAGATAATAAAGGGGCTTGACGACGCCATTATCGGAATGAAGAAAGGAGAGGAGAAAAATCTGGAAATAGAGCCGGGAGAGGCTTATGGCGACAGAAACCCGCAACTGCTCAAAAGGCTTCCGAAGGAACAGTTCCCGCCAGACAAGAAAATAGAAGCAGGGACGCTTCTCGCGCTTCAGGCGCAAAACGGAAGCCAGCTGCCGGTAAGGGTTGCAGAGGTAACTGAAAATGAAGTTGTGCTTGACTTGAACCACCCTCTCGCTGGAAAGAAGCTGAACTTCAAGGTGAAGGTTGTGGAAATAGCATAAGAGCCGCGACGCATTCAAACAGCTTGGCAACAACATTTATAAACGTCAATGCTCATCATAAGAACATGGCAAAGAAGTATACAATCATCGTGGAAAAGGACGAGAACGGGTGGCTGGTTTCTGAAGTAATCGGGCTTCCGGGATGCCATACCCAAGCCAAAGACATGAACCAGCTTTTAGAAAGAACAAAAGAAGCAATTCAGGCTTATCTTGAAACAGAGGAAGAACCTGAAATCTCAGAAGAATTTGTCGGAGTTCAGCAGATAGAGGTGTGATTTCTTGGCAAAATTGCCGAAATTAACGGGAAGAGAATTAGCCAAAATAGTAGAAAAATTCGGATTCGTTTATAGCCACACCACGGGCAGCCACATGGTGTTCAAACATCAGGATGGCAGAAGAACAACAATCCCACACCATTCAGGCGAGGAAATTGGCCCGGGCCTGTTGAATAAAATCATCAAGAAAGATTTGGGAATCACAAGAGCAGAATTTGTCAAGCGCTTAAGGAGCTGAACTTCAAGGTAAAGGTTGTGGAGATAGCCTAATCACTCCATAAGCCCCTTGTCCCTTAGCTCCTGAGTTGCCTGCTCTACCTTGTCAACCGAGCGCTGGGTTTCACTCCACGCTATGAGCTCTTTCATTCCCTGCTCAAAGGAGACTTTCGGGGAATAGTCAAGGAGCTTCCTGATTTTTGAGATGTCTGCAAAGCAATGGCGGACGTCGCCCTTCCTGAACTTGTTGGTGACGTCAGGGCGGATGTCCTTCCTGTAAAGCCTTGCAAGGGTTTCTGCGATGTTCTTTATGCTTGTCGGAGTTCCTGAGCCTACGTTAAGCGCCTCGTAATCAGCGGATTTTGCCTTCATGGCGAGGATGTTTGCCTGAACTATGTCGTGAACAGAGACAAAATCCCGCGTTTGCAGGCCGTCCTCAAAAATAATCGGGGGGTTGCCGTTCTTTATGCGGCTCATGAAGATTGCAGCAACTCCCGTGTAAGGGTTTGAAAGAGACTGCCTCGGGCCGTAGACATTGAAGTAGCGCAGCGCAACTGCAGGGATGCCGTAAGACTTGCACACTGCAAGAACCATCTGCTCCTGATTGGCTTTCGTGATTGCATAGACGCTGTTGGGGTGCAAAGGCTTTGATTCGGGAGTAGGGACAGGCGAAAGCCTTGCCCCGCACTCGCAAATGAGTTCCCACACCTTTCCCTTCATCTGCTCCTCGCTCCTCAACAGGGGCGAGACGATGCCGCACGACTTGCAGCTGTAGGCGCCCTCGCCATAGCTGCTCATTGAAGCTGCAACCATGACTTTTTTAACGCTGTGCTTTTCGTTTGCGAGAATGTCAAGAAGGTAAGAGGTTCCAATGATGTTTGCAGAGGCGTACCTTGCTACCTGATACATTGACTGCCCAACGCCAACCATGGCTGCCTCGTGGAAGACAACATCAGAACCTGCAACTTGCTTCTTGAAAAGCTCATAGTCAAGAACGCTGCCCTTGACGAATTTTGCCGACTTGTTAAGGTAGGAAGGAACGCTGCCCTGATGAACCTGCGGCTCAAGGTTGTCAAGGATGGCAACGTCATGGCCTTCCTTTACAAGCTCATCAACTATGAAAGAGCCTATGAAGCCCGCGCCGCCAGTAACAAGAATTTTATATTTCATTTAATCCGCAGTAGAAGATGAAGTTTTTTAAAGGTTGCTATTTTGCAGCGGTTTTCGCATTCGCAGGGCTTCTTTCATACATACAGCTTTCACTGCTTCCTTCAGCGAGAAACTGCATACTGGAAAGCAAGGGTGTATCCGCGTTATCATCCGCAGGCGCAATTGCCGACGGGTTAAAGGGATGCAGCAGCCCTATTCTGGCGGCGGTTGCTGCCGCGATAGCGTTGCTTTCCGCGATAATAATCATTTTCGGCTTCGCCAGGGGATACTTTGCGAACGCGTACAGCTACCTTGAGAAAAGGAAAGAAGAATGGGTTGTTGTTGCAGTGTTTGTAGCAGCTGCAACCCTGCCTTACCTTGCAAGGGGAAGCGTTGTCCTTGGAGACGCCATGCAGTTCTCTGCGCTGTCAATTTACCTCAATGAATCATTGATGTCGCTTTCTTACCCGTTCTGGACGTTTTACTGGTACATGGGAAGCGCGCCGCTCGCATTCTACGGCTGGCTTTACCTTCTTACGGCAGGATTTGCCAATTTCATCGTTGGAATAGACGCTGCCAACAAGATGCTTTTCTTTTTTCTTCACATCGGCTCTTCGCTTGCAGCTTACGCTTTCGTAAAAACAGCAACAAAAAACAGCAGGATGGCTGTTGTTGCCGCCCTCGTTTATGGGCTCAGCTTTGAGCACATCGCGCGCATAATGGTTGGAAGAAGCGTAACATCGCTCACCTACTTCCTGACTCCGCTCCTTTTCCTCGCATACGAGCTAAGGCTTGAGCGGAGGATAGGAGGCTGCAGGGCAACAGCGCTTATTGCCTTGGCTGTTTCAATGCTGATACTGAACCATCAAGCTGATGCAGTCTTCATCGTTGCAATATTCTCGCTTTACGCTGCGATAAGGGCGCTTGAGGCAGGAAAGGAAAATGCAAGAAAGATTGCAGTTGAAGTAGCTGCGGCGATGGCTATCGCATTCGTGATAGTATCCTTCTGGGCTTTGCCAATGCTAATTGAAAAAGGGCAGGCGAGCGCAACAGGAAAGGCTCTTGAGATATTTGAGCTGAAGGCGCCTGACATTGGAATTGCAAAGGAAATTGTCTCCTGGCCGGGCAGGTGGGGAGACAAGCAGATGTATTACCTTGGGATATCATCGCTGGCGCTGGCGGCCGCAGGGCTTTTTTACATGGCAAGGACAAGGAAATTCGCGGCAGCCGCAGCCACAATAGCGTCGATAACGCTGCTGCTTGCGCAAAGCCCAAGATACGCGCCTGTTGCTATTCTCATGCTTGGAATAAGCGCAGGATACGGATTAATTTACGTTGGAAGAAAGGCAAAAATCGAAAGCAGGACGCTGCTGCTCGTTGTTGCAGCCATAATTATTGCAGACATGGTTCCTGCAACCCTGCAGCTCGGCTACCCTGATTTCAGCTACAACAAGCAGTTCTATGACACGATAGAGGCGAACAGCGGCGAAAGAATCCTTGACCTCTCAACAGACAGGCGCACATTCTGGCCTTCGTACGCATACATAAACAACAAAGCAGAAACAGTGTTCGGGACGCTCGTTGAAAGCGCGCCGAGAAGCCTTCCATACGCCGCAGCAATCTCACAGAAGGCGGCGCAGGAAATCTACGGCGAAAAGGCTGATTTCTCCGATGAAACTCTGCAGGGATTCTATCTGCTTGGAGTAAAATATGTAATCGTACATAACGAGCAGAAGGGAAAGGCTCCAGAAGAGGTTTTCGCAAACAAGAGAGGGGCGCTCGGGACTGAAAGGGGGCTTGAGGCGGTTGAGCTTAAGCATTCGCCAATAATAGCATCAGCTCAAAAGTCAATGATAGATTACGAGCCGAAGCTTGAGAAAGAGGAAGGCTGGAACATGAGGCAGCAGTTTGAAGCAAGGAAGATAGATACGAGTGAAACGGACAAAATAATAGAAACAATGCAGATTGACACCGGGAAAGGAACTGCAGCAAGGATACTGGTGAAAGAAGGAGGCAGCAAAAAGATTGAAGCGGAAAAGGAAATTGAAGCCAAAGCAAGAGATGTTAAAACAAGCGCTGGCAAGGCTGAGATAAGCTACGAGATAAACAGCGAAGCGTTTTTGCAGCTCAGCTACTCCCACAGCCCCTATTTGTCTGTAAAGATTGACGGGAAGGAAACAGAATACTGGAAAACGGCAATAAACACGATAGCAGTTAAGACGGCAGAAGGCGGGCACACAATAACGATAGAAGCGAGGCAGTCGCGGCTAAGGAAGCTGCTGATACCCGTTTCTCTTGCAGGGCTGGCACTGGCGCTTTATCTTGCACGAAAGAGCAATAGAAAAATATAAGAATGAACCTCTTGGCTCTGATTTAGGGTGAAGCATTTTGGCGAATGAAACAGTGAAGAAAATCAAGCCGGAATTTACTGACGAAAGGGGGGCAATAACAAACGTTCTTGAAGAGCCAATAAACCACGTCGCCATAATAAGCTCAAAGAAGGGAACCATAAGGGCAAACCACTACCACCCCGAGCAGATACAATACGTTTACCTCATAAGCGGAAAGTTTGAGAGCGTCTCAAAAGATTTGCGAAAGGGAGACAGCGCGAAAGTTGAGAAAGCGGTTGTCGAGGCGGGCAATCTCGTCATAACTCCCCCAATGATAGCGCACGCGATGAGGTTCCTTGAGGACTCGGTCATGCTGAATCTCACAACAGCAGACAGGGACCCCGCAAACTTTGACAAGCACACAAAAAAATACAAGCTGATATGATGGCGAGCAGAATATTTGAAGAGGACGTAAAGACGATTGCAGAGGCAATAGCTCCTATTGCCAAAAAGCTAAGCGGCACAACGCTCCTTATAACAGGGGGCGCAGGGTTTCTCGGGAACTATTTTCTCCTGACAATAGACTACCTGAACAGGAACGTGCTTGACAAGCCGTGCAGGATAATATCGCTTGACAACTTCATAACAGGCGTCAGCTACAAGATGGCAGAAGGGCCTACGCTGAAAGTGATAAAGCACGACGTAAAGAACCCGATTCAGATAAACGAGAAAGTTGACTACGTCGTGCATCTCGCGGGCATAGCCTCGCCAAGATTCTACAGGAAATACAAGATAGAGACGATTGATGTCGGCACGCTGGGAACAAAGAACATGCTTGAGCTGGCAAATGAAAAAAAAGTCAGAAGCATGGTATTCTTCAGCTCAAGCGAAGTATACGGCGACCCTGACCCGAGATTCGTGCCGACGCCTGAAACATACAACGGCAACGTATCATGCATAGGCCCAAGGTCAAACTACGACGAGTCAAAAAGGCTTGGGGAAACGATGTGCATAGCATACTACCAGACGCACAACGTTCCGGTAAGGATGATAAGACCGTTCAACATCTACGGGCCTGGAATGAGGCTTGACGATTACAGAGTGATACCAAACTTCGTGGCAAAGGCATTCAGCGGGGAAAAGCTGCCGGTATACGGACAGGGCATCAACACAAGGACATTCTGCTACGTAACAGACGCAATGGACGGCTTCTTCAGGGTTCTTCTGGCAGACAACTACAACGGCGAGCCGTTCAATATAGGAAACGACAAGAATGAGATAAGCATGGAAGAGCTCGCAAGAATAGTTGCAGAGCTTTTTGGGAACAAGGCAGAGATTGAAAAGACAACAGGGCCTAATGACGCATACTTTTTGGGGGACCCTAAACGAAGGTGCCCGGACATAACAAAGATAAGAAAGCTCGGATACGAGCCAAAGGTTGACTTGAGGACAGGCATCAGGCGATTCATAGAATGGGCAATAGAAGCGAACAGCATAAGTTCTCCGCTTGTCGAAGAATTTAACAAGGCTAAACAATAACCGGCTCAGGGACGGGAATTATGAATTTGACGCCAGCGTCAGCGTATTTCTTCGTCTTCTTCAGGATTTCCTCGGCAAAGTTCCACGCAAGGATAAGGACGTAATCTGGCTGTTTTTTGTCAAGCATTTCAGAACTGACAATCGGAATGTGCATACCGGGAAGGTAAAGGCTCTGCTTAAGAGGCGAGTCGTCAACAATGTAGTCAATAACGTCAGCGCCCAAGCTGCAGAAACTGAGAAGGGTTGTTGCCTTTGCCGGAGCGCCGTAGCCGGCAATTGACTTGCCCTGCGCCTTCAGCTCCCTAACCAGCCTGACAAGCTTCTCCCTGTTGGAGTAAACGCGCCTTGCGAAGCCCTCATATGTTTTAAAGTCGTGAATTCCAAGCTCCTTCTCCTTTTGAAGCAAGGTGGCAACAGAAGCGCCTATTGTGCGATGCGATTCCGCTTTCTTCACAAAAACGCGGAGCGAGCCGCCATGGGAAGGAACAACCTGAACCTTGAAAATCTGCATGCCGCTCTTCCTGAAAAAATAGTCAAGAGGCGTCAGCGAGTAATGGAAAAGGTGTTCATGGTAGATTCCGTCAAATGTCATGTCGCGAAGCATGCTGGCAAAATAAGCGGCTTCAATTATGAAAACGCCGTCATCCTTCAGAAGGCGCCTGACGCTCTTTGCGATGCCATGAATCGTCGTAGTATGGGCGAACACGTTGTTTGCCGTAACAACGTCTGCCTTCCCTTTTGACGAGAGTATGGCATCAACGACGCTGTTGTTGAAGTAGTCGTTGATTGTTTCAACTCCGCCATTGTTTGCAAGCTCAGCAAGGTTGCCGGCAGGCTCCACGCCAACAACATTAACTCCAGACTTCTGGAAGCCCTTCAGGAGAAGCCCGTCGTTGCTGCCGATGTCAACGGCAAGCGAGCTGCCGCCAAGATTGAACTCCTTTGCAACATCCTCCGCATACTTTGTGAAATGAATCCTGAACGTGTTTGAGGTTGAGGTAACATAAAGGTAATGCCTGAACAAAAGCTCAGGAGGAACAACGCAGGTAAGCTGGACTAGCTTGCACACTTCGCAGAATGCCGCTTCAAGCGGGAACTTTCTCTCGGGC
>CAZBPE010000006.1:7737-15763 GCA_964493685.1 uncultured Methanosarcinales archaeon
TTGGCAAGCGCAGTCTCGCCAAGGGAAAGGAACGGCTTCACTCTCTCGCTGCCGCAAATGTGGCATTTCATCTTTGCAGCGAAAACAGGGCGGCTTTATATTATTTGCGCGAGAAAAGCCTGCTTCTCAGTATCCCAAGGCTGTGGAGCCGGTAGCTGATTACTGACAAAAGCACGCATAAAGCGTAATGGAACGTCTGAAGAACGCTCGGGCTCTGAGATTCCCTGCCGTAATGCGTTGGAATAGAAATCTCTAAAATCCTTAAGCCGAAAGCCTTGAAAAGCACGAGAAGGTCTGTGTCAATGTGGTAATTGCTTGAGCCGTTTCTGAAAGGGACCCTTTCAAGCGCGCGCACGTTATATGCGCGGAACGCAGAGTGAAACTCAGTAAAGCGCGTCCCCATAATCAGGTTTTGAAGAGCGGTTATAAGGCGGTTGCCAATGTAGCGCCACAGCGGCATTCTCCCCCTAATAGCTGTTGAAATCCTTGAGCCGAAAACCAAGTCAGCCTTCCCTTCCCCTATAGGCTTTATCAGCTGAGGAATCATCTCAGGAGGGTACTGCCCGTCGCTGTGAAGCATCACAACAACGTCATAGCCCTTTTCTATGCAGCGGGAATAGGCGCGCTTCTGGCTGCCGCCGTAGCCGATATTACGCTCATTAACAAGCACGCTAAGATTTCTCATTCCCTTCTTTTTTTTGTAATCTTTTACTGCAGCAACAGTTCCGTCGCTGCTTGCGTTGTCAATAACGAAAATCTCGCTTGCCATCTTCTTAATGGAAGGGGGAATCCTTTCAATTACAGAAGAAACAGTCGCTTCGGTGTTATGGCTTGGAATAAAGATTGCAAGCTTCATCATCCGTGCCTTAAGCTCCAGTCGTAAGGAATGCCCTTGTCAAAGGGGTCTATGCGCACAATCTCGTCAGGGCTGTGAGGCTCGGTGGCGCAGTTGGCAACTATCGCCTGCCTGTCGCCGTAAGCCTTGAAGCCGTTGACAACGCCAGGCGGCACAGTGACAAGGCAGTAATTGTCCTCTCCCATGAAGATTTCCTGAACCTCGCCCTTTGTCTTTGAGCCGTCGCGCCTGTCATAAAGGACAAGCTTTATCCTGCCTGAGACAACAGCGTAGTTAAGCGCCATCGTCTTGTGGACGTGCCATCCCTTTATTGCGCCAGGCCACGCCGCTGAAAAGTAGATTTCCCCGAACTTCTCAAAATGGGGGTCTGTTACTTTGAGCATATGCATTACCTTGCCGCGCTCATCAGGAATCTGCCTGAGCGGGATTACTTTAACGCCGTCTATCATTTTATTTCAGGAATGCTGGCTTACTTTAAAAATTTACCTCTTGAACAAGGTTTATATACCTGACAGGATGAACGGCACAGATATGAAAGCAGCAGTGATAGGCGCAGGAAGATGGGGAACAAATTACATCAGGACATTTGCAGAGATTGGCGTTGAGGTTAAGTGGATATGCGCGAGAAGCGAAGAAACACTAAAAAAAGCAGCTGACGCCGCCAAGGTTAAGGCAAAGGCAACGACAAAATACGAAGACATCCTAAATGACAGGGAGGTTGAGGCTGTCGCCATAGTTACGCCAGGCTCGACGCACTACAGGATAGCAAAAGACGCGCTGAAAGCTGGAAAGCACGTCCTTGCTGAAAAGCCGCTTGCCCTTAATTCGAAAGAAGCGCAGGAACTTGTTGACATTGCAAGAAAGGAAGGCAGAATCCTCATGGTTGGGCACCTGCACAGGTTCAACCCGGCCATAAGGCAGATAAGAAAAGACATAGAAGCAGGAGCTTTTGGAAAAATAAGCTACATAAGCTCTTTCGGCGCAGGAAACGGGCCTGTGAGAAGCGACATGAGCGCACTGTGGGACTTCGGGCCGCACGACGCATCAATAGCAGCATACCTTCTCGGAAAATACCCTGAAGAGGTAAGCGCAAACGGCGCATCCTTTCTGAAAAAAGACATTAATGATGTCGTAACGATAGACATGAAGTTTTCAGGCAGCGCATTTGCAACAGCATTCGGAAGCTGGCTTTACCCGATTAAAAAAAGGGAAGTGGCAGTTGTTGGCGAAAAGATAATGGCAGCATATGACGATTACGAGAAAAGGCTACGGTACGTTGACGCGAAAAGCGGAAGAAGCAGGGACGTCAAATTTGGGAGCGGAAAGCCGCTGACAGAGCAGCTGAGGCATTTTGTTGATTGCGTTGAAAGAAACAGGAAGCCTGTTAGCGACGGGGCTGAAGGCGTGAAGGTTGTCAAGATTCTTGAAGCGGCAGAGAGGTCAATGAAGGAAGGCGGAAAGCCGGTTAAAATAAAGGTATGACTACTTTCTTTTGCCAAGCTTCCACCAGAATTTCAGCATGTAAAGGAACATCCAAATCTCCCTGCTGAACCTCAATGAGGATTTTTCGCCCTCTTTCCAGCGGACAGGCATCTCCTTAATCTTCAACTTCCGCCTCTTGGCGAATATTATCAACTGAGTGTCCCAGAAAACGCTGCGCCTTCCGGACATGTCAATGCCAGCATCCCCAACAAGCTGCATTATCACGCCCCTCCTGAAAGCCTTGAAGCCGCAGATGTTATCCTTAAAGCCAGTGCGGAAAAGCATTCGTATTATGGCGTTGTAAATCTTGCTGATAATGTAGCGCTTAAGGTTGCGCCTTATCCTTGACTCCGGATGGTAGCGGTTCATGATAACCATGTCATTGCCTTCATCCAGCAAGCGAACCATGTCCTTCAGGTGGGAGACGTCAAGCGAGAGGTCCATGTCAAGAAGAAGGACATAATCGCCCTTCAGAAGCTGGAAAGACTTTGCAAGGTTCTCGCGGCGGGAAGGACCGTCATTGTAAGAAATGTAGCGAAGCTGAGGATGCTTCTTGCCCCTAACAAGCCCCTCAAGGATTTGCCTGGTGGAATCCCTTGAGCCGTCATCAACAACAAGAATCTCAAAAGGGCTGCCAATCTGCCCCAGGACAGCCTCAACAGAGGATATCGTATTGGCAACTACAGCTTCCTCGTTATACCCCGGAATGATGACGCTGATAAGCTGCTTTTCCACGCTCTGGAGTGCTTGCGGGTTTTTATTTAAAGGTTTTCACATCAATGGGCTGTAAAGTAAACGTCACCTGAAAACGTCCTTGTCAAGAACCACCAGCCATAGGCTGGTGGAATGCTAAGACAAGTCACTACATCTGGTGGTTCTTGAGCATGCTCAGAATTTTCCTGTATACGAAATCAAAGGCAAGCAAAGCTTGCCATCAGTCAAAGACTGATGGAAAATTCTGACATTTTAGATGCCTAAATGGATGTTTAGCAACATATATTTTTAGTGCCCGAAATCTTTATATGCGGGTTAGTGCCCTAACAGCGCTATGAGGCTTCTATCCACCAAAAGCAGAGAATACAAAGGCAGAGAATACCAAAAATACATCATAATCTTACCATCAAAGCTAATAGAAAAACTTGGCTGGAAAACAGGGCAAGAACTGGAAGCAGAAGAAAAGAATGGGAAACTGATAATTGAAAAAGATTGATGCAGAATGGCAACGAAACACAAAATATTTTTCGAAGACTCAAGAAAGTTTTCTAATTTAGAATCAGAAAGCACAGATTTAATGCTAACATCTCCGCCTTATCCTATGATTGAAATGTGGGATGAAGCATTCTCTAAACTAAATCCTGAAATTAAAAAAGCCTTAGACGACAAAGACGGGGATTTGGCATTTGAATTGATTCATAAGGAATTGGATAAAGTCTGGACTGAAGCATATAGGGTATTGAAAAAAGGGGGGATTGCTTGCATCAATATTGGAAATGCAACAAGAACAATAAATGGCGAGTTTAAACTATACCCGTCACATTCACGAATACTCGACTATTGCCTAAAAATAGGTTTCCAAGTGCTACCCGAAATACTTTGGAGAAAACAAACAAATGCTCCAAACAAGTTTATGGGCTCTGGAATGTTGCCTGTTGGGGCTTATGTAACACTTGAGCATGAGTACATACTGATTATGAGAAAGGGCGGAAAGAGAGAGTTTAATGAGGAAGCAGAGAAGCAAATTAGGAGGGAAAGCGCTTATTTTTGGGAAGAACGAAATATTTGGTTTTCTGATATTTGGACTAATCTAAACGGAATCAAACAAAAACTCAATAGCGCAGAACTCAGAGATAGAAGTGCGGCTTACCCGTTTGAACTTGCTTACCGCTTGATAAATATGTTTTCCACAAAAGGCGATACAGTGATTGACCCTTTTTTAGGAACAGGCACTACCACTTTAGCGGCTTTATCTTGTGAAAGGAATAGCATAGGTTTAGAAATTGACGAGAATTTTTCTCAAACAATAAATAAAAGGATTCTTGAATCAGCGCCTTCCATAAACAGTTACATCAAAGAACGAATAAGAAATCACCTTGCTTTCATTAAAAATAGAAAAGAAGAATCGAAGAGCATAAAGTACGAAAATACCAATCACCATTTTCCTGTAATCACAAGGCAAGAAAAGGGTATTTTATTGAACTCGTTAGAGAAGATAAGTCAGATAAGCAAAAATGAATTTGTCGTTTCTTATGGAAAAGAGGTTCGTTTAGAAAGTGAAAACAACTTAATGGCGTATGCGTAACCGCCCTACTCCTTTAATAACTGATTAAGCTCACTAACGTCAACAACATAGTTTCCATCTTCCTGTTTAGAATAATAGATAATCTTTGCCCGCAATTTCTCTGTTTTTACATTAGAGGCGCTCTTATACGTTGTTGGTTTAATCTGGACAGGCGTTTCCCCTAAAAAGCCATCAAATCCCTTGCTTTCTTCCTCTTTATTCGCTAAACGACATTTTATTCCGCTTTCTTCCCCTATTTTCTTTAAAATAGCTTCCTGAATCTTCAGCCCCCAGAAACTCTTATCAATTACTAAATCAACAACCCATCGTCTTACAAGAGATTCATCTATTTTATCAAAAGATTCTTTAACATCAAGCAATTTCCGCATAATTAACTTCACAGATTTATCAATAGCATCCGGATATTTCTTTAGGTACCACTCCTTCCACTTTTCGTAATCTCTGTATTGGCACTCAGCCACTAAATCAGACATCTGCCCAACCACTTCAGCGACAGTGCCACGAGCCCAACGATTCAAGAGGTTTACTAACGAAGAAGTGTATTTAGGAAATTGAGGTTGAGTATAGATGGCAAGATGCATTAGTTCTTTCTTTTTGATAAATATCTGATTATCCACAGACAAGAAAAGTTGCCTATTTCATTTATAAACTTATTCACAAAGTGATGGAAGACATAAGTAAGACATATGAAATGTTATGTCTTCCAAACTTTAGTTGAGGAAAATAAATATGCGAAACTATTGTCCTCAACTAAAGTGACGCTAACTTAACAGCCAACACATCAACAAACTTTAAATAACCAGCGAGCAAACGAGACTAAAATGGGGATAATTTCAATAGCTATGTTCTTCTTGTACTTCTGGGGGTTCGGGTTCGGGCTTCTGAAGGCGCTAAAGGCGAAAGAGGCGCCCAGCTTCCTTGAAAGGCAGATAATGAGGACAGGGCTTGGAGCAGCAGTGCTGATAATAACCGCGATGATTCTGAACATAGCGAATGTCCCGCTTGACTGGAAAGTATTTCTTGCGCTTGCCCTGCTGGCTCCCTTAATTTATGTGGTTAAAAATTTCAAGGATACCGGCAGCAGCATCAGGCAGCTTAAGCTTAAAATAAGGAAATCTGACATTGCAATACTTGCCGTGCTTCTGATATTTCTTGGCAGCCTTTACATGTACGCTTCAGGCGCTTTCTCCTACCCGTGGCTTGAGGACGACGACCCGTGGAGCCACGCCTCAGGAGTCAAGTACGTTTCTGTTGAAAAGACGCTAGACCAGTCGCCTTACAGGGGATTCCAATACATGAACCCCTACCCGCCGGCATACGACTTCATTCTTGCGCTGATGCACCAGACAGAAAGCTCGCTAAGCTGGACGATGAAATTCTTTAATGCGCTCATTGTTTCGTTGAGCCTTCTGTTTTTCTACTTCTTTGCGAAAGAGTTCACCAGAAGCAGCGGAAAGGCGCTGTTCGCAACTGCAGCGCTTGCGGCAGTCCCTGCCTACCAAAGCCATTTCATATGGGCGCCTGCGCTGGCGATGATGCTTTTTCCAGTGGCGCTTTACTCGCTGGAAATGATAAAGAATGACAAAAGATGGAAATGGGCTGCGGTAATTGCAACAGGAGCTATGCTTGTCTCGCACCCGACGCATTCGCTGACGCTTTTTGCAATGATTGCAATTTACCTTCTTGTGAAGAGCATTGCTGAAAAAGACATCAAGGCTTACGCGGCAGCAGGGATTGGCGGAATTGCCGCGTCATTAAGCTGGTGGGGAGCAACCTGGAAATCTTTCTTTAAGGCGAACATCGTGCCGAGCACGCAGAGCGTAGGGCAGCCTGTTGCAGAAAGCGCAGGGCTGCTTGCGAAGATACTTGGAAACATACCGAAAGTTTTCAACAAGTGGAGCGGGACAGCGTCAAGGCCCTACACTTTTCAAGATTTTTTCGTTGCGAGCAGCAACAACATGATAAACAACCCAGTAGGATTCGGGATTGTTGCATCCATTCTTGCACTAATCGGGCTCGCCTCTGCTGTGGTTAGGATAGCGAAGCTCGCGAAAGGAAGCAAATTTGTCAACAGGGAAAACGCGTATTTGATAATAACGCTGCTGTGGTTCTTTTTGACATTCGTGATTGTGAATAATCTAACTTTCAATCTCCCGCTTGGCTTCTACGCATTCAGGACATGGATGATACTTGCGGTGCCTGTCGCCATAATAGCTGCTGAGGGGCTGTGGGGGCTGTTTGCAGCGCTTTCTGCTTTAAGGCTGGAAAAAACTGCAGCCGCTTTTGCAAAGATAGCCTTAGTTGCGATGATTCTTGCCGGATTGTGGTTCACCTCGGCAGAGCAGAAGTATGAGCTCAACACGAGGCAGTGGTATTACTCAGGAGCGTTCTGGACATCACCTGACGAGATGCAGGCTTACATCTGGATGAAAACGCTTCCGGCTGACACGAAAGTATTTTCTTTCCTATCTGACGACCAGGTAACCGGAATGGACAAGCTTTCATGCGGATGGTGCAAAGAGGTTGCAGAATACAGGAAAACAGGCTTTAACGACACTGCAAAAGAAACTGCTGCGTGGATGAAAAGCAACGGATACGAATATGTTGTAATAGGCGGAAGGGAAGCAAGCGAGACAGAATTCGGCGCGGAAAAGGTTAACGCTAAGCTGAACGAGCTTGGCAGTTCAGGGATTTTTGAAGTCGCTTACAAGACGAACGGAGCGGCAGTCTTAAGAACGGCGTAAGAATTATAGCAACGGAGCTTAATAATCGGATATTAATAGTAAGCTCCGTTGAATATAGGAGAGGAAGATATTATTACGAAAATTAAGTTCCTCTCCTATACTTTGAGCCGCTGTTCTCAACGAGGTAATTTCCAATAACAAGCTTCTCGACGCAGTTAACCTTTAAGTGCCAAATTGCGTCCTCAGGAGTGCAAACGATGGGCAGCCCGTGCCTGTTGAAAGAGGTGTTCAGTATAACAGGAGTGCCTGACAGCTTTCCATACTTGCCAATCACATCATAATAAAGAAGGCTCTGCTCCCTTGTAACAGTCTGGGCGCGGACAGTGTCGTCAACGTGAACGGTTGCAGCAATCTGCTCCTTCACTTCAGGAACCACATCAAAAGCCATAATCATGTAAGGGCTCTCGCACGCATTCTTAAGGTAACGGCCTGCCTTTTCAAGAAGCATTGACGGCGCGAAAGGCATGAACCACTCGCGCTGCTTCAGCCTGAGATTAAGCTTGTCCTTAACCTTGACATCGTGAGGCGCTGACAAAACAGAGCGGGCGCCAAGTGCGCGAGGGCCCCATTCCATCCTGCCCTGAAACCAGCCGACAATGGCGCCTTTATTCACAAGCTCAGCAGCCTCGCCGGCAGGGTCAGATG
>CAZBPE010000006.1:15773-21699 GCA_964493685.1 uncultured Methanosarcinales archaeon
TCTTAATGAAGCGAGCACCTGCTCGTCGGTAAAATCAGGGCCGAGGTAAATGCCCTTAACAGGCTTCGGGATTTTTCCGGTGGCGCGGTATTCTGCCTCAAGCGCAGCTCCCACAGTAGCGCCTGCATCACCCGGGTTTGGGTATATGAAGATGTCCTTTATGCAGTCAAGCTCGCGCAGCTTCTTGTTGAGCTTCACGTTAAGGAAAACGCCTCCTGCGAGGCAAAGCCTGTCAAAGCCGGAATCCTTGAATGCGTTGCTTACGAGCTTAACAGTTGCCTCCTCAAGAAGGTGCTGAGCGGTTGCGGCAAAATTCTCCCTTCCGCACGCCTCTGCAACCTTCTGCCCGATAAGAAGGTCCTCATAATAATGGCGGTGAACATTAAACTTTACCTCTCCAAAGCCGGCAAGCCCCCTTTCGCTTTCCCCAAGCTCGATGCCTTCAACCTTTGGAACATACTTTCCGAGAAACCGCAACGCTTTCTCGTCAACCTTGCCGAAAGAAGCGAGCCCCATCGTCTTGCCCTCGCCGTCAAAAACCTGAAAGCCAAGAATTGCAGTCGCAAAGCCGTAAAAATCGCCAAGGCTAGCTTTCTCGTAAACAGCCTTCCTTGTTATCTCGCCGTTCTGCCCGTGGTAAAGCCCTCCGCAGCTGCTCATGCTGTCAATCTCAGCCCCGCGCCCGTCAAGGCTCAGGATTAAGGAATCCTTAAAGCCGCTGTTGCGGTAGGCAGAAGCCGCGTGCGCAAGCTGGTGGTCAATGCCAACAACCTTAAGCTTCTCAACAGGCGTAATCTTTTGCCTGCCCCCCCTGTAAGAGCCGATAAGGAGCCTGCTGCCAAGGCGGATGATTCTTTCCTTTACTGCAACCAAGTCAAGGTCAGAGTAGTTAATGTCGCTGTTCCTCAGAACGTAATTGACAGAATGCCACGGAAAGCCTGCGTGGTGCTTGTTGCGAGTGAAGCGCTCCTCGCTGACAGCAGAAACAGTAATACCGGCAGACTGAAGGCAGGCGCTTGAGTCGTGCCCATAAAAATAAGGAGGGAAGAATTCATAATGAGTAATTCCAAGGATGTTCATCGGCAGCTTTTGAGAAAAAGACTGCGGTTTATAAAGATTTTCTCAAAACCTTTCTTAAATAACCCTTAACCATTTCAACGTCCTGCTTCTCAAAGCCATTAAGTAGGAATATGGTTATGAAATAAACAGCAGCAGAAACCGCTATAATGGCAAGAACGTGCATCCATTGCAAAAAGTAAATGACAGGGAACATGACTGCTGACGCAACAGCTGCCTTGAGAAACGGCTTGAAAAACCCTATCCTGTAGCCGCTGCGCCTGACGAAATAGAAGAGCGAAGCTAAAACGCCTAATTCAGTCATAACCGTTGTTGACGCAGCGCCGATGTAGCCCCAGCGGCTTATGAAATAAAGGTTAAGAAGCACGTTTGCTCCTGCCGCGGCAGCTGCAGTAATGGTGAAGACTACCTGCCTGTTGATTGAATTTAGGAGATGCCCAGAGATAGCGCTGAGGAAGATGAAAACCTCCGCCCAGATAATGATTTGGAGCCCTATTGCCGCGCTGTGAACGTCAGCAGAGAATTTGCCGCTGTAAACAAACGCCATTATTCTTTCGGCGAGGAATGTTGCTCCAACCGCCATTGGCAGCGCAATTATGAGAAGGTAAGAAAATGCGCGCCTGTAAACCTCCTCAAGAAGCTTCCTGCCGGTGATGTGAAGCCTCGACATTACAGGATAAAGGACGGGAACAAGCGCGCCGGGAATGATGTAAAGGGCGTCAAGGAGGCGGTAGGCTGCGTTGTAGATGCCTGTTTCAGCATAGCCTCGCATTATTCCAAGCATGACTGTGTCAATACGGAAATATACTGCCATGAAAATTCCGGTAAGCCAAAAAGGCGAGGATTGCAGCAGGAAACGCTTCCACAGGGCAAAATCCGCGGAAAGCCCAAGCTTGACAATGCGGCGCACTGCAACCATGCTGGCGGCAAAAGTGACTGCGTAAACGCAGAGAAAAATAAGAGTTATTGCAATGACGCCGTAGCCAAGCAGCAGGGCTGATATTGAGAGGGCAACTATAAGAAAGGACTCTATTGCGCGGATTGAAGCTATGAAAGCCATGCGCTCAAAAGACTGGAAAACAGAAAGGAACGAATCCTTCATGCTTGAAAAGAACATGGCAAGCGATGCCAGAAGGACCGCATAGATTATGAACGGCCTTTCTTCCGCTGCAAAGATGGCAATCGCGGAAGCGGCAAGCGTAAGCGCGCCGAGGATAATCTTGATGGAAATAACGTTTGAAATGTATTTTTGGGCGCTTGAATGGCTCCTTGAAACCTCGCGCACCAAGAGAGTTGAAAGCCCGAGGTCGTTGAACAGGACGAAAAGCCCCACAAAGGCAAATACGAATGAGTAGTAGCCGAGCCCTTCCGCGCCAAGAAAGCGCGCAATTGAAAGGATGAGGAAAAAGAAAAGAACCCTCCCCACAAGGTCCGAAATGAACACCATGCTGAAGTTTTTGAATATGCCATTAAGGAGCGCCATTACAGGGCGCTTAAACAAAACTTTTTAAATACTTTTGGATTTCTCGGGGCAAATGAAGAAAGTAAGCGCTGAGACAAAGATACTTTTTGCTTTGCTAGTTCCGGCCATTGCCGTGCTGATTCTACACCACTTTGCAACAGGGTTCACAATATACAACGACGGCACAGGCTACTATTCCTACATAAGGTCGGCAGTAATCGACAAGGACCTTGACTTTATGAACGAATGGAAATACTATGACAACCAGCACAGCAAGTTCTCCAACGTTTCAAGAGGAATTGCAATTGCAGGAACAAGAACCTCAAAGGGCTACATTGAGAATGTTTACCTCATTGGCAGCTCGATAATGTGGGCGCCATTCTTCCTGACAGCGCACGCTGCAACCACAGCGCTGCACGCGTTAGGGGCTAACATAGAGGCGAACGGCTACACGCTGCCTTACGAAATGTCAATAGGACTTGCAAGCATGATTTACGGCTTTCTTGCAATCATTCTGATGTACAAGTTCTGCAGGAAATGGTTCGGCAGGAGAACATCACTACTCGCCGCACTTGGCGTGTGGTATGGGACAGCATTCTTTTGGTACCAAGCTGTTGAGCCAAGCATGGCTCACATGAACTCCGCATTTCTAGGCGCGCTTTTCGTATACTTCTGGCACAACACGCTTGGAAAAAGGACAAAGCTTCAATGGCTTCTGCTCGGCGCCCTGTTAGGGCTGATTTTCCTCGTAAGGCAGCAGGACGCACTTTTGGCGATTCTTCCAGGCTTTGAGATTCTTAAGGGTCTCCTAAGCAAAGCAGAGGCAGGAAAGGCGATAGGTAGGGGACTAATCTTCTCAGCAGGCGCTTTTGCCGCACTCCTCCCGCAGATGCTCGTCTGGAAAAGGATGTACGGCGACTTTCTGGTCTACTCTTACAGAAACATAACATGGCACGGGCAGCCTGGCGGCTGGCACTCGCCGCGCCTTCTGGAACTTTTCTTTTCGGCTGAGACAGGCATGTGGCGGGTTCCGCTTTTGCTTCTATCACTTATAGGGCTCGTCATATTCGCAAAAAGGGTTCGGGGAGTTGCGTTGCATTTCGCTGCAGTGGCGGCATTGGGAATGATGGTTGTTTCAATGTGGATAGGCGGGCTGGCAGGTGGCTACGGATTAAGGCCGCTTATAGGAATGAGCGTGTTCTTTGCGCTTGGCGCTGCAGAAATTATTGAAAGGCTTAAGGCAAGAATAGGAATGAAATGGGTTTACGCAATATTTGCCCTGTTCATTGCCGCGAATTTTGCCAATATGCTGCTTTTCCTTCTCGGCGAGGTAACTTCAAAGGTGCCGCTTTCGGAGATTCCAAGAGCCATTATTAACGCAATACTATGAAACGAATCATAATAACGGCGTGGATTTTTGCGGTGTATGCATTCTACATATACTTTCAGGCAAAGGCGGTAACAGGGTAAAATGATAGAACTGCTTTATCTCGCGGCGTTCGCGCTTGCGGCGTACGGAACAGGCAATTTCCTGCTGAGGCTGCTGAAGATAAAATTTGAAAGCTTCGGGGAAGATGCTGTTCTTTCGCAGGCAACGGGCTTGGTTGTTTTCTCATACGCAACCCTTGCGGCAGGGCTTCTTGGAATGCTTGACAGCAAAGCTTTCACGATTGTTTTGCTGCTGCTACTGCTGGTTTTCATCAGGAAAATAAAGAAATTCGCAGCAGGCCTTGCTGGCGAACTTAGGCAGAATCTCAGGTTCAAGCTAAGGCTTGGCTGGCTCCTTTATTTCGTTATCGCTGCGCTTGCCGTCCTTAACATCTTTGCAGCTCTTGCCCCGCCGCACAGCTCAGATGCGGTTGCCTACCACCTTGCAATCCCAAAGATATTCGCAGAGCACGGCAGGATTGTTGAGATACCATACATGGTGACTTCAAACTACCCACTTGCCACAGAGATGCTCTTCCTTGACGGTTACCTGCTTAAAGGCGGTGTTTTGAGCGAGATGATAGCCGCATATATTGCGCTGCTGCTTACCGCGGCGATATTTGTCTTTTCAAACAAGCACTTCGGAAGAAAAACCGCATTGCTGGCTTCAGCGACATTTTACACGCTGCCAATCGTATCCGTATTCAACATACGCGGATTCGTCGACATATCAACAGGGCTCTACGCGATGGCTGCGTTGATTGCGCTGTTTAAATGGAATGAAAAGAGAGACACAAAGCTTCTTGCGCTTACGGGAATGCTTGCGGGGACAGCGGCTGCGACAAAGATGTCAGCATATCCAATACCTGCAGTTTTATTCATTACTGTTGTCTGCTTAAGCATGAAGGAAAGGCTGGCGAAGGCAGCGAAAAACATTGTAGCATACTCAGCAGCGGCAGCTGCCATGATGCTGCCGTGGATGGCAAAGGCATACGCATACACCGGCAATCCCGTTTATCCCCTATTCTACAACGTCTTCGGAGGCAAATACCTCACTGAAGGGCTCCTGACAGCATGGGTAAAGGAATCCCTCGCATTCACCGGAACCGGAACAGGCATCATTGACCTGGTTAAGCTGTCATGGAACATGACAATGCACTCGCCCCTATTCGGCGAGCTTCTCGGAATAGGGCCTGTTTTTCTTGCGTTCATACCAGCGCTGTTCCTGATGAAAAAGACTGACGGAAAAATAAAAGCGATGCTCGCAATGGCAGCGGCACTGCTGGTTGTATGGTTCCACACGGCGCAAAGCCCGCGCTACATCTTTTTCGTTTACGCAATTCTCGCAATTGTTTCAGCATACTCAATAAGCAGGCTATTAAGCGAAAATGGCATAGGCAAAATAGCGGGAGCAGCTGTTGCGATAACCATAATAATTAACCTGGCGTTGTGGGCGGGAGCGAACAACGACGAGGTGAAGGCGGCAGCAGGGCTCACGGACAGGGAAAGCTACCTGAACCAGCAGATGAAAAACTACCAATTGTTGAAATACGCAAACGAAAACCTTGAAGGAGCAAAGATTTGCATCTACGGAAGCATAAGAGGATACTACAGCGACAACGACTACGTGTGGTGCAACCCGCCCTATCAGGCTTACATTGACTTTTACACGATAAAGACAAGCGGAGAGCTGCTCGCAAGAATGAAAGAGGTTGGAATCACGCACATAATCGCGGAAGACTCCATACATTACTGGAAGCGGTATTACGAGAAAAACAACCTGCCGGTTTCAACAGCAGTCATGGAAAATGCGGAAAAGCTCATGGGAGAAATAATGAGAAACAACGCAATTCTGCTCTTTGAGAACGACGAAGGAAAGATATACGAAGTTATTTACGCAAAAGATGCGGTGTTGCATAAATAATCAAGGTAATAAAGAAATTGTAAGTGCTGTTAAGC
>CAZBPE010000007.1:0-4212 GCA_964493685.1 uncultured Methanosarcinales archaeon
TTTTCAGAAACTGACGCATATAACTCCTTTCCCACGCCATTCTTTCCCTTATTCTTCTTGTTGTAGTTGTTTGGCTCCGCAGCTCATGCGAAAGTTAGCAGGTGTAGGTCTGTTGGTGCCATAGTTGTTTAAGGTTCTAATGCTGCACCGAGAATGTGTTTGTAGAATGTTGTCGCGTTTTTGATTGATTCTTCTGCCGGTTGCTGGTTTGCCTGCGGTAGTTTTTTGTAGGTGAATGTCCCTCTCTTTTGTTTTTCAATTTCAAAGATTCCAAGCAGTGATTCTGCTCTTATATAGAGTTGCTTGTAAATAGTGAGGAGTTTGACGTTGAGTTTTCCGGAATCGACAAGGTGTTCCTTGAAAGCGTGGAGGGTTTTCTTGTGCACTTCCGGAGCGTATGTTTTTATGCCGTCCTCTGCCAGAATGGCCTTGGCTGCGTTGAAGATGGAGTAGTAGGCGTGGCTTATGACACCGCTGTAGAAAGTAAAGGTTTTCTCAAGCTCAAACTGCTTCTGCATTTCTGGTTTGTCTGAGATTTGGAAGAGGACTTCTGCTGCTGCGAGTTCGTTGTTAGCGCGTTCCAAATATAGCGTGGCGAGGGGTCTCATGCAGCACCTTGTTGATAAGTTTAAAGTATGCCGCTGTGCCGTAATATATAAAGTTATCCCGCACGATTTCCTTGCCCACATTCTCCTCATCTATCGTGAGCATTTCAAGAAATTCTGTTCTGGAAAAGACCTGGAAGTCAACTGGCGGAAGGGATTTTCGCCGTGCAGTGTTAAGCACCGGCTTCACGTTTCCTTTGGCTTCTTCAGTTTCAACTATGACAGCCACGTCAACGTCTGATTTTTCTGTTGCCATGCCTTTGGCGTAGCTGCCGAACACGAGCATAATGTAGAATTCTGTATACTTGTCCACATGCTCTGCTGACATCCTCAGTACACGGAACAGGGCTTCATTTTTCCTTATCTCCTGCTGGCCTATCAAGGCCAAGTAGAGGAGTGTTATGTCGTTGGAAAGGTTGAGATGGTATGCAGTGACATCTCCAACTGTTTCCTGAGTGACAAGTTGTAGTTGCTTGAATTTGACAAGCACCTTCTGTACCATGTTATTGGAGCGGGTCTTTGACAGTTTTTTGATGTCTTTAAAGAGGAGCCTGCCGAAAGGCTGTTTCCTGAATGTTGCCAGGATGCCCAACTGGTCTTGTGTTAATGCTTCTTTGCGGGTTTTTACCATTTTCTTCTATACGCCATGTTTTTGGTAATTCACTACCACTTTTTTGGTATTGTATCACCAATATTGTGGTAGTATAAATATTTTGCGATTTTCAGGCCTATGGCTGTTTAGCCCCGCAGCTTATGCAGAAGTTCGCAGCTGCCGGCAGGGAGGTTCCGCATGCGTGGCAGAACTTGCCACCTTGAGCGGTGTTGCCTTGGCTGGCGGTTTTCTGCTTTTGCCTGGCTTCCCTAGCGTATTTTTGGGCGTCCTCAAAGGTGAGCTGGCCGTACATTTGCAGGGTTGTTCTGGCATCCCTGTGCCCCAATAGTTTCTGCTTGGCTGCGAGAGGTATGGGCTTGCGGCCGGCTCCTTTGTGGCTGCTGGGGAAGAGCCAGCCTGACGTGCGCTTGCCAATGAGCATTTTGATGTCTTTAAGGAGCTCATCATCATCAAGGTCAACTATCCTGGAGCGGCGCTCTTCAGGGCTTTTGGCGTCTTTTTTGCCGCCTTTGCCGCGGGTGATGCGGTAGTGGCGCTGTTCAAAGTTGATGTTTTCTATGACCATTTCTGCCACTTCAAAGCGCCTGCCGCCAGTGATATCCAAAAGCCTTATGAGAACTCTGTCACGCAAGGAAGGGGCTGTGGAATTCGGGACAGAGACGGTTTAGCTACCCCTCTTCAGATAATGATACAGAGCCCTTGCTCCTCCTGTAAAAGACGAATCCTGCAATGCCGCCGGCAATCGCCAACAATATCAGGGCAATCGCTATGTAAAGGAACAACCTGCCCTTCTTTGAAGCGCCCTCTCCAGCAGCTGTTCCTGACTCGTTAAGCTTCTGAGACTCGTTTCCTTTCTTCGCAGCAGCAGCCGCTTCCTCCTCAGCAGACGCTGCTTTCTTAACAGGCTCAGGCGCCTTAAGCGCAATAGCAAAGGTTGACAAGCCGGGAGACTCTGCAACGTAATTATTGGCGACAGAATCAGAGCTGACAAGCGTGGTTGGAAGCTCGTTCCAGACGTTCTTGTCATACCTCACAAGAACAACGTCACTAGCATTAGCCTTATTAGTGGTTAGCCACTTCTTCTCAACGCTGAAGTTGAGCACAACAGAGGAAATGGAAGTATCCTTGAGGTTGGACTTGGCAACAGAGAGAAGACTGTAGACAGCGCCGCCATAGTCCTCCTTCACGCTTGAAGGAAGCTTTGAAAGAACAGTAACAGTAACTTCAACCGCAGTAACTTCCTCAGCAACCTTAAACGAAATGAGCTTAACCGGAATCCCTGCCCTCGTAACCTTGAACTCAACAGTTGAACCTGCGCCAATCGAGTCCCAGGAACGCGACTGCGAAGTGCCTGCAGCAGGAGGTTGTGAACCTCCACCGCCGCTGCTACTGCTGCTACTGCTGCCGGAACTTGAAGATGAAGAACTTGATGCTGCCGCCTCGTTAAGGGATACGCTAAAATATGTAAAGTTGGCTGATGAGTTTACAACGCTCCTGTTCTCATTGCCGCCGTCGTCAAGCGAGGTAACGATGAAATGATAAGTGCCGGTGCCGCCTGTAGGAACAGGGAATGTCGTGGTGTTCGTGGACACGGTGGATACTGTTGCGCTGCTAATGGCGCGAGAAACGTTTTCAGTTGCGGAAAGGTTCAGGGTTGAGTTCGTTGCGTTAACGCCTGAGCGGTAAACCTTGTACTGCATGCCTGCAGAGTCGGGATTGCCATTGACGTCCTGCGTAACGTTAAGCCACACCAAAGTGACGGTTGCCGTGCCAGCTCCGCTGAAATTAAGCCCTATAGGCAACTTTGGAACAATTGTGTCGTTGACAGTCGTGTTTGCAAAAACAGACATGTTCACAGCCCCGCTTGAAGTATTCAGGTTGCCCTCAGAGTCAACCGCAACGACAACGTACCAGTAAGCTGTTGCGTTGTTCCCGACAGTAGTGTTGTCAATAAAATAAGTAACGCCCTCTGCAACGCGGCTCGGCGTAACGTTTGTAAGGCTATGGTTGAAAAAAGTAATGTTTGACGTGAACCTGTAAACAATGTAAGACTCGCCGGTTTCATCACCCGGCTCTGTCCAGCTTATGTTAATGTTGCCCACATCACTTGCATTAACAGTGCGGTTTGCCCTGACTGCGGTGGGAGCAAGCACCGGAGGAGTGGTGTCTGACTGCCCCTCAATTCCCGGGTCGCCATCTGTAAAGTGTGGCAGATTGAGCCAGATGTAGTTTGTAGTCGTATTCACATAGCACTGCTGGATGCTGGCGTCAAGGCCGGTCTCATTGACGCATTTCATCCCGATTGAGGAGGCATTTGTCCAGTTTGCAGCGTAATCAGAATAAGCGTCAGGAATGTTTGTGCCATTGGGATACGCCGTTGAGTTCCATATGACATTGCCATTATTGTCCAAAAGGTAGCCAAAGCTTATGTTAAAAAGCGCATACTCGTCTGTTCTGTTGAACTTGCTCTCATTATAGGGGATTCCGACGAGAACCTTATCATAAATCGGAGGCGCGACAGAGCCGAAGCGCCAAACCTGCTTCTTTATGGCGCCGCCTCCGACAGCAGTCTGGGCCTCCCGCAAAGGCTGGTCGCTCATAGAGGCTTCCGGCGGGCCTGAGGCAATCATGTCAACGCCGATAAAGTAGATTATGACGCCAGTTGTGTTGATTTCAGAATAAATGTTCACCTTGCTTCCAACCATTGCCTTCAGCGGGTCGAACCTGCCAACGTCAAAGTCCTCATTGCCAAGCCTGCACGCCGAGATGCTTGCATTGTAAACATTGCAGGCTGCGCTGTTCTTCATCATAACTATGCGGAAGTTGGAAGCGCCCTGCGAGCTGTTGAACTCCTGCGTTGTGCCGTTGGGGTTGAACTGGCGCGGCTTGAACGTGTTAAGCTTAATCTGAATAGTGCCGTTAGGGTAAAGGCTGGCGTTTGTCACGTTGAGCCTGATTTCAGAAGGCGCAAAGCGCTTGTTGAAGACGCGAATC
>CAZBPE010000007.1:4228-16703 GCA_964493685.1 uncultured Methanosarcinales archaeon
GACGTGTTGAGGAGAGGCAGCTTTGAAACGCCTCCTGTAAGCGAGAAAACCATGTGTCTGAAAGTCGGCAGGACATCCTTGTGTCCGGGGTTATTCACTCTCACTTCCATGTTGGCGTCAGTCAGCGGCTCGCCCTGCTCATTTGTAATGTTGATGCCGACGTACCTAGTATGAACGCTGGTAGCGCCTTCAGTCTTTGTTGAGTTGGCGCCAGCAAGCCCCTGAAGCAAAACATTGTAATTTACGTTCCCGTTAAATACCGTGAAGTTCTGGAAGTAAGCAAAATAATCGTTTTGGGTTGTGTTTGAAGCATACCACTCAATAACCTGGTATATGCCATTGGAAGCGCCCATGACAGTAACGCTGTAATTGGCTATAATGTAGCCGGAAGCTGAATTGCCGCCAGTGGCAGGCGTTATAACAGTGCCGCCAGGAATTGAGACCTCGGAGTTGGGAGGCATAAGCCCTGCAATGCCGAGCTTGACGAGAGCATTCGTAACGTTAACAGACGTCCTGTTGCCCGTTACATTTATGGAGCCGTTTATGGTGAAAAGGCCGAAAGTCATGTTCCCCTTAACAAGGTAAGGATTGTTGCTGTAAAGCATGGGATTCTGGGTTAGGTTGACTGTGTACGGAATTGGAGGAACTGCGTTTGCAAAGCTGCCCGGGTCTGCCTGGTTCGGGGCACGCATGAAAAGGACGGTGTAGTTGCGGTTGTTCTGGACAATGACGGTTGCGTTGTTGGCTGAAGTGGCAAAGTTCTCCGCAATGGGAAACCCGAGCAAATCGTCAAATATTATGTAATTAAAGGTTATGTTGAAAGCATTTCCCCATGAACTGTTGACAGCGGTAAGATTGAGCAGGGTTGCGTTGGAAGTGTATACAGTAAGGTTGTCAAGAACAGATGTGAGCGCTGTCTTCGGGAGGGGCGGGAAATTCGGGCCAACCTCCAAAGGAAGGTTTGTCGCCTTATCATATATTACTGCTTCAAGGACAAAAATCACAGAGCAGGGATTTGTTGCGTTCCCGACTGTCAGGCTGAAGTTGCCAAACGGGGCAGTCGCGTTGGTGAAATTAAGAAAAGTGCGAGAAGGCTCCCCATTATTAAACGACATTGTATAAACGGAAATGTTAACGTTAACGCCATTATCCGACGTGGCGTTGCCGAAAGTGCTGTTGACAACCTGTCCGTGAATGGCAAATGCATGGGGCGTGCACTGCACGAAATCCTCCGGAGCGGCTGAAATGAGCAAGGAAAAGAATGCGACTGCCATAGCTACTCCAAACACTAACAGAAATAAGCTAACTCCCTTTTTCATGCTACGAACAATGTTTTCACAACAGGGATATATAAATTTTTCTTAACGGCTTGAACGGCGCTTCTTGCGGAAAAGAAGCTTTGAAGCAACTGCAAAAACAAGCAGTGCTGCAGCTGAAAAAGCAAAAACACGCCAAGGAAAGCCCTTTCCCTTCACTGCCTCAGCCGGCTGCTCTTTTGAAGCGTTAAGCTGCTTAGGCTGCGCTGAAAGGTTGGCAGTAGTGTTCTTTTCCTTAACCGGCTGCTTATCAATAGGCGTTATTGGCACTGGAACTGATGCGTTGCTGGCGTTCAGCACCCGCTTCTTGACAGCGCCGCCGCCACCTCCGCCGCCGCTGCCACCGCCTCCACTGCTTGAGGAAGATGAAGATGATGGGCAGCTTGTAGTCTTTGAAGCGTCATTGTCATTGCAGTCGCTTCCAAGGGCGCAGCCTGTCCCGTATCCATCGCCGTCAGCGTCCCTGCACTGCTCGACAACAGCGCTGAATGACAGCCCCGTGACAAGGTAAAGCGCGCCATCCGCAGCAGACGAGCACGTGTATGCTCCGCTTGCACCCGGGCAGAGAACAAGCGTCTCGCTGCCGCCATTGCACGCTGAGCTTACGTTGCTGACGCTGCTAACCTCGCCGTCATGCACGCAGACTGAAGAGGCGTTGCTGATATTGCTGACAGTGACGTTCTTTGTGAGGTTGCTTGTGAGGGTAAGATTTGATATCACAATCTCTCCCCTGCCTGCGCTGCTGTTTTCGGTGATGATTGTAAAATTAACAGAGAAGTTTGAAGCGGTGAAGTTCCAGAAAAACTGGGCAAGCATCCTGCTGCCGTTTGAAACGTTAACAAAAACAGTTCCTGTGAGGTTTCGCGAAGTGTTTGCGCTGCCGTCAAGCGTGAGGCTCATCGAACTAAGAACGCTTGCATTGACGACAAGGGTTGTCGAGTTGCCCAGAATCGAGTCTTCCGCATCAGCAACTCCGTCATTGTCGTCGTCATTGTCGTAGATGTCAGGCAAGCCGTCGCCGTCAAAGTCAGGCCTCGCAAGAACGGTTACGTTGAGAAACTTAGCGTCAGAGCGGTTGCCGTCGGTAACATTAACCTTAAGCTGGTGAACGCCAGCGTCGCTCATGTTCGTCTTCCAGCTGAAATTCGCGGCAGTCCTGTTAAGGAAGGTTGAGTTGAACCTTGTGAGGTTGACGCTGAAATTAAGCAGGTCATTATCTGCGTCAGCAGCGGAGAGGGAGAGGTTGACCCAATCGGTAACATTGACAGTGACGTTGCTTAATCCTGTGAGGACTGGCGTGTCGTTGACAGGCGTCACATTCACAAAAATCATTTCTGTCGCGTTCACAAAGCCGTCAGAAACTGAAACATTAAGCCAGATGACTCCATAAAAGTTTTCTATGACGATAAGCGATACGTTAGCGCTTGTCTGGTTGAGGGTAAAGTTAGCTGTGTTGTTAATGAAATAGGAAACGGCATCGTCATAGTCAAAGCCTGAAATGTTAAACGACAGGTTGGTGTCCTCGGCAACAGTGTAGTTAATTGGGGTTGCGTTCCATTGCGGAGCCCTGTTCGTGTCGTTGACGTTCAGAGTCCAGTTGAGGAAAGCGGTGCTGTTGACGTCTGTAACGTTAACTGTCATGTTGTAAGTCATGTTGCGGCTCCAGTTGGCTGAGGAATAGCCGCTGACAAAAGTGAAGTTGACTGTGTTATGCGATACAATAGTGCCGTTCTGCATCCAGGTAACGTTAATTGAATCGCCATCCGCATCTGTGTAGCTGACGTTGAACGTCTGGTTGGCAGGCTCGGCAATGTTAATGATTATGCCGGAAGGGTAAAAGGAGGTTATGTTTGGCATTGTATTGTTCACAAAACCCAAGTGCCTGACGCCAGTAACTCCGAAGTTGCCTGCAGAGTCATTTCCGAAGACGCTATAAGTTGAGTTAACCAGGACAGGCGTTGAGAAGTTGATGTTCCATCTTGTCCCAGAGCCGCTCATTGAATAATTTTTTACAGAGCCGTTGCTCCATTCAAGGAAGGCATTGAAAAGCGTCTCTGTGCTTGAGACGTTAATAAAAATGCTTGCGTTGTTCTTGTGGCTGGAATTGTCAGCAAGCGTGGGAGCAACAAAAGTAACGTTTGGAGCGGCGGAATCAAACGCCCTTATCGCAGCGTAAGGGTTTATCCTTGCGAAAGTAAGTCCGGAGCCGCCTGTGTCGGTGAGCAGCTTTCCTGTGCTGTTCAAGGCGCCGAGAAGAAGCGACATGTTTGGCGTGGTCTCGTTCTTTGACACTCGCAGATATTCCCTAATCAGCACAATGGCGCCGGAAACGAAAGGCGCTGAGGCCGACGTGCCGTCAGCGGTTGCAGTTGTTCCCTCTTTCCAAAGCGAGGTTATGGAAACGCCAGGAGCTATCAAGTCCGTTATGTTGTTGCGATTTCCATTGGAGTAAAAGCCGTCGGACTTTGTAGTGCCGCCAACCGCAGTAACGTTACGGATGCACGCAGGAGCAGAAATCTGGGTTGTGCTGCCTGAATTGCCCGTTGCGGCAACCACGGTTATGTTCCGGAGCGTTGCGTTGTCAACAGGCCTGCTGTAAGAGCCCGCGTCAGGGTCGCCGTCGCACCAGCTTGAATAAGCGCCGCCGCCAAGGCTCAGGCTTATCACCGAGATGTTGTAGATTGTTGCATTTGAAATGCACCAGTCAATCGCAGAAATGACATCAGAATCAGATCCGACGCCTGAGCTGTTCAGCACCTTCACCGCAATAACGCCGGCGCTGGGGGCAACGCCAGCGTAAGTGGCGTGCTGGGAGGCAATGATGCCTGAGACGAATGTTCCATGCCCGTGGTCGTCCTCTGCGCTGGAGTCAGTCGCCTGCCCGTTGGGACAGCATCTGCTGTTGCCAAGATTAATAACGCTGCAGAAGCAGCCCTGCCCAACGATTTTGCCCGATAGGGAAGGATGGTCTGTGTCAATGCCAGTGTCAATTACGCAGACAGTCTCTGCATTGCCAGTTATGTTTGTGCCGTTGTGGATGAGCTGCCGTGTTTTTGAGGCGTTGATGAGGTTCACGGCATCTGACAGAAAAGCGCTGACAAGTCTGTCGCGGTAAACCTCAAAGTTCGGATTTGACTTCAAAGATTCGTAGTCTTCCGGAGAAACCTCTGCAGTAAAGCCGTTCAGTGCGCTGAAGCTGCGCTTAACATCAATCCTACCGCCTGAAACAGCCACTAACTGGGCCGCATTTGCGGCTGTTGAGACAGACGCCCTTTGAATCCCCTGCGCTGCAAAAGGCTTGACTTCAGGCGCAGGGGCGTCCCGGTAATAGACAATAACCTTAATCTTGCCCTCATTTCCGCTGTCCCTTGAAGCGCTTGAGACGGCAAAGAGCACAATGAAGGACACTAAAATCAGCAGAAGGACAGCCTTTTTACCCATGACGCAGAATAGTAGGCAGGCTGTTTAAATATTTTGTTTTGGGGCGCTCAGCTCATTTTACGAATTCAACGTTGTCAAAACCTTCAAAACCATTATCGCCGGTAAGGAACCTCACACCATGCTTTTTTGCAATAACATATCCAACGACATCAGGCATGGACAAACCTTTATTCTTTACTTTTAAGTCCATCGCTTCCTTTATGACGTCAAAGGTTACAGGAGCAAGAAACGCCTTATACCGCTCTGTGTAATCATCAGCCAGTTTTTTGCCTTTCTCTTTTTTAAGGTTATATAACGGAAGACATAAGTATCTATACGAATTTGTTATGTCTTCCGAATATAGTAACTGACACTTTGTATAAATATTTAGGTCAGTTACTATAGTTCAGCTCAGCGAGGTTGAATATTGTTGTTATTGCCTGAACCTCCGCATATTTCCTGTAACCGGGGTTTCCCCTGATTATTTCAAAGAAGGCGTAAGTGTCAAAGAAATATGCAGGGCTATCCATCCCAGCTTTCCTCGTCAGATTCCTTCAGCATTTCGCCTGTTGTCTTTTTGAATTTCAGCGTGCCAAAGGTTTCTTTCAAGGCGTCTTCAGCTTTTGGCCTCCATTGGTATACGTTGTCATGGTGATCATAATAATAAACGTCAACAGAGCTCTTTTCGTGGTCAATTTTGAACTAAAGAACCACCAGTCTCAGACTATTGGGATTAAGTTATGACTTCCTATATGCTGACTGGTGGTTCTTAGTGCTCAGAATCTTCCTCATTCGCTAATTGATGCTTTAATCATCGATTATAAATCGATGGAAGATTCTGACATATAAGAACAAAGTGCTTATCTATGTGAACCCGGTTAAAGCCGTTTAGCGGCTTTCTAAGAAACTTGTAACCATGCTTCGGATTTGCCCTGATTTCAGCGATTTTCTTGTTGATAATCATCAGCTGCTTTTGGCTCTTTTTAGCAAGCTTCCGAAATATCCTGTCCGCCTCAGGCTTAATAAGCAAATCATACACAAATGGACACCTTTTTTACAAAACCGCTACTCACCTTTAAGGCCATACCTCTTGGCAAAGTCATCAACGCGAATGCTTTTCTGCTTAGCGATGCTTTTAATCCGTTCAATAAATTCCGGCTTCAAATCAGGCTCACCCTCACAATCAACATACTCGCCGACTACAAAAGTAATAGCCTCGCCTTTATCCTTTAGGTTATACTTGGCTTTCACAACATTCAGAACCCGGTTCGTATTCTCATCCAGCTCAACCAGCGCCTGCACCATAATAACGCCACCTAAGTCCAGCTAAGGAGCGCTTATTTATAAACTTTTTGGGTTCTCTTTTCTGTCCCACACCCTATGACGCTTACTTCTTCCTCCTAAAGTAAAGGAAGGCGGCAATAGCGGCGACAACAAAGATTATGCTTTTTAGGGTTTATCACTTCAAAATAGCAAATGTGTTCTGCAACATATAGTTTAAAAACCACAATATTTACATAATTGCTTAAGCGTTTGAACAGAAAAAGAATATGCGTTCAGTTAAAGTTGGTGTCAATTTGCTAAGGCTTGTCGTATGGGGGATGTCCAGAGGCGAGAGAGCTTCAGAATCGAAAAATATATAAGTAAGACCTGTTTTACTTATCCTACGGGTGATGCGCTATGCAGGTTGAACTAACCAGAATATCTGAAAAAGGCCAAGTTGTCATACCATCTTCGTTAAGGAAAGAAATGGGGATAAAGAAATCAGACCAGTTTATGGTGTTTGGAGAAGAAGATACTGTAATATTGAAGAGAATAGAAAAACCGGCGATTAAAAAAACATTTGATGAAATAGCAGCGCCTTTACGGGATGCCGCGAAGCAAGCGGGATTAACAAAAGCAGATGTTCAAAAAGCCATCAGGGATGTGAGAAACGTTGCTTAAAATAGTTCTTGACACTGCCACGATTGTTTCAGCTTTCTTTTGGGAAGGAAATGAGGCTGAGCTGTTGAGGAAAATTGAACAAGGCAAGGCGGATTTGTATGTTACTAGTGAAATTCTCAAAGAGGTTGAAGAAGTAACAAAAAGACCAAAGTTCAATGATGTTATGGAGAAAGCCGGATTAACGCCAGACCAGATCATGCAAAAGGTAGTTTCTCTTTCTCATTTGGTTATTGCTCCAAAATTGGGCATAAAAGTTTGCAGAGATGAAAAAGACAATAAGTTTCTTGAGTGCACGGAAAGCGCGAAAGTTGATTATATCGTCAGCGGAGACGAAGATTTGCTCTCTTTAAAAGAACATAAAGCGATTTCTATTATAAGAACTCGGAAAATATTGCAGTTAATGGACTGACAGCTCTCCAAAATTCAAGAAAACGATTAATTGGCCACTTATTTCCACCACTTCTTCCTGTATTGAAGGTGGTATCGGCTCATTATGCTTCTTAGGGCTTTCCAAATAGCCTGCTATTGCGTCCTTGATGTTAGCCAATGCTTCTGAGCGGGTCTTTCCCTGAGAGATACAGCCAGGCAAGGAAGGGCACTCAGCTACAAACACGCCATCTTCGTCCTGCTCTATCACGATGCGGTATTTCATCCAAGTTCACCATAAGCCAATCAAAAGTTCGCATTCATATAGTTTCCGCCGATAAGGAGACTGGGACAGAAAAGACCTGATAGAATAGACACTGCCAATATGCTCACGTCCTTATGGCACAACCTCTCTTGGCTTGGCTAACACTTTAATGTCCCACACCCTATGACGCTTACTTCTTCCTCCTAAAGTAAAGGAAGACGGCAACAGCGGCGACAACCACAAGGACAACTACTCCTATTATGCTTGCCTTTCCTGCGCTTACCGCCTCGCCAGACGGCTCAGTGGTTGGAGTTTCAGGCGGCGTTACTACAGGAGCAGCCGGGCAGTCTGAAGGGCAGCTGTCAGTGTTTTCCGAGCCCTCGCAGACGCCATCGCCGCAGGCTATTGTTCGCACAGTCACCGTGCCTTGGCTTCTGCTCTGGCCTGACGAGTCAAAGTAGACAGCGTCAAAGGCGTAGTTGCCATTAGCGGCAGTTGTAGGAACTCTGAAAACGAGAGTTATTACTGGATTAGACGTTGATGCTAAAAAGCTGTAACCTAGCCTGTTTTCAACGGTTCTGAGCTGAACATCTGTTACGTCTCCCTGATATCCTTTAATGTCCCAACTTATAAGGTTCCAGCCGGCAGGGCGCTCCTCTTCAAGCGTGAAAGTCTCGCCTACAGGAACTCCGCTTGCTGACAAGGTAACAGTAATGTCCTCGCCAGGAGCAGCTCTGGAGGGCATGCTCCTGCTCACAGAGGCAGCTAAAACCGAAGTTGATAGCATTGCCATGGCAAAGAACAGCAGCAACAGCGTTGAGATTTTCCTCATTTTTTCCTCCATTTAAGCGTAAAACGCCCTTATCTTGTCAATGATGTCAAATGCAGTATATGTTGACTTTCCAGAGTAAAAGTCCCTTATTATGTCGATAAGCTGGAAAGCAGTGAGCTTCTCGCTTGCCTTTCCTGAAATGGCAAATGTTGAGAAGCCGGGCGTTTCTGCCTCATACAGGTAGTTATCAGAACTGGAAGATGTCAGGCGCTTGGTAGTAAGCGCAACCCACTGGCTACCAACATAGCGATTAAGCTTTACGCTGTCCAGCTCAATGTTGTTGGCGTTTATCCAGCTCACAGGAACCTCAAAGGTAATCTTCGCCTTGTCAAGGTCAGCATCCTTGATGTTCTGCTTGGTAATGGAAAGATACTTGTAAACTTTGGTTGAGCCGGAGGCAATGCCTGAAGACATTGACTCGCCAACAGTGGTTTCCTTGACTGCAACCTTCCCGTTTGCAATTGAAGCGGTTGAAGTTGTTGAAAGCTCAACATTGGTTACGGCAATGGTCGCTGACTTTTCAAAAGTTAACGACTTAGTTGTAGCGCCGCTAACAGCGCCAGTGTCTTTAGTTTCAGAGCCAAGAGCAGTGCCGCCTCCTCCACCACTGCTGCCGCCACCGCCACCGCTTGAGGAAGAAGAGGAAGATGCAGCAGCGCAGGTTGACTTGCACGTCGCTCCAGAAGTGGTGCCGTCATTAATCTCTGTAGTGCCGGAGCAGCATCTGTAATTGCTAGCACAGGCCTGAGAGTATGTACAAGCAGCCGTAGTAGAAGTTATTAAGGAAACGGAGAGGTCTGCAGACGCATTGCCTGAGCCGGAAGCTCCGCCACAAACAGCGTGAGTGGCGTTAATTCCCCATACTGTTATAAAAAGCTGACTGCCAGCAGTACAGGTAAAGTCCATGATGTACTTGCCAGACGCAATATTGTCTCGCCCGGCCATAACGGTCTTATGAAGGGTTGAACCAATGTATCCTCCAACAAGAGCGCCATCTGTTGAGGAATTTGCGCTGATGCTGACATTGCCTGAATATGTCGTATAAACGGCAAAAACAGAAGTGGAAAGCAACAAAAGCAGAACAGAAGCCATAAGTGCAGAAAATCCTATTCTATTCTTACCAACTGACAAAGGCTTTGCGAACATATGACCCCCTAAAAACATTGCCTATTTTAAAGTTTATGTAATGAAAATAAAAAGGGATTAAGTGATTTCTATTCTTTCATTAGCCGCTGAAAAGTTTGCGTAATAAGTAAGCCCGTTAGCCGTGAAGTTATTCAATGTATTTCCAGTAGCACGGCCCGGCACATAAGAGGACACAGTCCCCGATGTTGCGTTAAGCGCGTACAGGATAGTCAGGTTGTTGGTAGAACCGGACGGGTTTGCGGACAGTATTGAAACCAGCACATTGCTTACATTAACGGTAGTTCCGGAGAGATACCCCGCACTGGAAAGCAGAATATCATTGTCCATCTGGAAGGAATAAAACTTGTTTGATGCAGTAAAGTACGTATCTGCTCCTGTCCCTGCATTATAGCCATTTATTCCTATCGTAACATTCCACAGTGATCTTGTGTCTACGGCGAACCTGACAGTCCCTGCAACCTCATTCTGCTCGTTTGCAGTTGTGCACGCCACAGGGTATGCATAATCATTCTTATCGCGCAAGTCGCCTGAAATCGTGAAGGAATTGTGCCTGGTGCCGTTAACGTTAAACGGCAGCTTCATATTACTGAATGCCGTAGTGCCTGTTACGTTTGAGTAGCGGCAGGTTGAGCTATTTGACGTGTTAACGTGAACTGTTGGAGTCGGGCTTATGAATACGCTGCCGGTGTTCGTCCAGTTCATTATAGTTATGGTAGTGTCATTGACAGTGTCTATGGTGAATATGACTGTGTTGTTAACCTCATTTGCGCCTGTAACATCAACGCATGAAACGTCATACGTGTACCTGCCGTCAGCAGTTGTAGGAAGAGTTGCCAAGCTGTGGCGGGTACCGTTGTTGTCAAAAGGAGTTGTCATCTGGCTGTAGCCGAGAACGCCTGTTGTTGAGTAGCGGCATATAGCCGCCTTTGACGTGTTTACATTGAAGGTTGGAGTGCTGTCAAAGTAAAACAACGCGTTCTGCGTGCGGTTGTTGATAGAAAGGGAAGCGCTGTCTGAAGTAACAGTTATGGACTGCGAGGCGTTTATGTTGCCGGCAAGGTCTGTTGCGTTAATGGTCACGTAGCAGTCTCCGTCAGATGCGCAGCCTAAAGAGCTTAAGCTAACGTAAGCGGAAAAGTTCATCGTTGTAGTGTTGCCCGTAGTGGCTGTGCCGTTCATCTTAATAACAGTGGTATTCTGAATGGTCACGTTCCAAATGTTTGCATCGCTAACATTCACCAAGAAGTTAATAACCGTATTGACACTTGTAACGTTTCTTCCTATTCCGCTGGTTAGAGTTGTAGTAAGGTTCACAACCCTGGGTGTCAAGTCGTCAACCCTAAAGGTAAGGTTAGACTGGTTCGTGCTGGCTACTGAGCTGTTAATGTTTGAGGCGTTGTCAGTTGCGTTGAAGGTTATGATGCACTGGGTTTCAACATTTGGCGAGCAGCCAAGGCTTCCAAGGGTTGTAATGTTATACCAATCTGATGAACTGTTCCACAACGCCATAGTCGCAGCAGTTGAATTCTGCACAGTTACATTTAAGACCGTGGTGGTGCTATTGTAATCAACAGAATTTACTGTTAAGTTAATTATCCTGTCGCTTCTTGCAATCCTGACAGGGTTCATTATTCCGAGAGTTGTATTTGAAAGGCTGCCGGGACCTGTAAAGTTGCCGCCGCTTACAGATGGGGCTGTGACGTTCGGGGCAATGTCGTCCCTTAGTATAAGGAATGATGCGCCTTCCGAGTCTACAAGGCTGCTGTTATAGTTGCCTGCCTTGTCCGTTGCCGTGAAATTTATGGTGCAAGCGCCCTGTTCTACGCAAAAGTCTGAGACATTTATCACAAAACTGTAGTTTCCTGCAACAACAGGCATAACGTGACTAAGGCTGCTAATGCTTCTGTTGCCGATAGTTGCGTTAACTATGTTGTTGTAGGCGTTAACTGTGAAGTTCAGCTGCGTGCCGCCCCTGAATGCGATGTTACTCCTTTGGGAGGCTGCTGTGTTGTTCATAGTTATGTTGACAATTGCTGGCGGAACATTGTCAAGGGTTATCGTGATGTTCGTCGAGTTTGGCCTTCCGAAGATGTCAGTTGCGTTTAATTGCAATTGGCAGACAAAGCCGTCAGTTTCAGCGCCGCCAGGACAACCATACTGGGACAGATTTGAAAAGCTTAAAGTATGGTTGCCAGTCTCTGCAGTGGGAAATATGCCGCCTGTAACGTTTAATTTCGCCGTGAACCATGTTGACGTGCCGTTAATAGTGCTTGTCACAGTTCCAACATTCAATGAAGCATTGAATATCAAGCCATTAGGACCGTTTATGGTCACGTTTTGGGTTAAGTTGAGGTTGTTTGAGATGCTAGCAGTTATGTTTATCTGGCTGTTGTTTGTGGTTGTGAAATTGTTTGTGTAGTTTGAATTCAGGCTGAATTGCGGCGCATAGTCATCTATTTCAACGCTTAGTGACGTGGTGTTTTCATTGCCGACAGCGTCCTTTGCAATGAAGGTCAAGGTTATTTTATGGTCGCCATAATTGGCGCCGAAGTTCTGCAGCGAGCCAGTTGTGCTCCATAAGCCTCCATTGTTGGACAATGCAGTGGTTTTGGAGGCGTTGTCAGACGTGTAAACGACAACTGAAGAAACGCCCGAATTGCCCTGATATTGGTAAGTGGTGTCGTTTGCGTTAACTGAAACTGTGAGCGTACGGTTGCTTGGAGTGACGTTATACCCAAACAGGGAAGAGCTGTTCAGGATGCTTACATTGGATAGGAAAGGAGCGTTCCCATCCAGGGTTATGTTGAAGAAGAAACTTGCCGAATTCTGACCTGGCATGTTGAATGAGCCGTTTGTCAGGTTGTTGTTGCCAACGCTGTCGTTAGCAAGGATTGCGAATGCAAAAGTGTCGTTGGCATTAAAGCTGGAGTTCAAGACAGTAGCATTATAGAAAACATTAGTAAAAGGCGTCTTGCGGCTCACATTTCCAAGGGCTACAACAGAAGAGTTGTAAGTTCCTGCAATATGCGGGTTGACCATGCTTGGTCCCTGATTCGTAGATGAACGGTTATAGTATAGTGCGACACTTGCCGGCTCAGCGCTGCCAGTGTCATAAACGGTTACGTTGAAAATAAAATCCTGCAATCGCAAGTAAATTGTGCCATTGGAAAGCGTTGTGGCATTGGC
>CAZBPE010000007.1:16762-21400 GCA_964493685.1 uncultured Methanosarcinales archaeon
GTTTACAACCCTTGGCGCGTCAAAGTCAACCGATACATTGTTGTAGGAAGAGTTGGCAATACCGCCAGTGTCAAGAGTTCTTACAGTTAAGCTCTCATTACCGCTTGTAAGCGGAGTGTTAACTGAAAAGTTGAATGTTGTGAAAGAGCCGTCAGCCACTATAGTGCCGCCGGTAAATTCAATATAAGTGGATGTGTTTGTGCACGTCCAGCCAGTCGGAGGGGCGTTAAGGCAAAAAATAGCGGCAGTTGTTCCTGGCTTTGTTATGCGCACCTCATTAATGTCAGTGCCGTCGCTGTTTGTGACAGTTATGTTAAGCGATTGCGTAATGTTTCCTTTGACAACACCGCTTGAAGACGCGCCGGACGGTGTAATTGTGACGCTTCTATCACTAGCGCTCAGAACTAGCACAACCCCAACCGTCAACGCCAGCAAAGCAACGATGAATAATAGACGTAAAAGTTCGCTCCTCTTTTGCTGTAACATCAGTATGAACACCTCGGTTTGCTATTAACTTGGATGCTATAACAACGTTTATTCAACATTTTTAAGTTTGCTTGTATTTAAATCTTTCGAATTGCTTGCTGCCGCCCCCATTTGACGTGACAAAACCCCGAAACGGAATTAGTATTTAAACCATTGTAATAACTCAAGAATAGTTACTGTGCTTTGAATGTAAAGGTTTAATAAGAAGCTGTCAACCAAGGATACAAACAGTAAGTTCTGTGATATCATATGCCAATAAAGAACGCAACCACAGGCAAGCTCATAGCTTTAAGCTCTCGGCTTGCAGACTCAACACTTTCAAGGTCTTTAGGCCTGATGTTCTCAAAGCCGCAGCAGGCAGCCCTCGTCCTGAAATTCCAGGAAGACGAGAAGATAAGCCTTCACATGGCATTCGTCTTCTACCCGATAGACGTCATTTTCGCGAACAGCAGAAGGGAGATAGTTGACATAAAGGAAGGCTTCAAGCCCTTTGACGCCTACGTTTCAAAAAGGAAGGCAAAGTACGCGATAGAGGTGCCTGCCGGAACAGTAAGGCAGACAAGAACGAAAGTCGGGCACAAGATTGAGTTTCTGAAGATAAAGCACAAGACATACATGAACGGAAGAAGCGTAACGGTGACGAAGGCGAGGTAGCTATAACGGAAGACATAAGTATCTATACGAATTTGTTATGTCTTCCGAATATAGTAACTGACACTTTGTATAAATATTTAGGTCAGTTACTATAATTCTTCAACTCGCCTTTCATTTTGAGAAATGTTTCTTTTGTCATAATACGCTTCATAATCGCCAATTCAGCGTTTATGAGGTTTGCCTGCAATGCTGACCAATCGCGGTCAGGATGAGTTCGCACATACTCAGCCCATAACTTCACGTACTGAAGACGCTCTTTTCTCTGACAACGTTCTCTCTCAGACAACATTGCAACTAAGAAATCACACGCTTATTTAATATTTCCTGTTTTGAAGAAAACCGCTTCTTCAAAGCATCGCCAGTCAGTTCCCTCAACGCATCCTTTGCAATCCACTGCGCGGAAGGTGCATTGAGCTTCTGAATTGCTCTGGCAGCAGCTATTGCCTTCTTGTTCAACTGCCGGTTCCTCTTGCCCAACTGCCTTAGTGCCCAGTTAACTGCTTTTTTGACAAAGTTCCTGTCATCTACAGACTGCCGTATAATAATAGGGAAGAATTTTTCCAATTTGCTGTCAAGCATGCTGTTCTTCTGCCACGCAAGGCACGCCATCAAAGCAAAGGCAGTGCGCTTGATAAACTCCTCGCGCCTTTTGCTGAAGTCAAAGCATTTTGAATAAGCGAATTTTGTCTTTGAGAAAAGGTTAAGGCAGCACTGGTCAACCAAGTCCCACGAATTAAAATCAGAAGCCCAGCACTCAACCTGCTGCTCAGTGACAAGCTCAGGCTCGTCAACCATGCTTGCAAGGATTCTGGCTTCATGCATTCCGGAATCCCACAGCTGCTGTGCAAGGACATGGTTGCGTTTTATCCTGTTGGCAAGCTTCCTTAAGTCTTTAATAGTTATGCCGTAAGCTCTCTCCGTGTTGATGCCGAAGCGGGCCATTCCTGCCTTATTCTTAACGCTGGACAGCGATTCAAGCTGCTTGATGATTTCAGAGCAGTTCATTTTAAGGAAGGACTAACAACGTATTCCATAATATCTTTTTTCATCCTTGGATTAAGGGAAACGTGAACTTCTCCTGTAGACTTTTTGCATAAAAGCCACCCGCAATTGACAAGTTCTTTTAAAGCCTTGTCTATAAGCTTTTGCCCTTCTTTTGTTGAGGAAATGCCTGATGGAAAACTTTTTCTCAGATTTCTCACATCAGTATGCTTTCCTCCCCATCGCGGAGGAGTTATCAGGCTATCCAAAATAATCCTTTTAACAACATTTAGGTCCTCCACACGCATTTTGCCATTATGATTATTTAAATATTTTACTTCTTTAATGATATAATGATGTATCAAAACAAAAGATTTAAATACATACTAATAAAGACCATAAAAAAACATAAATAAACGCTAAAATGGAACAAACAATATTTTTAAGGACACTCGGAGACACCCCGAAGATAAGAATTCTGAACTACTTGATAAGGTACAGGGGCTTGGACTACTCTATGTCAGACATCGCAAGAAACAGCAATGTCGGCTGGGCCACACTATGCAGGCTGTGGAAGGAGTTTGTAAAGCTAAAAATCATTGTCCCCACAAGGGAAGTGGGCAAAGCAAAGTTGTTTAAGCTCAACGAGAAAAATGAAGCTGTATTAAAGCTCGTTGAGGTCTACAATAAGCTTCTGGAACAGGAAACAGAAAACTATTTTGGCAGGATTCTGGCAAAGCATTGCTGAAGAAAAATGGGGACGTTGGGACACTCACATTCCTTCGCGCATGAAGTTCGTTGGGCTTTATGCCCAACTTAAGCGCCTTCTTTGCTCATTTCTTCCGCGAAGAAATGATTTGAACCCAAATCAAGGGCTGTCTTCAAGGGATTCAGTCATCGCTTTCGCTCCTCCCTCCAGTTGCTGGAGGCCCGCATACTAGCCAAGCTGTACGGACTCTGGATGAAATAATCCCGCATCCATTGTACTACGTCCCCACAAGGGAGAGTCGCGTTTGCAGCTCTTTTTAAAGATTGTGATGGGTGCACGAGGAAAGACACGCCAGCGCGGGGATGTCAGAAGCTGCGGCTTCTGAGCATGCTCAGAACGCTTCGCGTTCTGACATATCCAACCTTCCGGCCAAAACCGAAAAGTATTTGAACCCCGACATCCTCACGGATACGAAGGGTTTCAATCTTCGCGGCCTGCCTAGTTGGCCAACGCTGGCGTAACTTTTCTGTTGCTTTTACTTGTTTAAATACCCTATCCGAGAATGTCCAGTGTCCAATGGAAATTCTTAATTTTCACGACGGAAAAATCGGTTTCCGTAAGATTTTTCATTGTCCTGTGCAAATTTTCAACGTCTCTATTTTTTCTTATAGCGATAAATTATTAAAGCAAATAAATAAGTAATACTGCATGGAAAAGAGGTTCTTTGACGCCATAGCAACGCTGGTTGGGACAACCATAGGCGCTGGCGTTCTTGGACTGCCCTTTGTTGTCGCAAAGGCAGGCATATTGCTCGGGCTGATTGACATTATTATAATAGGCGCTGCCATAATGATGGTGAACCTTTACCTCGGAGAGGTTGCGCTCAGGACAAAAGGAAACCACCAGCTGACAGGATACGCGCAGAAATACCTCGGGAATAACGGAAAGAGCATAATGGCGCTGACAATGATTTTCTCAATTTACGGCGCGCTGACTGCGTATATAATAGGCGTCGGCGAGGCGCTGGCAAGCGTGTTTCCTGCAGTGAGCTCTTCAGCGTTCAGCCTTGCGTTTTTTATAGTGGCTGCAATAATAGTGCATAAGGGGCTGAAGGCGGTTGAGGAATCAGAGTTCCTGATGTCGGCGATAACAATCGGCATACTCTCGCTGATAATCGGCATTTCCATTTTCTCAGAGCACTTCGTGACAGCCAACCTGACGTTCTTTGACATAAGCAAGGCCGCAGTGCCTTACGGAGTGGTTCTGTTTGCTTTCCTTGGCGCTGTCGCAGTTCCTGAGATGAGCGAGGAGCTTTCAAAAAAGAAAAGACTCCTGAAAAAAGCCATAGTCATCGGAGGGCTGCTGCCGCTGATAGGCTATGCTCTTTTCGCGATAGCTGTGGTTGGGGTCACCGGGCTTGATACAAGCCAGATAGCGACAATAAAGCTCGGGGAAGTTTTTGGCGAGAAGATGCTGGTGTTCGCAAACCTCTTCGCAGCTTTTGCAATGACAACATCCTTCCTCGCGCTTGGGCTTGCGCTAAAGGAGATGTTCAACTACGACTATAAGATTAACAAGCGCGCTGCATGGCTTCTGACCTGCGCAGTGCCAATAACGGCATTTCTCCTTGGGGTAAAGCAGTTCATACCCATCCTGGCAATAACTGGGGCGGTTGCAGGCGGAATTGAAGGCGTCATGATAGTGCTGATGCACAGCCGCGCCAAAAAGCTAGGGCAGAGAAAACCAGAGTTCAGCATGGAGAACCATAACATAATAAGCGCTCTTCTTATTTTGATGTTCGTGGCGGG
>CAZBPE010000008.1:0-2362 GCA_964493685.1 uncultured Methanosarcinales archaeon
GCATACTGGCTTATAAAACATTCCACCAGTCTTTGACTGGAGGTTCTTGACATAATAAGCCCGAAAGAGTTCCTTAATCAATTATAGCAAGAGTGAAAAGAAATGCCCTTCAAGTTTTCTCAATCCTCATTATCGCTGTTGAAAGACTGCCCCCTCCGCTTCTCTTGAAAATCTTGCGGAATTTGCTGGCCAAAGTTTATTAAGGAGTAATGGCCTATTCACGATGCGAAACCACAAAGTTTAAATACCATATAAGTTTATATGCCTCATAAGTATATATGATATGTTGTGAGGTGTTGAAATGGCGCAAACAATATTGCATTACCCGACGCTCAGGACGGTTATGATGGTGGAAGACAAAATAAGGAGTGCTGATGCCGTGATATCAAAGAACGAGCTTAAGAGAAGGCTCCCCGTTAAGATAATGCACCAAACGCTGTCCCTTATTCTGGAATATCTTGAAAGCAGCGGTAAAATCATGATTGGGACAAAGGGCATTTCCTGGCTTCAAAACGACAACGCCAAGCTAAAGGCTATGCTTAAAAAAGCGGCGAGGGTAGCGTGATTGAAGGAAAAGAGGTTGCAGTCTATTTCTCAGATGAAGCAAATAACGAGTACAAAGAGCTTCAAAGCAGAGTTTCAGGGCAGAAGGAACATGGCATTGGGAATTCTTTTGACATGCAGCTTCTGAAAGCCATTGACCGCGAAAAGCTTAATTTGAAGCTAAACCCACAGAAAGGGATTCACATAAAGAAGAGGAACATCACAAAACAGGTGGTGCAGAGGTATAACACAGACAAGCTATGGAAGCTGGACTTGGTTGGCTTTTGGAGAATGATTTACACTATTACCGGCGATGAAGTAAGAATCATAACTTTCATATTGGAGATAATGGACCACGAGAAATACGACAAAATTTTTGGTTACCGGAAGAAATAGCCCCCGCCGCTTCTCTTGAAAATCTTGCGGAATTTCTTGGCTAAGCTTTATTAAGGGAGTTCTCTTTAGCGATTACGCCAATAAGTTTAAATAGGAGTTATAATATGAGTTATAATTATTGGATTGAAGATTCGCTTGCAAGAATGAACAGGAAAGAAGCAGCAGTAACCTTTGACCTGCGCCTGTTCGACCGCAGTGAGTACTGGAATCTCGAGTTGGGCAAGATTGAGGAAACTGTCCGCTGCGGAAAAATATTTGCTGAAAAATGCGAAAAGCCGGGTAAGCTCTGCTTCAGCCGCTATTTTGGCAAGGAAAACGTCACTTACGTTGTCATTGCGTTATTTCATCAAAACTTCATTGAGGTAAAGACGGTATGGCCAAGGAAAGGAAGATAAGGTGCGATTGCGGCGGTGTGCTGCATGGAAGCAAGGCAAAATTCGACGGCTTTGAGACAGAGTCTATGGTTTGCCCTAAATGCGGCTTTACAACCCTAACGAAAGAGCAGGCAGTGAAATTTGTCAGGCTCAAGATGCTCCACGAGATAATTGATGATGAGAGAAAAATCATAAGGGTTGGCAATTCAATGGGCATTACGCTTCCGGAACAGCTTAAGGGGTTTGGAATAAAGATTGGGGCTAAAGTGAGGACTGAGGCATTAAGCAATAAGTCTTTTAAAGTTGAACTGATTGGCTGATTCCCATGCCATTCAAGTTTTCCCCGTCATCTTTGTCGCTTCTTAAAGACTGCCCCAAATGCTTCTGAAGAATGCGGGTTCTGTGGGTGGGCTGCAAGCTGCGGCGCTTTATAGAATCCGAAACCTTTTTTAAATCGCTTCTTCTGTTTTGGCGATATGAAAAGCGCTGTTATTTTGATGCTGCCGATGTTGCTGCTTATTGCCGGCTGCGTTCAGGATTTGAAGGAAGCTGGCGAAGCTGATTCTGCTACGGTTCCGGCTGAAGTTCCTTCGCCTCCGGAGGTTTCTGAGCCGGTAGTTAATGACAGCGGTGCCTTTGCTTCTGAGCCTTCAGGCGTGGAAGACAACTTTTCCAGTGCAGAAGGGCTCCACTGGACTCATATGCCGGTTAAGTATTCAATTCAGAACGAAGCGCAATGCGGAAATTACGAGGTTCGCAAGATAAGCCGGGCTTTTGGCGCAGTTTCATCTGCCACGAACGGCTCAGTTTATTTTGAGAAAGTTAAAGCCGAAGGCGACATCGTCTTCAGGTGCTCATTCATTGAGGGTTGCTACGAGCTTCTGACGGACATAGATGATGCTGCAAAGATTGTTTACCATTACGAGAGGATATGCGAACACAGCAAAGGGCTTGCAACAACAAGGTTTCTTGGCAATGGGATTCTTGGTTCAGAAATAGAGATGTTCGGACTTGCAGGCTTTTCTGAAACGTCAGGCAAGGGAACGTCC
>CAZBPE010000008.1:2372-3737 GCA_964493685.1 uncultured Methanosarcinales archaeon
GTTTCTTCATTGGCAGCTGTGGGCATCCGACAACAGAAATCCACGAAATACTTCATGCTTTCGGCTACGGCCATTCTGATGACAACAGAAGCATAATGTATTATGCCGAGGACGCTGTCGGCACCGTCATTCAGGAAGAGGGCGCGTGCCTGGGCAAAAGAAAGGAAATTGACAAGGACATAGCGGACAGCCTAATTTACACTTACGGCAGATAACTGATATTAACGATAAAATGAGCCGATTAGCTCTGCCATCTGGCTATTGCAATCGCTGCCAGAAGTTTTCTGATGTCAGCTATATGCATCCGCCTTTAACGTAAGTGTCAACCAGCGGGTTCATGCAAGCCTCGCAGGCGTTTGAAAAAGTCTGGTTGATAGGATAGCAAGGCGCTCTTACGCACTGCACGTTAACAGTTGCGCATACCGGCTCGTAAATCTGGGCGCATGCTTCAGCTTCCCTTTGCTCAGGCGTGCAGCTTAACCGCTCAGCGCTTCTTGCGCTGCTGCATCCTGCAATAAGAACAAGCATTCCGATGAGCAATAATGGCGTTATCCTTTGTATTTTTAGCATAAAGCAGATGTTCATTTTTGTTCTTTTCGTGCCAGTATTTAAATAATTAACGAGACTTGCTATTACGCCGGCTTCAGCATCTTTAGTATGAGCATCAATCCTAAAAGCATTATCGCCCCGAAAGCAAAGCTCATTAGCAGGTTCCTGAGCATTATGGTAACGTCTTCCATTTAGTCTGCCTCCTTTTTGTGTATTTTCCATTCTTCGTCAATCATGTATCTCAGCGTGATGAGTATCATTATGTTCCATCCCAGCCCCAAAAGCGCGGAAAACTGCTCTTTGTAGAACGTGAAGAACTGCGTTAGAAATATTGAGACGAGAACAGCCTTTTTGAACATTTCATAAGCCCGCATTCTTGATTTTCTTATCAGCCAAAGCCCTGCTATGACGAAAGCGCCTGAAGCCATTGATGACGCAAGCTCGCCCCAGCTGGCTGCGGAAAGCTTTGGGTTCTGCATTGCTGCTGCCGAGTTCCAGATTATTGCGGCTGCTGCCGTGATAATGAGGACGTATGATATTTTCTTCTTCAGCGCCTTTTCGTTCATAAGCTTTGTTGCGAAGAAAAGCGCTGCTGCAGCTGAGGCAATAAATGGGCGCATGCCTTTTATAACAGCTGTTGCGTGCCAGAGCGAAATAACCGCCTGAGCGATGAAGAAGGCAATCATCGCTCCGGAGAACCGCTTCTTTGCAACAAGCGTGTGGTATGCCTTTCTCACAAGGCTGTCTGTCCTGCTTATGATGTTGGGCTTTTTCGCCTTTACGTGGTTGGGCTTTTGAATCAGCGCCCTTACCGCC
>CAZBPE010000008.1:3766-5251 GCA_964493685.1 uncultured Methanosarcinales archaeon
ACCATAGGGTCTTTTTCATCGCATTCTTTCAGCAGATTCAGCGCCCTTCTTTTTTCAAAGCCGTCAAGGTCGTCGTATACCGCCTCGTGGGCTATGTTTATTGAGTTGATGAGGTATTCCCGCTGCGACATTTTTCTGGCGCTTATTTTCTGGGACAGCAGGTAAATGGCGACAAACATCAGGTAGATTATCGCTATTGCAGGCTCGAAGAAGTAGTTGTTGTCGTGTGTTAAGAACTTTCCAACCTCGTCTATGAAAAGCCCGAAGCCTGCTCCGCCGATGACAGCCGCGAGCCTTTTTGCTGATTTTGTGATGAACGAAAGGAGGATTATTAGCGCGAGGAGCATGAAAACGCCTCCGAGGAGGACGTGAGCTATGTGAAGGGTTTCCCCTCCAATCATGGGGTAGCCTGTTATTTTTAGGAAGAATCTATATCCAAGAAGGGCGGCTATCGCCGACACGAGGAAGCTTTCAAGGAGCTCCTCTGCCTCTATGTCCCTCATTAGGAACTTGTTGTTGAACAGCCTGTCAATAAGCATATGAGAGTAATCTGAACAGGCGGGTTAATAAAACTTTTGCAGCCAGGTTCTGTTAAGTTATCGGGACTCGGTTTTGGGTGTTAAGTGGCGGGACTCAGTCAGAAGTTTCTTTAGAGGCTAAATATTCGAGGAAAAGTGTGTGAAATATTTTGTATCTGCCTCTATCTGGCTTATCTAATACCCCTTTTCTTAATAATTCCTTTATGTATGGTGATACATAATTGCTTGGCATTTTTAACCATTCAACCGCATCCTTAAATGAAAATTCTAATGTTTTTGCGTTTTTGGAAATTGTTATTATTATTTCTCGAGCCTTGGGGGTTAGTGGATGGAACATTGGCGAAAAAAAGTCCTGTCCTAATCTGTAATCAATTTTCTCTTTTGCTCTTGCCATCACCTCTTTAGTTATGCGATTTTCATCTTCATTCAAAGAATCAAATAAAAGATAACAGATGGAAACAAGAACGTATGGGTGTCCTTCGCTTTTATCTAATAGGTAAGTTATTGCACCCTCATCTATCGTTACGCTCTCGGTTGCAAGCTTCTTTAGAATATAGCTTCTCATCGAATCACGGCTTAAAGGAGTCAATCTCTGACAAGGAAAAAATCTGTTTAACGGAGAGAAAGATTCGGACATCCTTTCAGTAAAATTAAATTTTCCAGCTAAGATTACAGAATATTTTGTTTCACTTTCTATTCGTTGGAACACTTCTCTCATAAATGTTAATACATCTCCTTTGATTTTTTCAAAAGAATCAGCTTCATCAATCAGCAATACACAACAATTAAACTCGTCCTTCATTTCTTCCCATAATTTTAGTAGCCTTTGTCTGAATAATTCCTGAACCACTTGTTTTTTTTCTATTGACAAACTTATATCCTTCCATTCTAAAGTTGGCTTAAGCGTTGCCACCCATTGTTGCAGTTTATTAAACGCTTCTCCAAT
>CAZBPE010000008.1:5261-10679 GCA_964493685.1 uncultured Methanosarcinales archaeon
CTTTATATTTGAAGAAACATAATCGCAAAAATCAGGTATGTTTGAAATATTGCCCTCATAATTTGACATTCGTAAAACCAAAGCTTTTTGTTCTTTTGCAAGTTGCTCAAATTTTACAAGTAAAGAAGTTTTACCCGTGCCTCTATTCCCCGTAATAACCAGATTCATTGGCGAGCCATGTATTGTTTGAACTAAAACTTTCTCAAACTCTGTTATTTCTGGTTCTCTACCCACAAAAAAATCTGGTCTTGCTGGTTGAGAAGGGTTAAATGGGTTATATCTCATAATAACTAAGAAATATATCTTATATATAAATTTTTCTATATTTCCCTATTTTGAAAGGTTTCTTCCCTAACCACACACAAAATAAAAAGTATATTGAGTATGGAAACATTTATATACTTGCCATACTTCCTGTTTTGTATGAACATTCAAGAACAATCAAAAGCCAGACAGGAAAGAGCCAAAGCAATCTTACAGCACAGCAATCCGCAGGTTTTAGATGAATTTACCTTTCTTGTGCCTTCCCAGTTTGACAGCGTGCAGTTCAAGCTCAGCGACAGTAAGCTGGAGCAGGCAAAAGCTTGGCTCCTTGCAGACGCAACAAAGAATGCGCGTTCAAAGGCTGAATCAATGGCAAAGGCAGCCGGCTTGAAGCTAGGAAAGGTAAGGATGATATCAGAATCATCTTACGGGGTAACTCCTTTATATTTTGGTGCAAAGGCTTTGAGCGCTGCAGAGTCTGCCCCGACCCAAATCCAGCCTGGCGGAGTAGAGGTTTCTGCATACGTTAGTGTTGTTTACGAAATTTAGTGCCTGAACACTCTCTTGCCTGTGAACACCATGCCTATTCCGTGCTCGTTGCAGGCTTCTATGCTCTGGTAATCGCGTGTTGAGCCTCCAGGCTGTATTATGCCCGCTATCCCCTGCCTTGCCGCAACGTCAACAGTGTCTCGGAAGGGGAGAAATCCGTCTGATGCTAGTATTGAGCCCTTGATGTTTGCCCTGGCTTCAGCTACGTCCTTTTCTATCCTTGCCTTTTCTCTCGCGTCCTTGAGCTCCCACAGCGGAATGCCGTGCCTTTCAAAGCATATCCTGTCTGCGAGCTTCTTGTATGCCTTGACTATTGCCAGCTCAGTTGCTCCGACTCTGTCCTGCTCGCCTGCGCATATTGCAACTGTTGTCTTGTCCTTTGCGAAGAGCATGGAGTTTGATATGACTCCCTGAAGAACTTTCCAGCCGAAAAGCATGTCTTCAATCTCTTTTTCTGCCGGCTTTTTGCTGAGCTTGTACATCCTGCCTTGGTATCTCTTGTAACTTCATTGTCTGCCGACTGCTGGGCTATTACGCCGCCGTCAATAAGCGTTTTGAATTCAATTACGCGCTTCTTTCTGTAGCTTTTCAGCTGTTCAAGCTTTTTTATCCTCATCAGTCGCATGTTCTTTTTTTCAGTTAGAATATCAAAAGCGTCCTTGTCAAACTCGGGCGCTGCAACAACCTCAAGGTAGTTTTTCACAATCTCAGCGGCGGTTTCTTTGTCAATCTTCGCGTTAACCACAAGTACGCCTCCAAATGCGGCTATCCTGTCTGCAAAATTCGCCTCAACGTAAGCGTCTTTTATCCTTTCCCTGCTCGCAACGCCGCTTGGGTTGTTGTGCTTTACTATGACTGCTGTTGGCTCGTCAAAGTATTTCAGGATGTTAAGCGCTGCATCAACGTCAGTGAGGTTGCTTTTGCCTATGTGCTTCCCTGTTTCAGTAAGCTCTTTCTCTGTCAGGTTGCTTATCAGCCCATCGGAGGGCTTTACGTATTCGCACTCGCCTATGGCAATGTTTTCCGAAACCAGTTCATAAAGCGCAGCCTCCTGCCCGGGGTTGTCGCCGTATCTCAGGCCAAGCTCATCGCCGTTGAGCTTCCACCTTCTCTTTCTGTATCTGAGCTCCTGCTTTCCGAATTTTATTGCCATCTCTTCAGGAAAGTGGTCTCCAATGACTTCGCGGTAGCTTCTCTTGTAATCCATCATTTTATGTCGCCAGCTTCAAGGTTCTTGAAATAATTATTTATTTCAGTAAGATAGTGCTGCAAGTGGCTTATCGCCTTCTTTGCGAGCTTTAGCCTTGTCGCGATGTCTGTGCTTCCGTTGTTTTTTCTGATGCTTTCAAGCGCCGTTGCGTAGTCGTCAGGGCTTGAAACAACAGTCACTCTCAGGAAATTCTTTGATGCCGCTTCCAGCAGGCTGACTCCTCCGATGTCTATGTTGTTCCTTGCGTGAGAGAAGCCTTTTCCTTCCTTCACCGCCTTTTCAAACGGGTAAAGGTTGACAGCAACCATGTCAAACGCTTCAATCTTGTTGTCTTTAAGGTATTTTCTTTGAGCGTCGTCATTCAGGTCTGCGAGTATTCCTGCGTGTATCTTTGGGTGGAGCGTCTTGACAAGCCCGCCTGGCATCTCGCTTGCTCCGGTGTATGATGAAATATCAACCAAGTTGTTTTTCGCGACAGCTTCAAGCTCCCTGTATGTTCCGCTGCTGCTGAAAATCTTAATCTCGAGGTTAATCTTAACAAGCCCGGCTGCAAAATATTTCAGGCCGGTCTTGTCGTAGCAGCTGATAAGAACGTTTTTGATTTTTACAAAGTCATCTGCCATCTTTATTGCCTTCATTGCCATCTTATGGCAAATTGTTTGATAATTAACGAGATTCGCTATTAAACTGTCACCTTCACATCCTTGAGCGTCTTATCCTTACGTAACCTCCGTCTCCACCTACATACTGTAAGAGTGGAGGTTCATTTTCTGCAAAAATACAATTGAAACAGCACTGCCATATTACATCACCACGTTTTCCAACAAACTCGTTATGCCCTGCCAGAATTCCGGAACTGAGAGGATCATTATTTGCATAATTTGTCTTGTTAGTATAAAGCATTATTATATCCCCCGGTTCTCTTTCTTCAACCATAACTTCAGCTCCGAATTCCCTAAGGCGCCCCTCCACTTTTATCCCTTGTCCAGCTAAAACGTCCCGCACAAAATTTCCGCACAGTCCGTCAAAAGACTGCCCGGCAAGGCTTTTTGCCGCTTCAGCTACCCTGTCCTGTAATGTTTGAGTCGTCATTTTTAACTTCTCATTTCAGGTACTCCGTCGTCCTTTTAAGAACATCCTTTACAAGCGTTATTTCCCTTTTCGGGCTAAGTGATATCATGCTCACTGGAACTCCCGTGTAGGCGACAAGGTCTTTGATGTACTGCTTCATTCCGGAAGGCAGCGCGTCATAGCCCTTTCCGGCAGCTTCAGCGCATTCCCTTTCGCTCATTGCCTGCCAGAAGTATGTCCTGTTTTTGTAGACCGGCTTCCATCCTTCAAGCCTGAAAGGGAATCTTTCAGTTATCTCGCTTCCCTTCCTGTAGGCGACTGCCGCCTTGAAAGTCTTTCCTCCAAGCACGTCAATCTTTGTTATCGCCCATTCGTTAATTCCGTTTATCATCGCAGAATACCTCAGCGCTACAAAGTCAGGGTGCCCTGTCCTTCTCGGCCTGCCGGTTGTCGCCCCGTATTCGCATCCGTCGCTTCTTATCCATCTTCCAAGAAGTGTTTCATCGCCTTCTGCAACATTTCTCTTTTCAGCAAATGTAAGCTGCCTGCCCTTTTCCTCTTTTTTTGCGTCATTGTAGCTGCCTAGCTCTGTCGGAAAATGCCCTTCGCCCACTCGCGTAGGATACGCCTTTGCTATGCCGATTACCTTGAAGCTTCTTAAGTCAATTCCCAAGTTGGCCGCTGCCCCTCCTGCCGTGGTGTTCGATGAAGTGACGTAAGGCCTTGTCCCGTGCACCACGTCAAGCAGGCTGCCCTGCGCCCCCTCTATCAGGATGCTTTTTCCTTTTGCCATCTCTTCGTTGAGCAGGTATGCTGTTTCTCCGACGTATTTCCTTATCTTGTCAGCGTATGCTGAGTAAACGTCATAAGCCTTTTTGCAGTAGCCTTCAGCATCGTATTTTGTTTTTATTACGCCGCTTGATAGGAGCTCTTCCTTCTTCGCGGCCACAGCCGCTTTTATCTTTTCATAAAAATCAGCCCCGACCATGTCCGCTGCTGTTATGTCGGTTTTTCTTTCAGCCCTGTCCTTTGCGCAGGGCCCTATTCCGCGCCTTGTCGTTCCGATTCCGCTTTTCTCGTCTGACTTTCCGTCAAGGACAATATGATATGGCATTATGACGTGAGCCCTTTCGTCAATGACTATGCGCCCTTTTATTTTGAAGCCGCTTTCTTCCACCCCTTTCAAATCAGTCAGGAAGCTTGCCGGATTGAAGAATACGTCAGGCCCTATGGCTACGTTCTTTCCCTGCAGAATGCCCGAAGGCAGCACGTGAAGGACGACCTTTTTCCCTCCGGCAACAATGGTGTGACCCGCATTGTCCCCTCCGTTGTATCTTGCAACCCAGTCGGAATCAGCAGCCAGCAAATCAACTATCTTGCCCTTGCCTTCATCGCCCCAGTAAGCGCCGACGATAATCTTGTTCAAATGAGCTCACACTCCAAGAGTGCAAATCGGCAAAGCTTTATATATGTTTTGAGCATAATACTGTAACATATGAACGCCCTTGAGGAAACTAAAGTAAAGCTGCTTGCTGTTGACTGCCTGCAGTCAATGAAGCAGCAGAAGACGTTCCGCAAGCTGTCAGGCGAGCTTTCACTTCCTGCAGGCGTCCTTAACCGCTACATCAACGGCTATGTCCTTCCGAAAAGGGACAGGGCTGAACATCTAATCAGCCTTTTCATTTCAGATTACCTTTCAAAAATTCTCGAGTCTTCAAAAATCAAGGGAAGCCGCTACATTGTTACCTCAGATATCCTTTCCCAGCCTTTTCTTCTCAATGTAATAGCATTCAAGGCTTCGAAGTCATTTCAGGATAGGGCTGGCGTTGTCCTTACTGCAGCTGTTGACGGCATTCCTTTGGCAAATGCGGTTGCAAATCTTATCAGCGCGAGGTGCGTTTACGCAAAGCACACGCAGGAAGTCTCTTTCTCCGACCATTACACCTCAAAAACGTCTTCTGACAGGCCGATAAGCGCTCCCTTTTACCTTCCGAAGTCTCTTCTCAGGAAAAACGAGAGCGTCCTTATTGTTGATGACGTCATCAGGGCAGGGACAACGTTTGAAGCGCTTACAAGCATCTGCGAGCAGGCGAAGGCAAACATCATTGGGATATTTGCGATGTTCATCACCGCATCAGCTTACAGGGAACTGAAGAAGCGCCATAAGGTGGCTTACCTTGTGGTGGTTGAGGATTAGCTTAGTGATATTTCCTTATTAAGTTCATTGACCGCCTTCATTGCAGCGCCCGCATAGTCGTCTGTTCCCTGCTTCTTGTATGCGTAGTTGATTCCGCTGCTGCTGTTGATTCTGTGCATCTTTATGC
>CAZBPE010000008.1:10689-13696 GCA_964493685.1 uncultured Methanosarcinales archaeon
TCGCTTGAGGATTTCAGCAACCTCTTTTGCGCTTCCGCCCTGTGCGCCAACTCCGGGTATCAGCAGGGGAATTTCCTTTTTTGAGGCTGAGAGGAATTCTGCAACCGCCTTAAGCTCTGCAGCGTTTGTTGCTCCGACGACAGCTCCAACTCCTTCTGCATGCCACTCAACAAGCTTCCCTGCTGTTTCCATGAACATTTTTCTTCCATTGCCGCTTTTTAGTTCCTGAAAGTCCGCAGCTCCTGAATTTGACGTTCTTACAAGCACGTAAATTCCCTTGCCGCTGCCGCAGCAGTCAATGAACGGCTGGACGCTGTCCTTTCCCATGTAAGGCGCAACAGTTACTGCATCCGCCTTCCAGAATTTAAACGCCTCGTTGGCGTACGCTTCCGAGCTTTTCCCGATGTCGCCGCGTTTCGCGTCAAGTATCACGGGCAGTTTCTTGTTCTTGCAGATGCTTATCACTTTCTTAAGCGCCCGAAGCCCTGGAAATCCGTATTGTGCGAAGAAGGCGTAGTTTGGCTTAGCAGCTCCTATGCTTCCCGATGTCGCCTCTATTATATCCTCATAGAACTTAACTATCTTCGCGTTAGGGCTTTGTCCCTTTACTGGAATTTCCTCAAGCACAGGGTCCATTCCAAGGCAGATTATGCTATTTCTTTCCTCTGCCGCCTTAACCAGCCTGCTTGTGAAGCTCATTTGTTATGATACCCCACCGCTTGCGGTGGTTTGGATTTTTATTTTCTTCCGTCTCTGCTTTTCACGTCTCTTTTCCTTATCTCCTCTATCACTCTCTTGACGAGCCTGTGCGGGTCCCTGTCGTAAACCATTTTCGCGCCTGTTTTCTTCCTTGCTATTTTTATTACGTCGTCAATGAAGTCTGCTATGCCGCCTGAGCCCTGCATCGCCCCTATTATCATTCCATCATCGTATCCTATTGTGAACTCGTTAAGCGTTCCCACATTGCCCGCTATTATTATTATTGCATCGCAGTTGCTTACGTTAACCACGTTCCTTCCCTTGAATCCGAAGCCTGTGTAAAAGAGTATGTCGTAAACGTCGGTTGGGAACCTGTATTTTTTTACGTGCTCCTCGTAATTCTCTGCCGGCGAAATGCCTATAACAGTCCCGTCGGCGTCCTTTGCGCCCCTGCTTGAAATGTATGGTATGCCATGGCAAGCCCCGTTGACAAGTATGCAGTTGTGCTTTGCAATCTCTTTTCCGACTTCGTAGGCAAGCGCCTTTGCCTTGTCTGTTATGTGGGTTTCGCTCTTTTCCATTCCCGAGCCCATTACGCCTATCTTAAGCTTCATCTCACCACCTCTGTCTTTTAATCTCTTCCTTTATTGCTGTCGTTAAACCCGATTGTGATGTGGCTGCCGTCGCATAATGGCTTGTTGTTTGAGCTGCCGCAGCGGCACAGCGTTACCCTGTTCCTTATTTCATATCTTGTTCCGTCCGCTGACTCCAGCGGCACGTTGCCTTTCAGCCATATTGGCCCGCTGGCTTTTTTTTGCGGGTCCTCTATAAGGCTTATTGACTGTTTAAGCTTTGGCTCAAGGGGCTTTCCTGTTTTTTTGTCCCAGACAACAAGCCTGCCCGAAGGGCATCGGAACGCCTCCTGAATGGCTGTTTCCTTTGATTTCCTGTTTCCTGATTCGCGAGTGAGCCTCCAGATGCCGCCTGCCCGGTCGCAGAATCTTGCTAATGAGCACAGCTCTAAGGCGTCTGTCAATTCCAGTTCTGGCCCCTTTATCTTTTTGGCAATCTCACTGTATCTTTTCCTGCTTGCCGTCTCCTCTCCGTCAAATTTAGCGCCGGCGTGGGTTCCGTCGCAGTAAGGCTTGTTTTTTGACTTCCCGCACCTGCACAGCGCGTAATTCTTCTGTTCAGGATATTTTTCCCCTTTCTTCCATTCAACAGAATAGCCTTTGCCGTCGCATTCTATTGTTTCCTTTGATAATGGCAGCCCTCCTGAAACAAGGTATGGCCCGTTTTTTGTGACTGTGACTTTTGCTGGTTTCATGCTTGCCTTCCCCACTCTTCAGGATTCCTGCTCCAGTCCTTCAGAAGCTCTATCTCGCCTTTCTTTATGTATCCTTTTTTTGCTGCAATCTCAACAAGAGCTGTGAAATTGCTTAGCGTCAGGAGCCTGCATTTCGCTTCCTCAAACCCTTTTATTGCAGTTTCCATTTCGTAAGTGAATATTGCAAGGCAAACGTCAGCGACTGCACCTTCCTTTCGCGCTGCCTCGACAGAGCTTAGCGAGGTTCCTCCTGTGCTTACCAAGTCCTCGACTACGAGAACGCGCTGCCCTTTCTCAAGCCCGCCTTCGATTAAATTCTCCTTTCCGTGGTCCTTTGCTGCCTTTCTTATGTATATCATCGGCTTTTTCAATTTTTCAGCAATCAAGGCCGCCCACGGGATTGAGGCTGTTGCTATGCCTGCAACGACGTCAAATTCAAGCCGTTCGTCCTTTATCTTCCTGATGTAAGCGTCAACGATTCGTTCCCTTTCATCCACCTTTGAGAGCAGCAGCCTGTTGTCGCAGTATATGGGGCTCAGGATTCCTGATGTGAACTTGAATGGCTTTTGCGGCCTTAGCATTATCGCCTCTGACTTAAGCAGCAGCTCAGCTAATTCTTCCGCTATCATTGGAACTCAACCTCCTTTGCTTTGGCGATGTTTATTTTCCCGTCGTCGTAGACAATAGCCCCGTTCACAATACCGGCCACCCTTTCAGTTTCCAGCCATTAAATGGCGACCATTTGCATTTGGTGAATAGCTCCTCGTTTTTAACCTTTTTCTCTGCGTTCATGTCAACGATTGCCAAGTCAGCATCATACCTTGCTTCTATTCTTCCCTTGTTTTTTATTCCAAACAGGCGTGCGGGATTCTCTGAAGTAAGCCTTGCCAGCTGCTGCAGCGTAAGCCTTCCTTTGTTAACCGCGTCCAGAAGCAGCGGCAGCATTGTCTCAAGTCCCGGAACGCCGGAAGGCGCCTCCCA
>CAZBPE010000008.1:13767-21202 GCA_964493685.1 uncultured Methanosarcinales archaeon
CTCTTCAACCGTGTGCGGCGCGTGGTCTGTTGCTATGCAGTCAACAATCCCGTCACTTATCGCTTTCCACAGCGCCTCAGCGTCCTTTTTGCTTCTCAGCGCAGGGTTCATCTTTGCGAAGTTTCCCTGCTTCTTAAGCTCGTCATAAGTCAGAAAGAGGTGGTGCGGCGTCACGTCGCAGCTTAAGGTAAGTTTGCTCTTCGCTTCTTTTATCATTTGCATGCTTTCTTTCGTGCTTATGTGCGTCAGGTGAAGCCTTTTCAGGCCGCTGCAGCTTTCCGCAGTTTCTATCGCATCTTTTACTGCCGTGAACTCCACTTCATTGCTTCTTATCTTCGCATGAACAGAAGCGTCAGTCTCTTTTTCGTATTTCGCTTCATTTGCCTCCATCATTTCCTCATTTTCAGCATGCACAACCACAAGCTTCCCGCTGTTGAAAACTTTTTTTATCGCTTCCCCGTCTGTCACGAGCATGTTGCCTGTTGTTGAGCCGAGGTACATCTTCACAATTGCAGCCTTCTTCACATCCTCTATGTTATCTTCTGTCGCTCCAATGTAGAATCCGTAGTTAACCGCTGCCTTTTCTTTCGCGAGTTCCCTCTTTTCCTCCAGCAGCTTTATTGTCGTTGTTGCCGGCTTTGTGTTTGGCATGTCAAGGACCGTAGTTACTCCGCCTGCCGCTGCCGCCGTTGTTCCTGTCCTGAAGTCTTCCTTCCACGTCATTCCAGGCTCGCGAAGGGGCACGTGGACGTCAATCAGCCCGGGAAGTATTATCTTTCCTGCTGCGTTTATCGTTTCCCCGCTGTTGCCGCTGCCAATCTCAATTATCTTTCCGTCTTCAATTATGACGTTCTTTTTTTCCAGTTTTCCGTTAAGAAGAACTTGTCCGTTTTTTATTGTAATAGTCATTTTTTTGAAAACTGCTCGCTGTCTTCTCTGCTCAACACTTCATCTTCTTCGCTTACTTCCACATTTTCTGTAATGTTGTAAATCTCATCTCGTGTGGCAATTCCAAAGAATTGGAGAAGCCAGTCAACATAGGCTCGTGGGCTATTGAGCCACTTGCGGTTATCAATGCTCCACAGAATATAGCTCAGCACAAGCCACAATTCGTGACGCATTATTCGCCTCTTCCGCAATGCTTTGGTTAAGGCAAGAAGTATATCCTTTTCAAGGGGTTCTTTAAAGTAGTCCGCCTCTCTGCTGTAGTTATTTCTTATGTTGTCTACTGCTCTTGCGACCTCTTTATCTTTAAGTTTCTTGTTTTCCAGGTAATGCATGGCTATTGCATGCTCTGCAGGTCCTAGTATATCGGCGTAATCTTCTTCCTTTTTATAAATGGATTTTATTTTCATTACTTCTTCAGTGTCTTCCAGAAGTAATTTATCAAACAGCTTAGCCATTTTTGCTCCTCCGCAACAGTCTGTTCAGTTCCCTAAGCAGCGGCTTTCTCCAGTCTTTTTCTAACTGTGTTTTGATAAACTTAACTAGGAATTTATCGCGTTTTGTCAAGCTTAGTTTTTCAAGCTGTTTGCATTTAGCTAAAATCTCAAAATCGGTCTTTGTAGGTAAAACATATTTTTTCTTTTCCGTTGTGGTCGCCTTAAATTGTTCAGTCATTTTATCTTTCCAAGCACCAATCCGAGCAGCGCCATCCTGACTGGTATTCCGTTGTGCGCCTGCTTGAAGTATACGCTCTGTTTCAGCTGGTCAAGCTCGGGGTCTATTTCGTCCACTCTCGGCAGCGGATGAAGTATCTTTGCGTCTTTCCTGATGTTTTTTTCTATGGACCTGTCGAGCTTGTAGATTCCCTTTACCTTGTCATAATCCTCCAGGTTTACAAAGCGTTCTTTCTGTATTCTTGTCATGTAGAGAATGTCAAGCTCTTTGCTTACCTTAAGCAGGTCTATTTCTTCCCTGTAATTTACGCCTTTCTTATCAAGCTCCTCCAGGTATTCGTCAGGCATCTTCAGCGAAGGCGGCGATACGAAGCAGAACTCAGCGTTGAAATTGCTTAGCGCCTTCACTAATGAATGGACGGTTCTTCCAAACTTCAGGTCGCCAACAAACCCCACTTTCAGGTTCTCCAGCCTGCCAAGTTCCTTTTGTATTGTATAAACATCAAGAATTGTTTGCGTCGGGTGCTCGTGCGGCCCGTCTCCTGCGTTGATTACAGGGACAGAAGAATCCTTTGATGATTTTTCCACGCTTCCCGCTTCAGGGTGCCGCATTACGATTGCGTCGCAGTAGCCGCTGACTATCTTTATTGTGTCAGGCAGGCTTTCCCCTTTCTTTATTGAGCTTGTTGAAACGTCTGAAAAGCCGATTACAGAACCGCCCATTCGCTGCATCGCCGCCTGGAATGACATCCTTGTCCTTGTTGACGGCTCAAAAAACAAGGTTGCGAGTATCTTTCCCTTCAGAGAGTCGCTGTACTTTCCTATGTCGCTGTCAATGTCACTGGCAACTTTTATTATGTGCAGCAGCTCTTCCTTTGTGAAGTCGCTTATCGCGAGTATGTGCCTTCCCTTGAAAGTCATTTTTTTCCTCCAAACCAGTGTTTGATGGCAGAGCCGTCCCTGTGGTAGCTCCCAAACTCTTTAATCTTGTTCTCTTGGTCTTGCTCCATCTTATATTTTCCCCTTACCTTTGCTCTTTGTCCTGTGGCAATTCCAAAACGCAGTTACCTTTGCGGCAGTGCCCCATCTAAAATGTCAGAATTTTCCATCTATTTATAATTGATGGTTAAGCGAACCAGTTATTGAATCAAGAAAATTATGAGCACTAAGAACCACCAGTCAGCATCCATATAGTCCTAACTTAATCCCCCCATCTCTGACTGGTGGTTCTTTAGATCTTTTCATGCAGCCAAGAGAATGTTACGTCAAATCGTAACATTTATATATGAGATGTTACGTTATAACGTAACAAAATGGAACTTGCTAAATTAAACGAGTGGAACCCTTGGTGGGAGAACAATGAAGCTGTTGCTGAGCTGGCTGGCATGCATAGGCCGATGTACGCTGAGCTGTTGGCTTCGGTTGAAGTGAGAGAGGTTACGATTCTGACTGGCGTCAGGAGGTCTGGCAAGAGCACATTGATGTACCAAATGATTAGCAATCTGCTGGAAAAGGGGGTAAGCCCAAAGCAGATATTGTTCGTGAATCTGGAAGACAAAAAGATGACGCATGATTCTTTGGATGATATTTACGAAGCTTACAGGCAGGGCATGAACCTTGATAGACGGGCGTATGTCTTTCTGGATGAGGTCCACAGGAAAGAAGGATGGGAGTCCTGGATTAGGAAAAAGTATGACCTGAAAACAAATGATAAATTTGTCATTTCAGGCTCTTGTGCTTACCTTCTGAAAAAGGAGTATTCTGCGCTTCTTACCGGCAGAAATTTCACATTTGAGGTATTTCCCTTGAGTTTCGGAGAGTTCTTGTCATTTAAGAATGTTGAAGTGGACAGGAAAAATCTTGAAGCAGGCATGCTTCTTGATAAGACTAAGCGGCTTATTCTGGCAGCGTTTGGCGAGTACCTTAACATGGGCGGTTTTCCCGAGGTTTTGTTCAGGCCGGAACGGTTTAAAATCAGGCTTCTTGAGCAATACTTTGATGATATCTTATACAAGGACATAGTGGACAGGTATGGCCTGAACAGCCAGAAAGCCAAGGAACTCGCTTTATTTTTCATAACGAACACAGCTTCATTATTCTCGTTGAGAAGCTTGAGGAACTCGCTTAAGCTGTCATACGACACTGTCAGGGATTACCTCTCGTATTACAAAGAGGCTTTTCTTTTTTTTACGCTGGACCATTTCTCATATTCCTTCAAGGAGCAAAAGACGCTTCCATCAAAAATCTACTGCATAGATAACGGCCTAAGAAACGCCGTAAGCTTCAAATTTTCAAAGGATGAGGGAAAGCTTGCGGAAAACCTTGTTTTTGTAGAGCTGAAGAGGGAAGGCAAAGACGTTTATTACTGGAAGAACAAGATGGAAGTGGATTTTGTTGTTAAAAACAATGACCAGTCATTGGTAGCCATCAATGTTTCCTATGGCGATGCTATTAGTGAAAGGGAAACCAAAGGCTTATTGGAATTGAAGGAAAATTTTGGATCAAAAGTGAAGGAACTGGTTCTGCTGACAAAAAACACTGAAAGAAGCGAGCAGGGCATCAGGCTTGTGCCTTTGTGGAAATGGCTTCTGTTGGGTTGATGCTAAACACGCTCACAGCTTCTCCTTCCTGCTGCTTTTTATCCTGCGATAGTTTCCAAATTCCGTTATTTTGGAGGCTGTTTCAAAGTCAATGACAGGGCCTTCAACGCACAGCCTTATCCCGATGGGGTCAACGCAGCAGTGCCCGCACAAGCCGATGCCGCCGCACTTGAACCATCTTTCTGCGCTTATCTCCCCTTTTGTCTTTTCCGCAATGCCAATCTCAACAACGGCCTTCAGCATCTTTTCAGGCCCGCATGTGAATATTTTGTCTATCTTCTCTTTTTTAAGCAGCTGCCTCAGTGCATCAGTGGCAAGGCCTTTCATTCCTGCGCTGCCGTCGTCAGTGGTGATGATTAAGTTTACTTTTCCTAAAAGCTTGCTAAGCCTTTCAGTGTTCATCAGCGCGCTACGGCACCTTGCGCCTGTTACAAACTTCACATTTATTCCCCGCTTCACCGCTTCTTCCGCTAGCAGCGCGAGAGAGGCTGAGCCGCATCCGCCGCCAACCATTGCGATTTTCTTAAGCCCTTTTTCAAGGCTGTAGCTGGTTCCGTAGGGTCCTCTTATTCCTATCTTTTCCCCTTTCTTCATGCTGCAAAGTTTGTTTGAGAAATTTCCTACTGCTGCAACGGTTATTCCCGCTTCCCCTTTTTTCCCGTCGATGTAGCTTACCGCAAACGGCTTCTCGTCAACTCCGGGTATCCACAGCATTACGAACTGCCCTGGCTTTGGCGTAATGCCGCTTTTTATGAAAATGGTCTTTATGCCTTCTGCTTCGTCCACCACTCTGGTGATTTCAACAATTTCAGGCCTTTCAAGCGGTTTTTCCATTTTTTACTCTTTCTTCTCGGGATTAAAGATTTTAAAGCCCTCAGCTTTTGCTGCTTTCAGCAAGTTTTCATCAGAGCATACAAACAGCTCAACAATGTCTCGATTTGCTAGTGTTGTATATAGGTGTATGGCATCGTTTATTGATAAGTGGTGCTTAATGATCAGTTCAGCACAAAGCAAAATAGTTGAGGAACTGATAGGCTCAAGAATCAACACACCTTTTGTTGTCATTTCGTTAATATCAGCGAGAAACTTTTTAATTGAGGTATTGAACTCATCAACTGTTATAATCTTCTGCCTCACCCGCTTGTCAAACACAGATATGGCTTCGCCAATAATGAAGAAAGTTGAAAGCAGCTTGTCATTGCCGCCTTTTGCAGATTCAATAAGGCCCGTGACTTCTTTTACGCCCCTTTCCTGAACTTCATCGCTGTAATACTTAATCAAGGCTGAGGTGTCTATGTAATTCATTCCTCGTCCCTCAGTTCCCTGACAGATTGAGCTAGTGTTTTTCCCGACTTCTCAATGCTTTTTGCCGTTATCTTCCTAACTTCCTCAAGCGAAGGCGCGTTTTTGATGTCATATCTGAATGCAAGCTGCCGTATTGCGTCCCTCACAACCTCTGACTGTGACTTGTAAAGCCCTGCCTTTACCAGCTTCTCTGTCATCTTCTTTACCCCTTCCGTAACATCTGCCGTCATTGTCACCATTTTCATCACCTGATTGCACACTAATAGCGGGCTATTATTTAAGCCTTTCCGTCTTGTGACGTAGCTACTTATGCGCAAGCCCGGTCATTTGTTATGATACCCCGCTGCTTGCAGCGGTTGGGTTTCCTCCTTATGTTTCTCGCATTTTGTTGGCGTGTCGCCAACACTGGAAAGCGTAGCTTTCCGCTGGATGGGGTATCATAACTTTAAAATGTCAGAAACGCTTTTCGTTTCTGAGCATGCTCAAAAATGCTTCGCATTTTTGACAATACCCCACCGCTTGCGGTGGTTTGGGATTTTTATTTATCGTCCAGCATCTGCCGTTAGGAATTTCCATAGCGGAACAAAGCTTATGCTGCGCCCTTTTATTGTTTTCTTCCCGGCATAATCCCACGTGACAAGAGTCAGATTTTTGCATCTTAGCGCATCGGCGGCAGCAATTAGGCTTTTAATCTCATCGCTCCTGATTTCGTCAAAACCTAAAGCGTAGGTTACCTGAATCAGCCGCGTCACGTCTGGCCCTTCCCTTATAACAAAGTCAACCTCTCTGCCAGCGTAATCCCTGTAATATGCAATGTCAACCAGAGGCTTTTTATTTTTAAGGCTGAAAAGCTGCAGAAAAACGCAGTTTTCCATTAGCTTGCCAATGTCTTCCGAAACCCTTATCGCCTTTGACAGGCCTGTGTCAGCCAGATAAACCTTCCTTGGCCATGCCTCTTTCAAGCGTAATTTTTCAGAGTGCCTTTTAACGAAGAAGACTGAGACCGAATCTTCAAAATAATTCAGGTATCGGTATATGGTGTCTTTGGAAACCTTAATGCCCTGTGATTTGAAGGCGTTGTAAAGCGCGTTTACGCTGAATTCCTTTGAGAAGTTGTTTATCATCTGCTTGAATATGGAGTTGACCAAATGTAGGTTTTTCACAGAGTGCCTTTCTATAACGTCCTTGAAAAGCGCAGAGTCAAAGTATTCTTTTAGCAGGTTTTCCTTTAAGCCTGAAGAAACAACGTCAGGAAAACCGCCAAATTCAAGGTATTCCCTCAACAGGTTCTTTAGAAGGCTTTCTTCATCCTTGCTAAGCTTTTCAACCCTGAATTTTTTGAAGCGCAGGAATTCCGTAAAAGAGAAGGGGAAGAAAAAGTATGCGAGCGACCTGCCTCTCATTTGCGTTGATATTTCCTTTGAAAGCAGCATGGAAGACGACCCCGTTAAGAAAATGCGGTATTGAAAAGTGTCGTAAAGTTCGCGCACTGCAATCTCCCAGTTTTTGACGTTCTGTATTTCGTCAAAGAGCAGGCACTCGGGCAATCTGCCAAAAAGCTCAGCATACAGCCTGATGATTTTTCTTATCTCCCTGAAATCTGTTTCGAACAGTCTTGTATCTTCAAAATTCAGGTAAAGGCACTTTTCCTTGCCAATTTTCTTAATAAGCTGGAAGAAGTAGAATGTCTTGCCTGCCCTTCTTGGCCCAGCTATGGAAATGACAAATTTCCTGTCAAAAGGGACATTAAGCTCTCTTGGAACCGAGTCCGGTAAAGACTTCTTTGAAAACTCCGCAAGGTAATCCTCTACCAGTTCAGTATTCATGCCTGAAGTAAAAGGAAGCTTATATTTAAAATTTTCCTTTTTAGAAGGAAAATTTATTGGCATTGGGGTCGTTGTTGCGGTTGAT
>CAZBPE010000009.1:0-4150 GCA_964493685.1 uncultured Methanosarcinales archaeon
GAAAAGTGAAGTTCGGAGAACCAAAGCCAGCAAGCGGGAAGTTAGAATGTTGACTCAATATATAAAGAGAGCTACCTAAGAACATTTCCGCAAGTAACGCAAACGTGCGAGAGCAGAGTCTTGTCAAACTTGGTGTTCGTTCCATAGTAAAGAACAGAATTGCAGCTGTTGCACCTCTGCAAATAGCTTTCAAGCCCAGTTCTCAAAAACTCAAGAACCATAAGAAGACTTACTTATTGACTTAGTTATATAAGCCTTATTATAAAGAATTTATATCTAATTTGAAAGCATATATTGCATATACCAGCTAGCCGCCCTTCACCAAACTAATAATAGTGGAGATGCCCCACCAGAGAAGCGGTATGGCAATCAGGATGCCTATCCAGTTTGACATGTCCTTAACATCAATTATAAGGAAGCTCTTGAGGCTCATTGCTTTGGCTTGATTGCCGGACAAAGTTTAAAAATATGCGTTACCATTATCCAGTAAGAAAGAAAGATATATATATTCGGAAAGGATACTACGCAGACAGTTTCGAGTTTCAAACACACTGGCAAAATTCAAGATGAAGAGACCAGTACAATACGCTGAAGCAAGGAGAATACTAAGCAAGACCTCCCTCACAGATGGTTTCTGGCTTTGCACGAATGAAAACCTTAGAAGCCTCAATGAGCTTTCTGAAGCGCTTGAAAAGGCTGACAATGACGTCTTCAGATACCACGTAACCAGAGACAGGAACGACTTTGAGGCGTGGATACGCGAGATACTGAAGGACAAGGAGCTCGCGAGGGAGATTGCAAGGGTAAAGACAAAAGAAACCCTGATAAGGAAAATCAGTGAAAGGATTGGAGAGCTGAAAAGCGTTGTGAAGAAGCGCAAGAATCTTCTGGAAAGAAATAAGAAAAAACTAAGGCGAAAGGCGAAAGCAACGAGGAGAGCAACTGCCAAGAAGAGAAAAACAGCTTCCAAAAGAGCCGGAAAGAAGCGCAGAAAGACGAGTTCTATAAGAAAGCGAAGGCGCTGACAAAAAAAAGCAAGCTTTTTATAATACCGCCAAATAGCCCATGCCAAGATGGTAAAGCGCGTAGGCTCTATAAGAAGAAAAACCAGGCGTTTGCTTTCAGTCCAAAAAAAGGAAAAAGGCAAGCTTGCACTCACAAGATTCCTGCAAAAGCTTGACAATGGCGACAAGGTGGTTCTAAAGGCGGCGCCAAGCGTCCAGGACGGACAATCATACTACCGAAGATTTCACGGAAAAACAGGAACTGTGATAGGAAGAAACGGAAAATGCTACGAAGTCAGGATAAAGGACAAGGACAAAATAAAAAACATACTTGTAAAGCCGGTCCACCTGATGAGGGTGCAGAATGGAGCCTAAAATAATAAGCCAGACGCCGGTTTCAATGGCAGAGCTCAAACTCGAGATAGAGAAGATAAAAAAGCGGGAGAAGGAGCCAAGCATAAGGGTAACAAAAGTAGAGGACTACCTTAATTCGCTCTCGCACCTTGCGGCAGATAAGGAAAAGAAGCTCACAGACGAGATAAAAAAGCTGGACATACCAAGGCTCAAGGACGAGCACGTAATCAAAATAGCAGACATACTTCCAAGAACAGTTGACGACATGAAGATTGCGATGCAGGGATACGTCCTCAGCATCTCAAACGACAACATCAAGAAGATTGTGAACGCAGTAAACTCGGTTCTTGAAGGAAAATAATAGCAATTCGCATTAATTATCGAAATTTTGTGCGAATTGCTAAATAGCAGATTGCAGGTAGAATTTACGAAAATTTATGCAATCTGCTATAAGACTATTTCTTGCAGCAACGCTGGGCTAAGCTCTGGCGACAAAGCCGCTTTTGCAGCTTACTTTTGCTTGCTCACATGCTCTGGGCAAAGCTTATGGTTATGAAAGCAAACGTCATCATGATAAGCGAATGCTTAAAGCCTGACGTGAGGTCGCCCTCTGCAAGCTTCCCGAGAACAACTCCTGCAAAAAATCCCTGAATCAGCGACATAATAAGGAAAACTCCCTGAAGGCTGATTAGCCAGCCTCCAAGAGAGCCTATAAACGCGGCAGGAGAGGAAAAATCAAGCTTTGCATTAAGGCTTATCCCGCCAGAAGACTGCCCGGTAATGCCGAGCCCAGTATCCTGAGCCGAGCAGTATCATAATCCCGAGAAAAACAAAGAAAATGATGTAGCTCTGCATAACCTGGGCGTGGATTCCTGCCTTTCTCTCCTCCTTTATCTTCTTAATCTGGATCAACGAGTCTGTTATGGAAGTCAGAACGTCCTCTATGTTGCCGCCAGCCTGCTCAGCCTGAATCATAGTGGCTATGGCGCGCCTTATGACAACATTCTCAGTTTCCTTCCCAAAATTCAAAAAAGCCTTATGAAAAGGAATTGCCCATTCTATCTGGTTGGAAAGCTTCTTGACGTAAGGCGTTAGGGCGCCATAATCGGTATCTGCAACTTGAATCACCGACTGCGCAGCCGGCATTCCAGACTTTATTGCGCCAGTGAAGTTCCTGACAAAATCAGGGAACCTGGACTCAAGCTCCTTCTGGCGCCTGTTCTCGGCAAAGATATCAAGCCAGAAAGGAAGCCAGCCAATAGTTACGGCAGCAGCTATCACCGGAACGAAAAAAACTCTCCCCCTAAATGCAAAGAAGTCCAAAAGGACAATTAACAAGCTTACAGCCAGCGCAAACTGCTGCTTCCTGCCAAACCTTATCTTAACCATGAAAAGCCACTTTTAACCATTCCAAACTTGTTTTTCCCCATTTAATTAATTTTCTATTAGCTGCCAGTTAAATATAAATAAGCGCCCAAGAACCCGCTTTCAATGACGAAAACCATCTTTCTTGAGGACTGCTACATAAAGGAGATTGACGCAGAAGTTGTAAGCAGCGAAGGCTGCAAGGCTGAGCTTGACCAAAGCATATTCTGCTACCAGGGAGGAGGGCAGCTGGCAGACAACGGAACGATAACAAGCAGCGGAAAAGATTACAAGGTAGTTGACGTAAGGAAAGAGGACGGGAAAATAATGAACTATCTCGACATTGAAGGGCTGAAAGCTGGCGACAAGGTTCACTGCACCCTCAACTGGGAAAGGCGCTACGCGCTAATGAGAGGGCATACTGCAATGCACGTCCTCGCGGCAATAGTCCATAAGAGGACAGGAGCCCTGATAAGCGGCGGGCAAATCGACATTGGCAAGTGCAGGATAGACTTCAGCCTTGACGAATTTGACAGAGAAAAAGTGGCGGAATACGTTGCAGAAGCGAATGAAGCGATAGAAAGGAAACAGCCTGTCAAGATGCGCTTGATGAAGCGCGAAGAAGCGTTGAAGATTCCTGGAATGGTAAAGCTGGCAACCGCAGTTCCGCCGCAGGTTGATATGCTCAGGATAGTTGAAATCGGAGACATTGACACTCAGGCAGACGGGGGAACGCACGTAGCAAACACGTCGGAAATAGGAAAGATTGAAGCCATCAAAATAGAAAACAAGGGGAAAAACAACAGGCGGATTCATTTCAGGCTCGCGTAAACTAAGGCTTCCTGGCAGGAATTTCCGAACCTGAACCCAAAATGTCCTTATCAAAAGTCAGAATCTCAGAAGAATCACTTGCCATTGCAGAAACAACCTGCAAAGTGTCGAATGCGTCCAACCCATATTTATGCTGCCTTCTCACCGCTTCGTGTATGAGGGACGGCTCCAGCGAAACCACGGCAACATCGCGCCTCAACAAGTCAATAATAGCCTTATTTGCCAAATCGGCATGCAGGATGTTTAGAAGAGACTGCCACGCTTCCACAATCGCCACTGAACCGGTTGCAAGATTCCCTTTATTTAGCAGTTCAACGCACCTGCCACCGTCAGGATTGTTAGTGTAGCACTTAACTATGAAATTCGCGTCAATGTATGAAGTAATGCATCCTCACCCGCTTTTTGACGGCAGCTATATCCGCATCCGTAACAGGCTTAGTCTTCGCAATCAGCTGAAAAATGTCCTCTTCAGCACCAAGCGGTATAAGCTCAATCCTGCCGTTTTTGTCCTTTATTTCCAGCTTTGAGCCAGGCTTCAAGGAATACTTCTTCCTTACGCTGGCAGGCAGCGTTATGCCCCGTCCCTTGTTTATTTC
>CAZBPE010000009.1:4160-8001 GCA_964493685.1 uncultured Methanosarcinales archaeon
GTGCCATTTGAATTCTGAATTAAGAAAGCTGAATTATTATTTAAATCTTTCGATTACTAGACTTTTGCGTTTTACTCACAAACTGCACCAATATTTCATATATGAAACGCAAAACTTCACGATTACACGGTGTGATGCAGAGATATCCTGTTACGGTTTTTTGCTGAATTTTTCCATTTCCATTAACAATAAAGCGCCGCAGTTACGCCCCATCCTCGCAGCTACACTTCCTTTATTGCGGCTTCCGTCTGCTGCAGGAATTCAGCCAACAACTCCTCCTTAATCCTGTAGCCGCTTTTAATCAGCTCAAGCACGAGGTTTTTGCATTCTTTGGCAGTGATTTTCCTGTCCAGCATCTGCTGCCGGATTACTGCAATCGTGCCAATCGGCATAAGCCCAAGCGATTTCGCCATTATTCTTGCTTTCTTCTCGTCAATCAAAATCATTTTTACTCCCTCTTTCAGGGCTAACGATATTGTCGCCTTTTCCCCTTTTCCAAGACCTTGAGGCAGATTATCCGAAACGTTAACCTTTTTTACATTGATTTTGTTCCTGCCAATCCATTCTGTAAGCGTTAGATGGTTCGCACTGTCAATCTTTTTCCACTCCATTATCTCCTCAAACACCTGCTCAGCGATTATAATGCCGTATCCGCTTAGGAAATCCAGCCTGCGAATTTTTGTGAGAAATATAAGGGGAGACGTGTTGCTTACGATTTTCATCCTGCTCATCTTTGCAAGCCTTTTAGGTCTTCCCTAAGCTCTTCTTCGCTGTAATCCAAATAGAGCCCTTCCCTTTGTATCAGCTCTATCATCTCTGTTATGTGAATTCCAAGAAGCTCTGCAGCCCTTTGAATGCTTATCTTATGCTCCCTGTAAGTGGACAGCACCTTTTCCTTTCTCTCTTTCGCCAACCCCTCCTCAATCAGGCTGCGCAGCATAGTAGACCTGTCGGTATGCCTTTCTGCCGTGAACATGTCAATCTCCTGCAGCGTAGAATCCGGCACTCTCGTTGTTACAGTGGCAGTCATTTTTCCCTTTTTTAGTATTGATTTGAATCAAATGCATACAATAGTATAAATAGTTTTTGCTTTGAAGGATGCTGGATTCCTGCAGGCGCTCTTGTGTTGTTATGGCAAATCTCGCTAAAGTTCAATAATTAACGAGTTGCTATTACAAACAGAAGCATCCTGAACCAGTTTACTGCAGAGAACTTTGATAAGAAATAGTGGGATAATCAAAGTGGTCTATGTTACTTTGTTTCCTTAGATTATCGCTGCCGGCCTCCTGTAAATTGTGTCCAGCGTATTGAAAGCCTGAAGCATAAACGCATTTAATTGAGGCGTGGTTAATGATGTTTGCTCATTAATCCTCAACATAACCAAAAATCTGTTTACGTCAATACCAATCTCAGCAACTTCAGTTCCTCCTTTCAGCTTTAAGTTGGCGTCCAGTACGAAGTTCCCAGGATTATAACCGTCTTTTATTTCCTTTACAATAAGCGCCTTTTCAGGCGGGGTCGGATGCAGCTTTACTTCATCCACCAGCAGGTCTTTCCCTTTTGCCTTGCTGCTGAATCGCTCATCTATGCGTTCCGGCATTTCCCTGTGCAGGGTGCGTGCCTCAATACCACCGCCCAGCTTAAGAGTCTGGCCGTACTTGTCCTCGCAATTGACATAAACAACCGGCGTGTAATCGCTTACATCAGCAAATTTAGGCGGCGGCTATCAGAGGCGTTTTAAACCAGTGTGCAAGCGAGTAATTTACTTCCGCCCCGAAATTTCTTTCTTCTTCAGCCGCTCTTTTAAAGGAGCTTTCGCCAACAAGAACCAGTGTGTCAAGCGTGTGTGTCATGGTTGCAGGGCGCTGAAAAACATACGCAAGCAGCTTTACCATGACTTCATTAACTTCTGACCACCCGCCTTCAGTCTCCTGCACTTTAAATTTACGCCAGTATCCATCTGCGTTAAACTTAAATGCGGGATGTAAACAGTGGTGAAGCTGAAGAAACGGGGGTTCAGGCACAAATTCCCCGCTGTTCGCAAGCATACCTATTTCGTTAGCAAGCCCGCTTTTCGCAGCTTGTAGCCGCTGCCCGATCAGTATCATGACTGGTAGGAATTCAGGTTTGAATAAAAAGATTACGGTAATGTTAAGTCAAGTTTCTATAGGGACGGGCATTAATTTTTGCACATGATTGCCAGTCGCTATACCAACAACTATTTGCATAATTATCTGTGTCTTCCGCTATAAATATGATAGATATTCAAAATCCGCTACACTTCCGGCTGCGTCATCTGCAGGAAGATTATAAAGCCGATGTTCATGAGCGGAATGGCAACGTAAGCGCCAAGCGCCATGACAGTTCCGACGCCAAGCCCGCCAAGGGAGCCTCCAAGCATGTTGACAAGAGCCATCGCGGCTATGAAGAACAGGGGAGCTGCGATAAGGACGCCGGTGTATATGTCCGAGTAAGTGCTTACCGTCTCGTTATAGCGCTGCCTTTCAAGCTTGTAAGTCAGGGCCGCCTCATCAGCCTGCTGCCTTAAGTAGCTTACAAGGTCGCCGCCAGTCTCTATTGTGCTGACCATCCCCTCAAGGAACTTCTTAAGCGGCAGGCTTGGGGTTGTGCCAGCAACCGCCCTTATGGCAGTAAGAAGGTCGTAGCCGAAAATGTTGGTGAAGTCAACAACCTTCTTAACCTCAACGCCAACCTCCTCATACTCCCCTGACTCGGAAATCAGCTCAAACATCCTCGCAGGCGGAACCCCGGAAGTTGAAACAGCAGACATGTGATTTATCGCAAAAGGGAGGTTCGTTGTTGTCTTGCGCCTTCTGTCGCGTATCTTCATGAACGGGTAAAAGTAGAATATCGTGGCGCACAGCAAACCTGCAACAAGGCTGAATATGACGCTCCTTAGGACTATCTGGTAAAGAGGATAATTCAGAACAAAGAACACAATGAGCAGAAGGAAAAATATTGAAACGTCCATAACAATGGTCACAAGAACCATTATGTTAACGTAAGTGTTTGAAAGGACCTTCACGTTAGCGGCGCGCAATGCGTTGTAAAGGTAGCCGAAAAACTGGGGAAAATTATTAACGAGAAAGAGCGATATCTTCCTAACGGTAACATTGGCAATTAACCCAAGGGAGCTTCCCTTGTAAACCTCCTGCTTCTCAACCTCAAGAATCCTCTTAATCCTCTTGGCTTCCTGGGCAAGAAGCGTGGTGTCAAAGCCTGAAAGGCGCTCCTCGACATAAAGCCGCTTCCTCATCTCCCTGAGCTTTTTCATGTGGACAGGAACAGCGGTAGTCTCCCCGAGAATGGGTTCCTGCTTCCTGCTGAAATGCCCTGCAAACTCGCTAAGAAGCCTTTTAGGCGAGAACCAGCCGAACGCAATGCCTGCTTCTCCGCCGACAAGGCGAGCCTCGTCCTTTTCGCTCTTAGCTAAGCGCTCCATTGAAACAATGTCCTCAACAAATATTTTCTTCTGCTTTGAAGCGAACAATGACTTAACCGAAGAAAAAATTCCTGCCTTTTCAGAATGCTTTTTAGGCTGCGGCGCTTTCTCCTTCTTTTCCTCAAGGCCGGCAGAAACGTCCGCGAAGGATATGAGGTCCTTCCTCTCTTTCGGCTGAACAGGCGCCTTCAGTGATTTCTCTTCAGAAAGCTTAGCGCGCTTAACGCGAAGGGGGAAATGAAGCCCCCTGAAAAAAGCATAAAGTCTTGCCTTCGCGGAGGAAAGCTCCCTCATCGCTTCCTTCGGCGAAAGGTTCAGCTTAAGGAAATTGAGATTGAAATTTGGAAGGTGCAGACTGAAGCGGGGTTTCCCTGCGGC
>CAZBPE010000009.1:8011-11287 GCA_964493685.1 uncultured Methanosarcinales archaeon
GCCTCGGCAGCAGCCAGTTCAACAGAACGCTTCCTTTCGGCAGCCTTGGCTTCAGCCGCCTCCTCTTCCCTTGACACCTCCTCGCTTATTTCTTTCAGCTCAGGTATGCTTATGTCAAGCTCCTTGACAGCAACCTTCACATCAGGCTGCGAATAATGGCTGTAAAGAAGCTGCTTAAGCCGCAATATCTCATTGTCAATGTTAAAGACGCCGGAAGTTTTTGCGGGAATGGCAGGCAGCTCCTGCCTGGCAGGGGATTTTTGCAGAGAGGCGGCAGCGCTCCTGACAAAGCTGACGTCATCCTTAACAATCTCAAAAGTCTGTGAAAGTATAAACTCCATTCTCTTAAGAAGCGAGAACTGGTAAGAATTGCAGTAATCAATCCATTCGCCCTTCGTCTTTCCCTTGAGCAATGACGCAAGCCTCTGCTCATACTCGGCATAGAGAAGCCGCTTCTTCCTGTAATCATCAATGAGAGAATCAAGCGACTTAAGAAGGCTTTTCTTCCAGCCGTCATAAATCATAATCTCCCGTGAGATGTCCTCTATTTCAGATAAAAGCTGTTCCGCATCCTTATGCATGGCTACAACACCCTAAAATGTCAGAATTTTTCCATCGGCATATGACTGACGACAAGCTACGCTTGCTTCTGATTTCACAATATGAAAAATTCTGAGCATGATCAAAAACCACCGGATAAACGTTCTGAATCAACATTCCATCCATTTTTGACCGGTAGTTTTTGACATTAAGGTTTTACCTCAAGCTCAAGGCGATTGACAAGCCGCTTCATCTCCAAAAGCCGGCTCAAAATCTGCTTCTTGACAAGCCGCATCTCCCTTCCGGCGCGCTCAACCTCGGCATTACCGCACGGAGAAGACTCAGCGTATTTCCTGTAGACTGCAATGAGGGATTTTGCCTCAAAACATTTTGCAACAAGCGGCCCCGTGTCCAAAACGCTCACCCTATCCCCAGCTCCTTCAGAACTGTCTGCGATTCCTTATAGTAAAGGTTAACTATCTTCGTAACTTCCGCATAATTCAAAATGTTCCTGGAAAGCATGGCCTGAAGCACTTTCGCCCTTGTTTGTATCTCATCCTCAAGCTTCTTGACAGGAATTCCAGTCCTCTTGCTTATTATCGAAAGGATGTGGGAATTGCCGTTGTATATGAAAACGTCCTTTATCGGGTCCCACTCAAAAAGCGTGTTTGAATCAACAGTGCCAACCTGCTGCTTAACCTCAATAACCTCCTTCAGGTTAACCATGCGCCTTATGTTGCGGTTCTGGTCCTTCAGGTGAACAACGCTTATTATTATGTCAAGGGAGTCGACAAGAGACGCGGGAAGGTTTATCGGCGGGGTTTCAAGGCGGCGGACAAGAGTCTCTACGGAAGCCGCGTGGAACGTGCTGAAACTTGAGTGCCCGGACGCCATGCCCTGAAACAAAACATAGGTTTCCTTTCCGCGAACTTCACCGACAACAACATAGTCAGGATTCTGCCTGAATGTCTCCCTGAGAAGGTCGAAAAGGGTTATCTCGCCATACTGCTTTCCAATAAGATTTGGAATGCCGAAGCCAACCCTCGCAACAGCAGGAATCCAGTTCTCATGCGCAAGGTTAATCTCGCGCGTGTCCTCTATTGAAACGATGCGGGCCTCTGACGGGACAAACTGAAGGATTGCATTAAGGAAAGTTGTTTTCCCGGACGCGGTCTCGCCAATGCTGATGACATTAAACTTGTGCTCTATCGCCAGCCAGACGTATGCAAAAGTCAGGGCGTTAGCAGTGCCGTAACTCATCAGGTGAAGCGGAGTCAGCGGCTCACGAGTGAACTTCCTTATCGTGAACGTAGGGCCGTGAGTGGTAACATCGCTGGTATAAGTGGCATTGACACGCGAGCCATCCGGAAGGGAGCCGTCAAGCAGCGGCTTCGCATAGCTCACATACCTTCCGGTCTTCTGGGCAAGCTTCTCAACAAAATCAACAAGCTTAGTCCCTTCCTCATAAACAATGTTTGAACGAAGGTTCTGATACTTCCGGTGAACTATGTAAACAGGCAAGCCTATCCCGTTGCATTCAATATCTTCAATATAAGGGTCGTTTATCATCGGCTCCATCTCATTAAGCCCGATGAAGTCGCGGTAAATGTAATACATCAGCTTAAGGTAAGACTCCCTTGAAACCTTTGCGCCGAGCTCGCCAAGAATGGACTGGACGTTCTTCTCAAGGTACTTCAAAATCAGGCTTGACTTGGTTGCGTAACGGAAGCTGATGTTAATCATTTCCTCAAGCCCAAGCTGTATAAGGCGCAGAAGCTCCTTCTCAGCCTCTGTGAGAATCTGCTCCTCAATCTTGTAAATCAGCTCCTTAGCCTTATCGTCCCAGTAGATGTGGGCGAAGGCGTAAGGCGGAAGAAGAGGGTACCTTACGTTAATCTTGGTTTTGTTATTGAAGTCAGGAAGCTTGAAAAGCCTCGGCCTCAAATCAATGAAGAACTCAGGGGCTTTCTGCTCATCAGCAGACTGCTTGGCAGGAGCCTGCTCAACAACCTGAGCCTGTGCGCTTGTTGCATTAGCCTCAACTTCCATAATGCCATCCCGTCAGTTATAGCTACAGCTACTACCTTAGTATACTAATTGATATACCCATATATAAAGGTTTTAGTTTTGCGGCGTTTTGCAGCAAGCAGCTTTTGCGTAAAAATCGCTATTCTGCGTAAAAAATAGGTGAAATCAAGGACTTACGCAAAGCTAGTTTTCCAGCCTGCTGATTCAGAAAGTGAAAGATGTTTGGCAACCTATATTTTTAGGAACCGAAAAGGTTATAAATAAGTAGGTTCCTAAAAGCTGTTATGCGACTAATACCGCAAAAAAGCAGGGACTACAAAGATAAAGCATATTATAAATATCTCATAGTCGTCCCATCAAAACTGATTAAAAAATTGGGCTGGAAAGGGGGCGAAGAGCTGGAAGCCGAAGTTAAAGATGAAAAATTGATAGTTGAAAAGGATTAATGTCAAATATCCTGAAAGCTTTTCAGCTACTTTATAAGCAGTATGAAAAAACTGACAAACATTTTGTAGTTTTTTACGAAATCGCCGGAAAATCGCTGATAAAAATGACGAAAAACATAAAAAGAAAGAAAACTGAAAAAGGAACAACAAAAAAAGATGCTGGTAAAATTTACTTTGAAAGCAACGGGGTAAAAATTATTGAAGACGACTTCATCAACACCCAACTAATTGATAAAGCAACAGTGGATTTAATAATAACATC
>CAZBPE010000009.1:11297-20787 GCA_964493685.1 uncultured Methanosarcinales archaeon
GTATAATGTAGACATCCACTACAATTCTCATAAAGACGATATAAACTATTCAGATTATTTGGCATTCACCAAACAATGGCTAACAAAAGCTTATGAACTTGCAAAAGATGATGGAAGATTGTGCTTGAACATTCCTTTAGATAAAAATAAGGGGGGACAGCAAAGCGTTTATTCAGATATATTACAAATTGCTAAGGATTGCGGATGGAAATATCATTCTACCATAATTTGGAATGAGGGCAACATTTCAAGAAGAACTGCTTGGGGTTCTTATCTGAGTGCCAGTGCGCCTTACGTCATAGCTCCGGTTGAGGTTATTGCTATCTTATTTAAGAATCAGTGGAAAAAACTCGAAAGAGGGGATTCAAGTATTAGCAAAGAGGATTTTATTAATTGGACTAATGGTCTCTGGACATTTACCGGAGAAAGTAAAAAAAGGATAGGTCACCCTGCCCCATTCCCAATCGAACTGCCTAAGAGATGCATAAAGCTGTTTAGTTACAAAGATGACGTTATTCTTGACCCATTTCTCGGAAGCGGAACAACCTTATTAGTTTGCTTAATGGAACAAAGAAAAGGCATTGGTGTTGATATAGACGGGGAATATTGCGAAATCGCAAAAAGAAGATTAACTCCTCTAATAGGAGAAAAATCTCAAACCAAGTTAACTTAATTCGTTATTCCAGATAAGAATGTCTTCTGCCAATTATCCCAACAACTGCAACCATGGGAGCACTCAAAACTGCCATTGCTTTTCCAGAAGGCATAGCGTTAGCTATTCTGAACAAGTATATATTGGATTTGTAGACTCCATCAAATAATTCTTTGAAGCGGAATTTCTCACTAACTTAAGGCTGGCTGCGGTTCTCCGAACTTTTCAGATGGGATGCCAACCATTCGGACAAGAATTAACTTATCGAACAAAGCTAGTCTTTAGTGCAGCAAAGTTTAGCGGAAAAGGGGTTTGGCTATAAAGTCATAGGTTCACTGTTGCAGGAAATTCACGAAAGCGCTGGCAGTTACAATCTTTGTTTTTCCATATTTCTCAATCTTCAGAAGATGATTGTCACCCGTGACTATGTAGTCGGCACTGCAAGCAAAAGCGCATTCCACAACTATGTTGTCATCATGGTCGTCCTTAACTATAGCGGAAGACACAAATAATTATGCAAAATAGTTGTGTCTTCCTGATATAGCAACTGACAATCATGTACAAGAATTAATGTCAGTCGCTATACATCCAGAGTAACGGCAGGTTGCAGTACCTTAGCATATTCCAGAATAAAGTTTATTTGCCTCTGAACCATATCCTCAGATTCTCCAAAGTCACGTTTCAAGATTTTTTCAAGCTCCTTTAGCATTGAAAGAGATGTGAACACTTGAATCTTGCCGTCAATGGCAAACTCTACCACTTTGTGAGGATTGCCTTTATCCCAGAATATTGAGGACACGAGGATGTTTGTGTCCAAGACAACTTTAAGCACTTTTCACTCCCCTTCCCTTGTGGATTTGCTTAACAACATCCTCCTCGCTTCTAATGCCCTTGTTCTTTGCGAAAGCAATGCCGAAAGCGGTAAGCGCCTCAAATTCCCTCTTCAGGTCTGGTATGGAAACTCTTTTCATCAGGACCAAACCGCCCATGCTGCTAACCACCAGCCGGCTTCCCTCTTTAAGATTAAGAGCCTTCCTAATATCAGAAGGTATAACCACTTGTCCTTTCGATGTCACTTTAGTCAATTCCGGCATGCAAACCACCTCGTAAGAACGTAATACATTCCAACTTTATAAACTTTACGGAATTTTGGTGCAGTCAAGTTACACTCAGGGACAATAGTTTCTCACCAGCCGCAAAGTTTTAATACATATCCAAACTCCTGAACTATGTGAAAGATAGAAAAGACGTGCAGTCTTCTGCAACGACATTGCCCTATTTCCTGTTTTAGATGTTTTGGCAGGAACTGATTACCAGCTATTTCCATATTACTTGGCCCGAAAAGGAGAATCAGTTACCGATTGGAGCACTGATGCAATAAAAAAGCTTATCGAAGAGAGAGGGAGAGATTTTGTCGCAGTAATTGTTGACTATGCTGAAAAAGAGGCTGCAGAGGCGGTAAGACTCGCAGGATACAACGGGCCAGTTATGGGACTTGTCTCGTCAAGGCTTGATGCAATAAAAGGAACCGACTCTGTTTTAGAAACAATAGAGCAGCTGCCTTCCTTAGGAAAAATTTTAGACGACATCTTAGCTGAAAAAGCCTGACTGGCTACTTCCTCGCAAAGTTCTCAATAGCCGCCCTCAGGAAGTCAGCCTTGCTGTCCAGCGTCAGGACAATGTCGTAAGCCATCGCAGAATTGTTAACATGGGCACGGACAGAAGCGCTGGTAAGCCCTGAGCCCGCGTCCTCAAGGCTCGTGTAGCCGTTTCCCGCCAGCGAATTGCTGTCATTGACGAAAAAAGTGAACGTTCCTGCAGTCTGGGCGCTGCTATCCTTGAAAATGACGTTGTTGATTATTGCAGAAGTGTTTATGCTGCTGTAATTTGAAGCGCTTCCTATCCTTGAGAAGTTAGCCCTTATCCTTGAATTCTCAACAATGAAGAAATCGCCAACATTTGACGCGGTCACATCAACGCCAGAGGCAACGACAAGATTCCCAAGCTCAATCCTCGTCTTGGGCTCAACTATCTTGCTGTCAGTCTCCAGCTTCCACCTTATCTTCTGCTGCTCAATCCTGAATTCGCCGTCAGTTACCTCAAGGGGAATTATCCTCTGGGAGCCCTGCCCCTCGGAAGCAACCTGCTGAATCTGCCTGTCCAGCCCGACAAGCGTGTCCCTTATCCTCGTGAAGGAGCTTTTCTCATTAAGGGATTTTATCAGGGGCAGCCCTGCCTCGAGAACTATGACCATGATGACAACAGCTATCAGGACATACAAGACAGCTGATATCCAGATTGCGCCTTTCCTGCTGCTGAGCATTTGGTTCGCCACTCAAAAAATAGTTCATCCGGCGCTGCAAGTTCCAGTATCAAGCATGCAGCGCAACCCGTAGACAGAACAGTCCGAAGGATAAACGCTGAAGTTGCTTGTCAGCTCAGCGGCAAGCCTGATTTGCTGGGACGAGCCGCTGGGCAATGAAACAGGCAATAACTGCTGTGACGCGCCAGCAACAGTTATGTTTGCAATGTCAACGCTGTAATCAAGGTTTCTTATGGAAAATGCCAGCTCGCCAGAACTGTAGATTATCCTGTCAACCTCATAAAAATATTTTATGCAGTCAACACTCGGCGCTCCTGTTGCATCCACATAGCCATAGGAGCCCCTAAAAAGGTTGACGCCCTGAATGATTATAAACATTGCCAAGCCTATCCCGAACACTATGAAGAAGATGGCTAATGCCTTTTTCGCTGTTTTGCCTGGCATTTAACCCACGCTCATCAGCTTGCACTGCAGTTCCTCAGCTCGCTGGAGTCCTTCTGCAAAGCCGAGCCAGGGCAAGAGGTAGTTACGCCGGATATGTCTATCTTCGGAATGAACCTCACATACTTTATGCTGCCGTAAGTATTGTAGTCGTAACTGACATTCCTGAACAGGGCGCCGCCAGCAATTATGGTTGATATGTTCAGGTTAGCAAGCTGGTAAATTCCTGAAGCGCCGCCAACCACAATCCCGATGTCCTTAACGTCCTTCTTGCCCTGATTATCAAGAGTGAAATTAATCTGCCCTGCCGCGCCGCTGCCGCCGTAGCAAAGCTGGGGCGTGCCGTCAATCTCGCTGACCTTAAGCTGGACGTCCAAAGCGCAGCCAGTCTCTATCTTGGTGGTTTTTTCAACATCAGAAGTCCTTTCCTGAACAAAGCCCCTTCCCCAGTTCATTATGACAGCGCCAAGGGCGACAGCAAATGCTATCAATAGAACAGTGGCTATCAACGGGGAAACACCCCTCTTGCCGACAAAAAAAGCAACAGAACTCATTTTACACCTCTTAAATTATTCCTGCTAAGCATCGACTTGAGACGCTTTTCCTCATTGTGCATCGTTATCACGTAAGGAATTACTCCGATAGCCAAAACCCCAAAGCTCAGAACAACCATTATGTTAAGGAACTTGTAATCCGAATACCCGCTGACAAAGCCAACAACGCCGACAAAAATGAACGAGAAATACATGAGAAGCGACTTGTCAAGCACGAGGAGAGACTTCTCGCGGTTCATGCGCGAATGCTCCAAAAGGATGCTGGCTTCAATATCGCTAATCCTATTGAACGCCCTCTTTTTAAATGCCATCAGCACACCTCTTTTTCGCTAACCGCAAACAGGAACGCTGTCAAAAGACACCTTCCTGCTCAGGCACTTTATCTTCTTGCCGCCCCTGCTCACAAGGGGGCTGAACTCAACCCTCTTCACTATGCCCTGCTTCAAAAGGTAAACTTCCCTGGTCTTCTGCGGCTGGATTGTCAGGTTCACAGATGAAGTCTGCGGCATATTGTATATGTCAAACATGCTAGCCCACAGGCCCTCCAGCTTAACCTCATTGCTATTGGTGACATTCATATTTAAACTTTGCGTATTCTGGCAAAGATTCAGCACATCAATTCCCGCGGAAGCGCAGGCAGTAAGGGCGTCGCCCCGCTCAACTATGTCATCAACAGTCTGCTGGGTCGTGCTTCGCGACCAGTTCAGCACGACAACGCCAAGGCTGACAACAAGAGCGGTAAGCATCACATAGGAAACCCAGACAGACACTCCCTTCCTGCCATCAAGCATCATTTTTCACCACTCCCGCCAAAGACAAAATTTGGCTTAACCTCGGCGATGTCTCTGTTGAAAAAGTCGCTTTGCAGCCTTCTTCTGTCACTATTCCAAAACAGCTTCTCTTTTCCTTCTCCCCCTAAAAGGCAAGGGAGAGGGAAAAGGGGAAACATAAGGGAAACAAGGAAACATCCCGAATTTTCTACAGCACTCCCAGCGACGAAAGATTTATATAGATATTCGCCTATGCTTATTTCCTCCTTGAGTGAGAGAGGCGCTCTTTCCAGGCTGCGTGCCTGGTTCTTATTTTCTTCTTGTTCCTTGGGGCTACGCTCAAAATCATCGCGGGTGCCGAATGTATGCGGACACGGCGGGACCTCCGCATCAGGTTTCGAACCCGCATCTGCCCCTGAGTGAGAGAGGCGCTCTTTCCATTGAGCTACGTGCCCTTCACACTTTTCTTCGGCACTCGCAGCTCCAGAACGGGAATTACTGTTTAATAAGCCTTTGCCCGAATTTTCCGCAAGATTTTCAGCTGTTGACATACACCCTCAACCCGTCATCGCTCCTCTGCCTGAAAAGCGACTTAACCTGATAAGCCTCAGGGCCTATTCCAAAGCTGTAGGATATTCCAGCAACATTCACGCCAACATCAGCTGGCGAAACGGTAACAATCGACCTGTCAGCAACGCTGTAGCTTGAGCCACCGATAGTGGCGTTAACGCTCATGCCAAGCCTATTTCCGACAATCATTGAATCGCCATCCCTGAGAATGTAAAGGAACCTGAAATTAGGAGATTTTGTGACTGCGTAATCGGCATAGCTGCCGGCAAAGGCTGCAAACCGCTCGGAAACATTTGCGCCGTCATAAATAGCATTGTTGACTACAACCGGGCTCTCAGAGATGAAATTCTGGTAAAGCTCCTTGAAAACATCCCTCTTCTCCTGAGCAACAGCAGAAGGCCTGATTACCATAAAGGCGTAGGAAATAAGCACAATGGCAGTCAGTATGTAAAACTGCCCCCTCTTACCGCTAAACAAGCCAGGCGTCACGTTATCCTCACCTCCAGCCGCGTCTTGTTAAGGCTGCTGTCAAAGCCCTTGTTCTCAACGACAAGATTATACTTGCCTGCCTGAAGAGTCTTGTTTCCGCTAAGAGCTATGTCGCCGTATTCAAGGTCAGTGAACACAAGGAATGTTTCCTGGTCAACCTGGTAGCCGAAGCTCGGATTTACAGCGTCGAGGAACTTGCGCTCCTTAAGCAAATCGCCAGCGCGCTCAACATTGCCCGAAGAGCGGGTCACGAAAACAAACACGTCGCCATCCCTTGCATTGGCGCTAAGGTTAATGCCTCCCGCGGCGGACGTTGTCGTCACAGAACGGCTGTCAGAAGCCATGCCTATGCTGAAGTTTCCTGAGACAGTGTAAACCATCTTTGTGGCCTTGTTGCCAGAGACGCCTGCGTCAAGATACTGGACAACAAACAGCAGGTTGCTCACTTTGAGGGTTGACTGCGCCGCAGCAACACCGCTTACAGTGACGTCATAAGTGTAGCTTCCATTTGTGGACGGAGCCCTGAAGCTAAGGGCATACGTGCCTCCACCAGCGTCAAACATTGAAAATGGAATTGCATCGCCCCCAATCCTCAGCGAGAACGCATCCCTGCTTATCTCGCCGAGCCCAGTGCTGGAAGTCCTGACAGTAACGTTAGTGCTAACAAGCTCCTCAGTGAACACAGACGGGCTCTGCAAAGTCACGCTTGAGACAGTGGCTGCCGAGTCAACGGTTATAGTCCAGCTTTGCGTTGTTTCACGATTCACAGCATCAGCGCACTTCACATTAAACGCCTTGGCGCCATTGCCGCTGCTCAGAGCAACCCGCGTCTCGTGGAGAGTTGAGTTGGTGAACGCGAAGCTGGCATAGCTGTTTGTTCCCTCAGCCGCGCTGCACACAGCCCGCTCATTGGTTTGCAGCACTACGGTAATGCCGTTCGAGAGAACAGTGCCTGTAGGCTTGCTTAGCGTTATGACAGGCGGCGTAGTGTCAATGGCAAGGCTGATTGAATCAGACCAGCTGCTGTTAATGCCAGCCTTGTTCCTTGAGTGGACGCGTGCGTAATAAGCCGCGTCAGCAGCAAGCCCGGTAACAGTGTAATTGGTGATGTTGCCGAGCCAGCCGTAAAACTCAGGGCTGCTGAAATCAGAGTTGTTGTCAACAGCAAGCGAGTAGTTGCCAACGCCGGATTCAGGGTCTGTTGAATCAGTCCAGTTGAATGTGAGCTGGCTTATGTTTGAAGTCAGCTGCAGCGGCAGAATCATCTGCGGGATTGACGGAGCCGAGCGGTCAACAAGAGCCTGATAGTGCTTTGTAGGCCCGAAATTGCCCGCCTTGTCCTGCGCTCTCGCGTGGAAGTAGAAAGCGCCATCGCCAACATTCGAATAGCTCCTGTCCCAAATGCCATCCGAGCGCAGGTCGCGCTGGGCGACAGTAACAGCATAGCCCGTAGTGTTGGTCGTGTTGACGCAGCTGACAGCCTGCATGCAGTAGTAAGACTGCCTTGATGAGTCGTAGCTCGCGTTGGAATCTGCAATAAGCAGGTTGTAGCTGTTGTCAGCGTCTGTGGTTGAGCCTGCTATCGCCACGAAGAACCTGCCAGCGGCAACGGCAGCGTTAACCTGCACGTCAGCAACATAGCTTGTCGCATCCCTCAAGTCAGGCTTGTAGTCAACATTCCTCTCAAAGTCAACAACCTCTGAAATGTTGTTCGCAGTCATGTTAAAGCCCGTCGGAACGAGATTGGTCGCGTAAACCCTCACGCCCATCTTGTCAGCTGTTTCAAAATGGCTCTCGGCAAGCTGCACACTAACGCGAAGGACATCGCCAACTGAAAGGTTCTGCCTGACCTCCAGGTAAACAGTTGAGGCATTGCCAGAGCTGTTGAACTTCAGGACAGAGCCCTGCCCGTCATTGAAAGGAGTTGCGAGAACAGTGTGGTCTGACTCTGACTCCGGAACGCTGTCAGGAACCGTGGAGCTGTTCCTGTCAAGAACGTAGCTGTAGGCGCTGACATTGGATATGCTGTCTGTCGCAGTCCAGTTGAACCTTATCTCGCTGCTCTGGCTCCAGTTGCCCTCAAGGTGAGTGCTGTTGATTGAAGGAAGCGTCGGGGCTGAGACGTCAACAATTATTCCGTCGCTTGAGCCGATGGCGCTCCTAATGCCTGCGGTGTTTACTGCTCGGACCTCAAAGGTGTAATTGTTGCCGTCAGTCAGGTTCATCCTGTGCACAGTGACTTCACGGGCCGAGCTTGCATAAGTGAAAGACGCATTGATGAAGCCTGCAATGGATGAATCGGATGTGCCGTTATACCTTATCCTGTACTCATACTCCAGCGGCGCATGGAGAAGCTCTGACTCGGGGTCAGTTGAATTCCACGCAGCATGCAGCGCAACGTCGGTGTTCGTGTACGTTCCGTCATCAACCACAGTCGGCGTGAGAGGCGGGGTAACGTCCAAGCCAGCGCCGCTCGCATTAAAGAATATCGAGTCATTAACGCTGTTAACGTTCCCCGCCGTGTCGCGAACATCAAGAATCACAGTCTTGCTGCCTGCGCCGTCAGAAAGCAGCCACGCCCTGTTCGCCATGCAGCTCTCCCACGGAGTGTAAGCCTGATTCTCATTGGCGTACCTGCACTTGTCTATGCCAACCGTGTCATTGAATGAAGTGACTAAAGCGACCGCCCTGCTCACAGTATAATCTGCGCTGACATTGGTAAAGCCGGCAACGCTTGCGCCGAAGACTTGTATTGAGACGTTCGGGGCAGTGTTGTCAAGCGTTATGTTAACCTTGGGCTGGAAGCTGTTGCCCTCACTGTCATTGACACGGGCTGTAAGCGTCTTTACGCCGTCAGAAACGTTGTTGCGCACGCTTATGGTGTAGTTGCCTGTGTAAATGCCGTCTACTGAAACAAAGTCAGGCCAGTTGCCGTCGTCAAGCAGGCTCACGCTAACAGAGCTCGTGTTGTCAAGCCTGCCCATCTCTGTCGTGTTGATTGTTGCAGTCAAGCCGGCAGTTGCGGAATCATAATAGAATGTTATGTTGTCGCCATCCTTGACAACAGCCTTGTCAACAGTAAGCGGGCCAAGAGGTATTGGAAGTTGCAGCGATATTGTGTCATTCGTTTCATTGACATTTCCGGCAAAGTCCCTCGCCTGAAGAACAACAGTCTTGTTGCCTGTTGATGTTGCCGAAAACGCGGTTCTCATTGGCAAGCCTGCACGCCTCAATCCCTGAAGAGTCATTGACGAGCGCCTCAAGCTCAACAGTCCTGTAAATGCTGATGGCCACGCCGGAGTTAATCTTAACCGAGGCGTTCGGCTTGGTGTTGTCAAGCGTGATGCTGATGCTCGCAAGGAACCTGTTGTTTGCAGAGTCATTAACGACTGCAGCAAGCTGCTTAACCCCGTCAGTGACGTTGTTGTTCGGGTTAATGGAGTAGATTGCCGAGTAAACAGCGTCGTCAGATGCCGCGTCTCCGCTCTCGCCCGAATCATTCAAAGCAAGCTCGCCAGAATAGTTGTCAAGAGTTCTCATGTGGGTTGCGTTGATTGTAACATTCAAGTCAAGCATTGAGCCTGCAAGCGTGAACAGTATGCTGCTGCCGTCATTAACGATGGTGTCATTGGCTGTCAGCGTGCCGAAAACAGCAGCCACGCTAACAGTGGTGTTAACCTCATTGCTTGAA
>CAZBPE010000010.1:0-7726 GCA_964493685.1 uncultured Methanosarcinales archaeon
CAGCTTAACCATGTGGATTGCATTGAAAGGGCACTTCTTTACAGTAACTGACTCGGCATCGGTGCAGACGTCCTCATTAACCTGAGCCTTGCCGTCAGGACCTACAACAAACACCTCGTTGCCCATGCGGTTGCCAGGGCTCACCCTAATGCACAAATATCCGCCGCAGCCCTCAGGGTTGCAGTTCTCCTTGTCAATGACAGCAATGCGCTTTTCCATAGCCGCCTAAGAAGATTAAAGGTTATTTAAATTATCGGTTGCGCTTTTCAAAATCGCATGCGTCATAAGCCACATTCCTGAGCCCATGGGTTGCCCATCCTATCGCCGCAGGAATCAGGCTTGGCGAGAGCAAAGCAAAGGCTTAAAGCTGTTACAGCTACGAGGGTGCTGAAGCTTCTTCTAACTTAAGATATCCGCTGAGGGCCTTGTCAACGATGGATTGAGCCAGACTAATTGCCTCCTTGTAATGCGAAGGATGCGATGACACGCCTATGTGAGTTTTGCCATTATCTTCGTGCCGCATTGCTATTTCGGCTCCGCCAAACCTATGTGTAGTGATATCTCCATCAGCTGTTGGTATACGCCAATTTGCACGCCATGGCTGCCCGCAGGTCATTTTATACCCAAAAAAACCGTTGCAGTCATACCCCGCATGTATCCATCCACCCTGCAACCTTGCGGGTATTGTGGCTAATAAGCCCTCAAGGGAATGTTCGGCATAGCAATAAGATATTCCATCAGTCATTTCAACAACTTTGCCATCCCACCCTTCAGGGGTATTTGCCTCAATTTCTCGCTGGCACTGATTGTAAAGCGCCTCTAAGTCTTCACAACCAGGTTTATTGCCTATGCCTAGCAATTTGTCGAGCAATTTCATGGTAAAATAGAAATGGAATCATAAATAAGAAACCTTGTATCATTTTTTCATCCAAAAGAGAAAAAATTATATAGCTAATTACCTTTTTTTCTAAAAATGCACAAATTAGACCTGAAAAACCGCAAAATCCTGTATGAGCTTGACGTCAACAGCAGGCAATCGTTCAAGGATATCGCCAAGAAAGTCGGGTTGAGCAAGGATGCAGTCGCTTACAGAATCAATCAGCTTCAGGATGCTGGCGTCATAAAAAAGTTCCACACGATTATCGATAATGGCAAATTGGGGTATATCCCGTTCAGGCTTTACCTTCGGCTTCAGAACACTACAGCTGAAATAGAGCAGGAGATGATTGACTTTTTCAGGCAGCAGCAGGAAGTGATATGGCTTGTGTCAATTGATGGCGAATACTCAATAGGCCTTGCGACATATGTCAAATCAATCAGGGAAATGAACCAGTTCTGGAAAAAGCTGCTCGCGAGATACAGGAATTACATAGCTGAGCGGTGGCTGACGATATACACCAAGGTCTCCTACTATCCCAGGGCGTTTTTAATAGGCAAAAAGCAGAATTTTGACGAGTACATCTGCTTTACAGAGCCGGAGGAAGCCAATGTAGCGGACGTTGACATAAGAATACTGAAGCTCCTGGCCCCTGATTCAAGGCTTCCCTTGGTTGAAATAGCAAGAAAACTGCGCATAACCCCGAAGACTGCTGCAAAAAGGATATCAGACCTCGAAAAAAGGAAGGTGATTGTCGGGTACAGAACCCTTTTTGACCTGGAAAAATTAGGCCTCCAGTATTTCAAGGTTCACATAAGCGTGAAGGACATGGATGGAAAAAAAGAGAAGCGGATAAGAGCGTATTTCCGGGAGCATCCCGACATCGTCTATGACAATGAGATACTGGGGGGATTTGACTTTGAGATAGAGATACAGGTGCCTTCCCTTAATGATTTGAGGCGAATACTTAACGACATGAAGCAGAGGTATGCTGGCACGATAAAAAATTACACGTACATGCTGTTCTACAAGGAGCACAAGTACGTGTTCTTCCCGCTGCATGGCCAATAAGCATTCTGCCTTCCGAATTCAAAAGGAAGAAACAAAAGCTGGCGGAAGAACTAAGGAAGCTGCGAATTCAGATAACAGAAAAAAAGAAAGAGAAGAAGAGTTAAATTTGCTTAGGGGTTGCGTGCTCAACTATGAAGTCGAGCGTTTCCTTGCCGATAACCGGCGTGTTCTTCAGCATTTCAGCAATGCGCGCGCCATTGTAGGGGTAGTCTGCGCTTCCTTTGTTCGCCACTACTGTACCGCCTCTTACTTCTATGCCTCTTTCAGCGAGCGTTGCGTAGGAAACCCTTGCCAGCTCAGACGGAACCATCACCTGAAAATCCCCTGCGTCCCCAATTCTGACGTCAACGCCAGGTATGTTCGGCACGTCAACACCAGGTATGTTCAGGATGGTGTACATGCCATCAGGAATTGGCTTTTCTTCAGCTACGGCTACCTGCGTTTTCTCAGGTTTTCCTAGTAACTTACGGACAGCCGGATTCGTTCCCTTATACAGCCCAGGGTGCCTTTTGAAAAGACCATTTTCATCGAAATCGTTTGCCATTCTTAATCACTCATCAAACATCAGGAAACAGCCACTATTTAAATCTTTCTATTTTTACTACTTCTTAATAATGAAAATATGCGTATTGCAGCTTTTTTGGCTTCTTTCCTGTTCGGCAAGCTTTTTATAGCCTTTTATGTTGGTTGCCGCCTATGAAAGCGGCACTTGTTGACGACGCCGGAGTTCTCCTGCTGAAGCACGGATTCACCGTAAAGACGCTCAGCCGCGGCTGCTTTGACCTCGTGGCAAGGAAGGATGCCGTGATTCTGCTGGTTAAGGTTCTTGAGGATGCCAACAGCATCAGCCCAGAGTATGCCGAGGCAATGCTGAAGATAAGCAGCTACATAGGCGCATCCCCCATAATCGTCGCAAAAAAGGCAGGCAGCCCCATTGAGGGCGGCGTTGTCTACTCAAGGTTCGGCGTTTACACTCTCGGCTATGAAACTTTCAGAAGCGCTCTTGACAACAAGTTCCCTTTCCTTCTCAGCAGCAAGGCAGGGCTCACAGCTGCTGTTGTCGGCGAGCTGCTGAAGAAAAAAAGAGAGAAGTCCGGCTATTCCCTTGGCGAAGTGTCAAGGAAAGTCGGAGTGTCAAAAAGGATGATAACAAGATACGAGTCAGGCAGCGCTGACGTCTCTGTCAACAAGGCATACTCACTGCAAAAGCTTTTCGGAAGAAACATTTTCAGGGAGATAGACATCTTTGGCAGGACAAAGGCGGTTCCCGCTTCAGGAAAGTCTGAGTTTGCCGAGAAATATACTGAGCTCGGCTTTGAGGCAGACGACGCCAAAAAAGTCCCCTTTGACGTAATCGCAAGAAAAGACCGCGAGATAATATTCACAGAAATAGGCGAGAAAACAAACCCCCAGCTCCTCCCGCTCCAGAAGCTGATAGAGGCAGACACGCTCGTCATATTCAAGAAAAAAAAGCCAAAGGACATTCCTGCGCTGACAAAGAAGGACTTCCTCAACCTTGATTCTGCAAAGGAGCTCATAAAGTTCCTGAAAGAGTTTGAATAGGAATTTTTTTATATAACCTCGCAATCCCTTATACCAATGCCGCAATTTTTTCCATGCCTGCCTGCTGAAGGTTCTGATTTTAAGTTACGCATACCTCAAAACCTGATCACTTACGCTCACCCCGACGGAACAAAATTTGCTGACATTACTGAAGAAATAATGGCTTTGGCAGCGGCTTCCAGAGTCAAAGAAGGATTCGTCTTCCTCAAGAGCAATGGCAAAAAGTTTGCAGTTATCATTCAGGAAGCCCGGCAGTTCGTTGAGCAGGACTTAATGAACCGGCTGAAGGCTTATGGGGCATACGGCAATTCTACTCCAATCTTTCAGCGTTACCAGGCGCTCCCTGTAAAAGCAGGAAAGCTAAGCCTTGGAAGATACCAGTCAATTCTTGCAGTCAGATTTGGAAACGCCTCTCTGCTAAACGGCTTCAGCAGGCCCGGATTATCTGTTGTCCCTGTTTCAGGAACGCTTGAAACGAGCATTATCGACACCGGAAACTTTTTGGAACCGGTCTACGAGCGCAACAGAAGCGATTACACTAATAGAGGAAGCGAGAGATTCTTTGACATTACTGAACTCATAAAAGATACTGCCAGGCGCGTCGCCAAGAATTCAGTCATAAAGCTAGGCGCCATCTATGCGGGAACAGGCAACACAACATGCGTTCTATTCAGCTCAGCGGGTTACCAGACGGCTTTTCAACTGCAGGCGCGTATTGACAATTTTCCCCCACCCAACCTGCCGGCTTCTGCTTAGGCCCACAACGACTTGGCAGCAAGGGTTAACGTTCCCTCGGACGAGCGGCAGAACGGCAGGGCTCACGTATGTGCAGCAATGCTTCAATCTTCACTTTTATTCCCAGATTCAGGGCCATGCGACAGGGTTTATCTTGTTGAGCTTGACGGCCCGAGAAAAAGAAGGCTGCTTCATGTTGGCGTTGCAGAAACTCATTCATATTCGGCGCTCACGGGTTCCCCTGTTGAGTAAAGCTTATAAATAAAGCGAATCTGCTTCTTCTCTGATAACATGGGCAAAAAGGAAAAGGCAGCGAATGAAAAGGCAACAAAGGAGAAGCCAACGCACGAGAAGATAGCGAAGCTTGTCCCGGACACTTCTGTAATCATTGAAGGGCTGGTAAGCAAGAAGATAGGCAGCGGCGAGATGGAAGTTGAATCTGTTCTTATTCACGAGGCTGTCATCGCCGAGCTTGAGCACCAGTCAAATGTCAACAAGACAATCGGCTTTCTCGGGCTTGAAGAGATTGAGCGCATAAAGAAGCTTTCTGAAGAAAAAAAATTCACTGTCAGCTTTGCAGGGATAAGGCCGAGAGCTGAAGAGATAAGGCACGCGCGCCTTGGAGAAATAGACGCGCTCATAAGGCAGCTCGCATACGACGAGGACGCCACTCTGTTCACAGCCGACAAGGTTCAGGCGAAAGTCGGAAAGGCAAAGGACATGAAAATCATCTTCATAGAGGTTGAGCAGCTGGTCACTGAGCTGAAGATTGAGAAATACTTTGACGCAAGGACAATGAGCGTGCATTTAAGGGAAAACGTTAATCCTGCTGCAAAGAAGGGGCAGCCTGGAAACTGGGAGTTTGTAATTGTTGGAGAGAAGGCGCTTGAGGGAGACGAGATAAAGGAGATGAGCCGCGAGATAATAGAAGAGGCAAGCGTAAGAAAAGACGGCTTTGTGGAGATTGAAAGGCCGGGAAGCACAATAGTGCAGCTTGGCAAGTTCAGGATTGTCATAACAAGACCCCCGTTCTCAGACGGATGGGAAATAACTGCGGTAAAGCCAGTCAAGAAGCTGTCGCTTGATGACTACAAGCTAAGCGAGAAGCTTATGAAAAGAGTTGCAGAGCAGGCAGAGGGCATACTGATAGCAGGGCCTCCAGGGCATGGAAAAAGCACGCTCGCAACAGCGCTTGCAGAATACTACGCAGCGCAAAACAAGATAGTCAAGACAATAGAGGCGCCGCGCGATTTAATGCTGCCTGACAACATCACCCAATACTCGCTGTCACAAGGAACGCCGCAGGAAATCCACGACATACTGCTCTTGTCAAGGCCAGACTACACCGTGTTTGACGAAATGCGCAACACAAACGACTTCAGGCTCTTTGCGGACTTAAGACTCGCGGGAATCGGGCTCGCAGGGGTTGTCCACGCAACCAACCCGATAGACGCAATACAGCGCTTTGTCGGAAGAATTGAACTGGGCGTGATTCCACAAGTAATTGACACCGTAATATTCATAAAAAACGGCGCCATACAAAAAGTGCTCAGCCTCAAGATGACAGTCAAGGTGCCTGAAGGCATGACAGAAGCTGACTTGGCGCGCCCAGTGGTTGTCGTTACCGATTTTGAGACAGGAAAGCTTGAATACGAGCTTTACAGCTACGGCGAGGAAACAGTGGTAATACCAGTCCAGGGCAGGAGCAAAAGCCCTGCAAGGCAACTGGCTTCAAGGGCAATAGCTGGCGAGCTTAGACGATTCTCAGACCAAGTATCTGTCGACATGATTTCAGACAACAAATGCGTTGTTTACGTCCCCGAAAGCAACATGGCGCGCGTAATAGGAAGGGAAGGGCAGACAATAAGCGCCATAGAGCAGAGCCTTGGCGTCTCAATAGATGTCCAGCCGCTAAGCCAGAAGCAGGCAACGCAGTCAGGAGAGGGAAAGCAGATAGCATTTGACGCTAACGTAAGCAAGAAGCACGTTGTCTTTCAGGTTGACGAGCTTTTCGCGAACAAGAACGTGAATGTTTACATTGACGACGATTACGTGATGACTGCAAGCGTCGGCAGGAACGGGCTCCTGAAAATAAGCAGGAAAAACAAGCTCGGCAAGATGATATCAGAATCAGTCAACAGCGGCGGAAAGATAAGACTGATGGTATAAGCTCAATTATCTCTTACAAGCTCATTCATCAGCTTGTAGGGGTCTGTTGAAATAACCGGAATTTCTGCAAGTTCCATTCCGCCAAGGTCAGCAATGTTTTTAGCGAGACTGCCCCTGTCAACAAATCTAACTATGTTGGGGAAGCGGCACCATCCATTATCCTGCGGCATTGACGGAAGGTAAAATGACATGTTGAAGCTTTGAACGCCCATCCGAAGGTAGCTTTGGATAACGAAGTCGACAGAGTCTGCTATGTCAGGGAATTCGTCCCATGTCGGCATCCATCTTATTATCATGGCGCCCTTTTCCTTCTTCGGAGTAAGCTCTGCTATTATCCTGCTTCCATGTTTGGAAAATCCAAGCCCTAAAGCCTCGTGCGCCCTGAATAAGTCGTCAAAATAATTCCTGCCATTGCTCCCGCACTGTGAATATGCGTCTCCGGATGATTTCTGCCTTTCAACAGCAGGGTAATTGCCGCCTGTTGACATTGTCAGCTGAAGGTGCTGGTGGTTTATTGAGGCTCCAGCCCTCCACAAAATATTTCCCGCAAGGTAAGGGCAGGCAGCATCCCTGCTTGCGACATACTCCTGCCTGAACCACTGAAGGGCAACTTCGAGGCAATCATGCATTTTCTCTGCACCAAATTCAAGCGGATTGTGGTTAGACGGAATAATCAAGCCGTGATGCGCGTCATACTTCGCAACGTTTGAAGCGGTTAAACACTCTTTTCCGCGAACCCTTCCATATGATAAGTCCTCTGGCGTTTTTTCTTCAGGGTTGCAGAAAAAGCAATCGTCAGTTCTTAATATCTGTTCCATTACTGGTTCAGAACAATGGTGAGCCGTAAACGGGCGGCTTGCCCTGAGCTCATTAAACAACGCTTCTTCCCCAGTCCATAAGTTTCTTGTCCTTACTATTATCTGAAACTCAAGAGCATCAACAGAAGTTTCAAACTGCTTTTCAGCCCAATCCTTCATTGTTTCGGGTAGCCTTTGCCTGCCGACAGTTGTTTTAACCCAATAAAGCCTTTTTACAAGCTCTCGTTCCTCTGGAGGCAAGCCCTCGATAATGCCCTCAAGCCCAGAAATCGTCTTTGTACTTGGCTCTGCCGCAATCGCTACAGGCATCTAGTTAATCACGTTACCTTATTTCGCGTTCTGTCTTATATATTTTTCGCTTGCAGGGCATACCTATAGCGGTATAGGCAAAAGTTTATATTTTAATCATTAATTACGCCAGCTATGCTCGACATAAAATTCATAGCCGATAATTCTTCAGCAGTTAAGAAAAGCCTTGAGAAGCGCGGCGAAA
>CAZBPE010000010.1:7843-8118 GCA_964493685.1 uncultured Methanosarcinales archaeon
ATAGCTGATTCTGACAAGAAGCTTCAGGAGCTTCAGGACAGGATTACATTCATACTCCAAAGGCTTCCAAACGTATTGCACAGTTCAGTTCCAATAGGCAAGGACGACTCGGAAAACAAGGAAGTCAGGAAGTGGGGAAAGCCAAAACCGCTTGAAGAGCTGAAAAGCCATGGCGAACTCCTTGAGGAGCGAGGGCTTGCTGATTTTAGCAGGGCCGCAAAGATTTCAGGAGCAGGATTCTATTTTGTCAAGGGAGACTTGGTTAAGCTTGAGCT
>CAZBPE010000010.1:8128-8369 GCA_964493685.1 uncultured Methanosarcinales archaeon
CACTCATAGAGCCGCCGCTGATGATGAGGCGAAAGCCATACGAGGGCGTTGTCTCGCTGGATGACTTTGAAAACGTCATGTACAAGATTGAAGGCGGGGACAGCTACCTCATAGCAACGTCAGAGCACCCCATCGGCGCGATGCACATGAACGAGGTTTTTGACGAAAAGGAGCTTCCAATTAAATATGCGGGAGTCAGCAGCTGCTTCAGGAAGGAGATAGGAAGCCACGGCGTTGACAC
>CAZBPE010000010.1:8465-17464 GCA_964493685.1 uncultured Methanosarcinales archaeon
ACACTCGCGGCTTGTTCAGAGTTCACCAGTTCAACAAGGTTGAGCAGTTTGTCTTCTGCAAACCTTCCGAATCGTGGAAAATGCACGAGGAGCTCCTGAACAATGCCGAGGAGATGGTAAAGAAGCTGAACATCCCCTACCGAGTTGTCAGCATATGCACAGGAGACATTGGCATGATAGCCGCAAAGAAATACGACATAGAGGCATGGTTCCCGAGGCAGAAGAAATACGGCGAGATAGTGAGCTGCAGCAACTGCACTGATTACCAGGCAGTTTCGCTGAACATCAAGTACAAGAAAGAAGGCAGCGACGAAAAAGAATACATTCACACATTAAACTCGACCGCAATAGCCACCGGACGGATGATGGTTGCAATAATTGAAAACTGCCAGAACAAGGACGGAACAATAAGCGTCCCTGAAGCCCTGCAGAAATACGTTGGGAAGAAGATTATCGGGAAAATGCAGCTAAGCTGAGAACCTTCTGCTCTGTTTTTATGTTACAGAGTTACATACGTTTAGCGCACGAAGTAACATATGTCATTGAGTAACATAAAATTTATATACTCAGTAACATAAGCGCCTGTTATGAAAGAAGAGGAGCACCTCAACGCATTCAATGAGCACCGTGCGGTTATTGACTGGGCAATCGACAGGGGAATAGAGAAGTCGCAAAGAATAATAGCAGCTCACGCATCAAGAGGAGCGCTTGAACTTTTGTCATACTACCTGCATAAGAAGAGCATTATAGAGTCCGGCTTTCAGCTCAATCACAGATGGTTCAAAAGCCCCCAAGTCGGCAAAAGGCTTCCCGAGTTTGAGAAAAAAGAGCTTCTGTTGCCCAAGCTTATACGGCTGGAAACTTTATGCGAAAACCTGACATACGGCTCCCAAAAGCCGTCAAGTGAAGTCAGGAAATCCATAGAGCTCCTCAATGAGGTAGAAAAGCTGCTGAACGAGCTGATAACCAATGAGAAATAAGCTCATCGCTTATGCCATGCATTTTGCGTCTTTTCTTATAGAAAAAGGAATAAACGCAAAAAGAATTCTGCTATTCGGCTCAGTAGCAAGCGGCGATTTTGATGATAAGAGTGACGTGGATATTTTTGTGGATATTGATAAGCGCAAAGAGAAAGACGTGCTTGGCTTAGTGAGCGGCTTTGAAAAAGCATTTGGCGAAAAATGGAGGCTTAAAGGCGTTAATAATCAGCTCTCTGTAACAATTGGCAGCATTGCCTCAAAGGATTGGGAAGACCTGAGAAGGACGATTCAAAGCTACGGCATAATGCTTTATGGCCCGTACAGCGAGTTGCCTGCAAATGTTCAACCGCACCATCTTTTTGACCTTGACTTCAAGAAACTTGGCAGGGCGAACAAGATTTCCCTCTGGAGGAGGCTTTATGGCCATGCGCAAAAGGTTGGCAAAAAAATTTACAAAAGCAATGGCTTGATAGAGCAGCTGGGCGGAGTTAAAATAGACAAAAGCGTGGTTCTAATTCCTTCAGGGAATTCTTCCAAATTCAAGAAATTCCTTGGAGATAACAACGTAAGCTATAGCCTGATTGAGGTCTGGAGCGACCAGCTGTCGGACGCCAGAACAAGGGCGGCACGATAAGCGTCCCTGAAGCCCTGCAGAAGTATGTTGGGAAGAAAAGTATAGGATGATATATTCTCTATATAGCCAACATTTAAAAGCAAATGCTCCACACTCGCTAAGATGATGGAAGCGCAATCTGGTTTTGGTTTCAAATATTTCTATTATTCCTTTAGTTAAGGGACTAAGCTTCCGAGTCCCTCTGCATTTTCAAAATGAAGCAAAAAACAAACTATAATAGGGGAGTAGAAAATGATACTGGTGGCTGACAAGGGAAAGGTAACAAAAGCGGATATAACCGCTGCTGAAGCAATAGCGGCAAAATTCAATTTAGGAACAAGCATTGATACTGGAACGAACAATGTTGTAGTTGGCATAAGGGGGGACTTTATCCCTCAGGAAGCAGAAGACCAGTTAAGAATGATAGGCATTTTTGAAGTGACTAGATTGACTGCGGGCTCCTACAAGCTGGCAAGCCGGCAGTTCCATCCATCTGCCACTGAAATAGAGCTTCCTACAGGACATAAGATAGGCGGCGGGACGCTCACGTTCGCGGCAGGGCAATGCAGCCTTGACGACTGGGTTTACGTGCAGGAAAGCTCGCACGCTGCAAAAGAGGCAGGAATCCACATTTTGAGAATGATGCCCTTCAAGCCCAGAACGAGTTGTTACAGCCCTCAGGGACTTGGATGGGACGGCTTTGAAATGTTAGCGCGGGCAAAGCAGGAAACAGGGCTGCCAGTAATAACAGAAATCCTGTTTCCAGATGACGGCAGCATCTCGCCGGACGAGCTTGTCAGACGATTTGAAGAATATGGCGTTGACATATACCAGGTGGGCGCAAGAAACGCTCAGAACTTCGGGCTGCTGCATGCGCTCTCAAAAACAAAAAAGCCTGTTTTGCTGAAAAACGGCACAGGACAAAATGCAGAAGAAATGCTTCACGGCGCAGAATACATCCTTTCAGGAGCGTGGGGGCCGAATACAGCGCATAACGGCGGCGGCAATCCGAATGTTATGCTTTGCTTGAGAGGCAATTCAGGCGACACAACAGTTTCAAGGTTCCCGCTTGACGTTGCTGAAGTGCCTTACCTTAGACAGAGGACGCACCTGCCGATAATTGGCGACCCCCACCATTCCACAGGCAACTGGAAGAATGTAACAGATTTTGCTCTAGCACTTATCAGCGCGGGAGTTGATGGGCTTGAGCTTGAGATTCACCCAGAGCCGAGCAAGGCGTTGAGCGACCAAAAGCAGGCAATTTGCTTCAAGCAACTTGAGCAGATAGTCAGAGTTGGAACTCAAATGTTTGAAGCGAGAAGGCATCTGCCCGTTGAGACGTCAAACTCACCCTACTGCAGATAGGCGTTTTGCACAAACTATATAAACGATTTTTCACGCCTTAACTGCATGGGCGTGTTTGACGACGTTCTCGGGGGCGGAGAGTCGCTTATCAAGAATGAAGTGGCTCTTGACTACAGCTACATTCCGAAGCTGATTCCTTACAGGGAAAGCCAGATGAGGGCGATTGCAGCCGCAATAAAGCCGCTGCTCCAGAAGCGCAGCGGCAGGAACATGTTCATTTACGGCCTGCCTGGCGTCGGCAAGACCGTTGCAGTAAAGCACATTCTTCAGGAGCTTGAGGAGCATAGCGAGGAAATAACGCCATTCTACATCAACTGCTGGCAGAAAAACACGTCATTCAAGATTCTGATGGAGATGTGCGACATAATTGGCTACAAGTTCGTGCAGAACAAGAGGACAGAGGAGCTGTTCGCGGTTGTCAAGCAATATGTTAACACTTCAGAAAGGGCTGCCGTGTTCGTCTTTGACGAGGCGGACAAGATAGAGGACGTAGACTTCCTATACAGCATACTTGAAGAGATTTTCAGGAAGTCAGTAATCATAATAGCAAGCTACAGGGGATATGTGGCAGAGCTTGATGAGCGCATAAGGTCAAGGCTCACCGCAGAAATGCTTGAGTTCAAGGCATACGACCTGAGCGAAACGCGCGGCGTGCTGAAGCAGAGAATGGATTACGCGTTCGTTCCCGGCGCATGGGAGCAGGACGCCTTTGAGGCAGTGGCGCAGAAAACAGCAGCGATTCTTGACATAAGGACTGGGCTTTACCTGATGAAAGAGGCGGCGCTTGCCGCTGAGGCAAGAAGCTCAAGGAAAATAACCTCCGCAGACGTCGCCATTGCAGCGAAGAAGCTTGACGAGTTCAGCATAAAGAAAACATTTAGATAAATTAGATGAGGATGCTAAAAAGATACTTGACGCGGTGAAGGAAAACAGCGGGCAGAAGATAGGGGACGTCTACAAGGCATATCAGAATAGCGGAGGAAGTGCCATATACAAGACGTTCCAGCGAAAGATAGCCAAGCTTGCAGAGGACAGGTTCATAACCGCAAATAAGATAGAGGGCGGCAGGGAGGGCAACACAACCATCGTAAGCTATGGCAAGGAGAAGAAGCTGACTGAATTTTAGTTCACTTCCTAAAAACAGTAAAGTTTAAATGTGGATTGCTTTTACTTACTAGAATACCCTGAATTTCAACACGAGGCATAAAAATGGCATTAACAGCAAAGGACTTTAATGAAAGCGGACTTGAAATTTTAGCCAATATGGGCATTACTACAGACGAGAGCGGCAGGCTCATGATAGGGAACGCCGTTGCAAAGGAAATGGGCCTTAGAGGCGGAATACCGCTGAGTGAGGACCAGGAAAGAATGGTTCCCAATGCCATAACGGGCTACGCCGGTCTGCCAGAAGGTATACGGAAAAGTGGAGATTATTCAGACACAGAAAAATTCTATCTCGCTGAAGCTGTGTCTCATGGCGTTCCTGGCATAAGCAAGGACAATGAGTTAATGGTGGAGTTTCTTAAGCTACAGATAAGGTTGTTATCGCCTCCAGCTGGTGTGGATGACAACTTCCCGTGCCGCCCACTTCTTATAACGTATTGGCTGCAGAGTATTGTTGATACTGAAAATGGCCGTGCTCAGGAAACTCCGCGGCAGTTCCTTGACAGGCATATTGAACATTGTGAGAGTCTCCTTGCTAGCTTAGAAAGTTCTTCAAAGGAACATTTGGGCAGTGCCAAGACGAATCTGATGCAGAACCCGCAGGGCGCGCTTCTCGACGCTATAGTTGCAAATTACCTGCAGTCAAGTGTGGTTGAACTCAGATTGAAGCTTGATTCTGAAAAAAAGGGGACTCAGGGTGTTCTGCGATTGGTGAGCGACATATACAGCCCGCTCTTAGATTTGACGCCTAAGCACATTTCATGAATATCTTATGTCAAAGCCTTCAAATTCATTTGTTGGCGGCTCCTCTCTTATTTCGGCGCCTTTCACGAAAGCCATAAGCGGGCCTTTCCTGCAGATTGCAAGGAACTTCTCCATGATTCTGTCCTCGCCCTCTGCGACTATCTCAACATTCCCGTTGCTCAGGTTCTTAACATAGCCATTGATTCCAAGCTTTTCAGCCTCCCTCCTTGCAAAGTCCCGGTAGAAAACGCCCTGCACCCTTCCGGACACTGTTATTTTGAATCGTTTCATGCAGTTTGATTAATGAGCGCGCCTATTATTAATTTTTTGCGTTTGCAAAAGCTGGCATTATCTTTATAATTTATATAAAATCTAAAAGAAATTTAAAACTTCTTGTTATATATATATTTAATACGTTAATTATAAAAGCCTGTGAACCTGCCTAAACTAAGGTGGGTTGAATGGGATACGCCAAATGCAGGCTTTGCGGAATTGGACTGGGTGGCATGGGCAACCCTTACCTCTGCAGCTGGTGCGAAGGAAGCTACGAGCGCGACTACCCTGACAATCGAGGATATGGAGCGTTTATGCCGGTATGATGACTTTGACAGCTTTATCGCAAAAAAACAAAGGAGGTGGGGCGTGTGAAAAACATGTGCACTAGATGCGGGATGGATATTTTCAAGAGCGCAAGCGCAGACCCTTACCTGTGCAGGATGTGCGAGCGCACTATGACTGATGAGGAGGTATACGCCTTCCTCGACATGAAATAAACTTCTTGTAGTTTCTTTTTTAATTTTTCCCAATACCGCAACCTTTAAATACTAACCTGAGAACCTTTAATTTGAGGTGGGGACAATGGCTGTTGTTGGATTTAATTTTACAAAAATTCTTGTCGAAAGGAAGGCTCCTCTGAAGGGCAATGTTGACATAAAGAACAACGTTTCTGTGAAGGATGTTGAAGGCACAGACCTGTCCCTCGGCGCGTCAAAGGAGAATGCGCTTAAGTTCACATTCGAATTCACTTCTGAATACTCGCCTGCGATAGGGCAGATACTTTTCATAGGCGAGATTCTCCACATGAGCGAATCGGCAAAGCAGGAAGAGATACTTAAGAACTGGAAGAAGAGCAAGCAGGTGCCGAAGGAAACAATGGCAGAAATCCTCAACACAGTGCTGATGAGATGCAATGTTGAGGCGCTTATGCTCAGCCGTGACGTGAACCTGCCGCCGCCGATACCGATGCCGAAGGTTCAGGGTTAAGTTTAAAAACCAGCTTAGATTAGCCAATTCTATGGGTGTTGTTAGATTGCCTGATGAAGAACTGCCTGCCTTTCCAGGCAAGCCCCTCGCAACTTATTATAGCACTGAGCCTGTCGATTTAGATGGGCTAATGAGGGAGGCTGGAGCGCTTGACTGCATTGTTATGACCGGAATAGGGACTTTGAATACAATGCCGAAGGGGCCCGATGAAAAAGTCTCTTTGGGCGATGTTATACGAGTTAATATGAATCACTGCCTTCACCCCAGACAGGGGGATAGATTAAGAAAGGATTATGCTGTTATAGAAACTGTTCAGAATGGCTATAAAATTAGGGAGTTGCCATTTACCCTTATTTTTGAAGAAGATGTTCCTGAAGTATGCAGGATTATTGCAGAAAGGCTTTAAATGGCTAAACTTTAAAAAAAGCCGTTAATTCTTGTCAGCAGTAGTAAACTTTTAAATAATGGGGGAAAGTGCGGGGTTCGGTATGGCTGAGAAAGAGCTAAAGCTGAAGGTTGCTGAAGCGGTGCAGGACGACGTGAACAAGGGAATCGTCAGGATAGACACCACTTTCATGCATGAGGTAGGCGTAAGGCCAGGCGATTTCGTTGAGATAGAGGGCGGGCGCCTGACAGTCGGAATAGCGGACAGGGCATACCCCGGAGACATAGGGCTCAACATAATAAGGATGGACGGCATAGTCAGGAGAAACGCCAAGACGGGAATCGGCGAAGTCGTAAGGGTAATGAAGGCAGACGTCAAGGAAGCCAAAAAAGTCATTGTTGCGCCAGCAAGAAAAGGAATAATGATACGGGCTAATCCTGAGGCGACATAGTCGCGCTCGGCGGCTCAAACAGGAGAAGGACGACACTAAGCCAGAGCCCCTTCGAAGACATCTTCCGGATGCTGGACGATGACATAATGGGCTTCGGCTTCGGCGACATCAAGTTCATTGTCGTGGACACTCTGCCAAAGGCGGCAGTCATAGTGACGGATTTGACAGAGGTTGTTTTCAACCCCGAGGCTGCAGAGGCTGTTGAGGAGCAGCGCCTTGACATAACATACGAAGACATAGGCGGGCTGCAGGAAGAGATAAAGAAAATAAGGGAAATGGTTGAGCTTCCCCTGAAGCATCCGGAAATATTTGAGAGGCTTGGCATAGAAGCGCCAAAAGGCGTTCTTCTGCACGGGCCGCCGGGAACGGGAAAAACGCTTGTGGCAAAGGCGGTTGCAAACGAAACGAATTCGCATTTCATAGTAATCAATGGTCCGGAGATAATGTGCGTTGACGGAAACACAAAGATAATGACAAACCCCAAAGGCTATGTCAAGGCTAAGGAAATATTCAACAAAAAAGGAAAGCGGCACAAAGGTAAGAACAATTACGAAGTTCTTGCTTTAGAAAGTCCTGTAAAGACTTATTCGTACAAGGACGGCAAGCTAAAAAAGTCGCGCATAACGCATGTTGTCAAGCTGCAGGCAGATGCATATTCAGTGAAGCTCAGCGACGGTTCTGAGCTTGCTGTGTCTGCAAACCAGCCATTCCTGGTTTACCGGAGAGGCGAACTTGTTTGGGAACCATTGCATAAGCTTAGAAAAGGCGATTTCGTGGCCAAAGCAAACAAATTACCGATAAAAGGCAAAAGTGCCACGATAAATCCGCAGAATTTGAAACTGCCCCTTGTCAAGCAAAATGGGATGTATGCAATACGCAGTAGAAACTTGTCAAGAAGCAATTTTGTGGTGCTGCCGCGCCAAACCTCAACAAAGCTTATGATGCTTTTCGGCCTTTTATTTTCTGATGGAAATGTAGACAGGGATTACGAATCAATAACGTTCGCAAACAACAGCAAGGAGTTACGTGAACACTACAAGAATAACCTTAGCAAGATGTTTTCGCTAAGCGAAAGCGCAATAAAGGAATACAAAGATGGTAGAGTTGTTGTTTACTCCAAACTTTTGGCCAAATATTTTGAGATGCTTGGCGTGCCTGCAGGAAATAAAGGAGCCAAAGAATATTCCTTGCCCAGCTACCTGTACGCACTCCCAAAGAAAGAGGTTGCAGCATTTGTAGCAGGTTATTTTGAAGGAGACGGCACAGTATCTTTAACTCCTGCAAAAAGCGCGAAGGGCAGCTTTTCTTACCCAACTCCAAAAATTTACTGCAAAAATAAGCTGTTCCTGCACGAGCTGCAGTGCATTATGCATTTACGCCTTGGCATAGCAACCAAGCTTAATCCTCATAATACCCCAAAAGGAATGATGTTTGAGCTTGCGATAAGAGGCAACAAAGGCAGAAAACTCTTTTCTGAACTACAAACAGTCACCAAGACGCCTTTCACTAATAGACAAAGCAGTGAGGCACAAGGAGTTCGCAAATATACCTTTCCCTGAGCTGCTTATCAAACGTATAAGAGAAACGGTATCTTATAATGAGTACAGGAACAACGACTATTATGTGTATGGCAAGGGAAGATTTACGCGGCACGCACTCAACAGGCTTCACCAGATTGCAGTTCAGAATAAAATAGACGACGCGATGTTAAACAACGAGTATCGCTTGTTGACGCGCCAAGATATTGGCTGGGAGCGCATAACCGAAATCACGCATGTTGGCGTAAAAGAGTTATATGATTTTACCGTCGATGATGACAGTTTCCTTGCAGGTTTGTCACTACTTCACAATAGCAAATTTTACGGTCAGTCAGAACAAAACTTAAGGAAGAAATTCGAGGACGCAGAGAAAAACGCGCCTGCAATAGTATTCATTGACGAAATAGACGCCATAGCAACAAAGCGCGAGGAAGTCCACGGAGAGGTTGAGCGAAGGGTTGTTGCGCAGCTTCTCGCGCTGATGGACGGCCTGAAG
>CAZBPE010000010.1:17474-20633 GCA_964493685.1 uncultured Methanosarcinales archaeon
AGAGCCGAGGAAAGGTAGTCGTAATTGCGGCAACAAACGTTCCTAACCTTCTTGACCCCGCTCTTAGAAGGCCCGGAAGGTTTGACAGGGAAATAGAGATAAGCGTTCCCGGCAAGGAAGGCAGGCTTGACATCCTGAAAATTCACACGAGAAACATGCCGCTTGGCAAGGAGGCTTCCAAGGGCAAGTACGCCCTCCTGGAAGAAAAGGAGAAGCAGAAAGTCCTAAGCGACATTGCGGCAATAACCCATGGCTTTGTCGGTGCGGACGTATCAATGCTTGCAAAAGAGGCTGCAATGGTCGTGCTAAGGAGGGAACTGCCCGGCCTGAAATTTGATGAGGAAGAGCCAATTCCAAAAGAAGTCCTTGAGAGAATGGTTGTAACAAAAAACGACTTCAAAGAGGCGCTTAAGGTTGTAAGGCCAAGCGCAATGAGGGAAGTCCTCGTAGAGGTTCCAAACGTTAAATGGACGGACATAGGCGGGCTTGACAGCGTAAAGCAGGAGCTCAAAGAAGCGGTTGAATGGCCCATAAAAAATCCAGAGGCGTTCAAGAGGCTCGGAGTCAAGCCGCCGAAAGGGCTTCTCCTTTACGGGGCGCCCGGGACAGGAAAGACCATGCTGGCAAAGGCAGTAGCAACAGAATCAGAGGCAAACTTCATACTCGTAAATGGGCCTGAATTGCTGTCAAAATGGGTTGGCGAAAGCGAAAAGGCAGTCCGCGAGGTGTTCAAGAAGGCTCGCCAAACTTCGCCATCAATCATATTTTTTGACGAGATAGACTCGCTTGCGCCAGAGGGGGACAGGCGGCGACACTAACGTAACCGAGAGGGTTGTTAACCAATTGCTCACCGAGATGGACGGGCTTGAAGACATGTATGACATTGTAGTAATTGGGGCAACAAACCGGCCTGACATGGTAGACCCCGGACTTCTCAGGCCGGGAAGGTTTGACAGGATGGTGCTGACGCCAGTGCCTGACGAAAAATCAAGGCTCGAAATATTCAAAGTCCACACTAAAGGGATGCCTGTAAAAGTCGACATTGAAAATCTGGCGAAAATGACTGGAGGCTATGTCGGAGCTGACATTGAAGCCATATGCAGGGAAGCAGCCATCTTCGCGCTCAGGCAGAACTTCAACGCAAAGTCTGTTGAGGAAAATCACTTCACCGAAGCGCTCAAGAAAGTAAAGCCGTCAGTGACAAAGGAAGTTGAGGAGGCCTATGAGCAGGTAAGGGAAACGCTGACCTCAGCGAGGGCAAAGGAGCTGAAGGAAGAAAGGCCGTCGTATATGGGATAATTGCCGTTTTTGATAACATTTAAAAACTTGGCTTCTGCATTTATTCTGGAAGAGGTGTTGCCTATGTGGCCATTCACAGGAAAACCGATGGGAAAAACAGTTGCTGAGCAGAGAAAGGAAGCAGCGGCAAATGCGGCAAGATTAGCTACCGACATAGGAAACCTGCAAGCTCAGGTTATAGCCCTTGAAAGGAAAATTCCATACGTAAGGAGCCATAACGAGAAGAAACAGCTTGAGCTCAGGAAACTGAGAATAGAAGAGAAGATAAAGCAGCTCGAAGAAAAGCACCATGCGCTGATGAGGGTCTAACATTTAATGAAACAGCCAAAAACAGGCGATTACATAGAAGTTGCGACTTCTGAAGAAACTATTAAAGGCATACTTCTTGAAAGCCCAGAACTTGAAAAGGACACTGTCATAATAAAGCTTGACTCCGGCTACAACATCGGCATAGACCGGAAGAAAATCAGGAAAATAACGCTGCTGCCGCAGCCAGCAATAAAAGAAACCAAAGCGGCTGCGAAAAAAGAAAAAAGCAGCGGCGGAAAGCTGCCAAAAATATCAATCCTTCATACTGGCGGGACAATTGCGAGCAAGGTTGACTACCGCACAGGCTCTGTTTACTCATCCTTCAAGCCGGAAGACTTGATGGACATGTTTCCTGAACTCGGCGAAATAGCAAAGTTTGATTCTGTTTTCATAAGAAACATGTGGTCTGATGATTTGAGGTTCAAGCACTTTGAGCTGCTGGCAAAGGCAATCGAAAATGAGGTTAAGAAAGGAGTTGACGGAATCATTATTGGCATCGGGACCGACAATCTGGCAGTTGCCGCAGCCGCAATGGCGTTCATCATCGAAAGCGCTCCAGTACCTGTAATCTTCGTCGGAGCCCAGAGAAGCTCGGATAGGGGAAGCAGCGACGCGGCAATGAACCTCCTATGCGCTGCAACCTTCATAGCAAAAACAGACTTTTCAGGAGTTGCAATCTGCATGCACGAGAGCATAAGCGACAACGACTGCGTAATCCTGCCGGCGTGCAAGACCAGAAAGCTTCACACTTCACGAAGGGACGCATTCAGGCCAGTTAACGCGCAGCCAATTGCACGGGTCAATTATGAAACGAGGGACGTTAATGTAATAACCAAATGGAACAAAGGCAGCGGAAAGCTTGCAATAAAGCCAAAAATGGAAGAAAAAGTCGGGCTAATGAAGATACATATACAAATGCAGCCTGAGCAGTTTGAATTCTACAAGGGCTACAAAGGGCTGATTGTCGAAGGAACCGGGCTTGGGCACACGCCAGGGCAGGTTCCTGATGATATAACAAAAATACACAAGAAGATTTATCCTGCAATAAAAAGCGTCATTGGCTCAGGATGCGTTGTTGTAATGACTTCTCAATGCCTTTATGGAAGAGTGCAAATGAATGTTTACGACAAGGGCAGGGACTTGACTGCGCTTGGGGTAATCCCGGGAGAGGATATGCTTCCTGAAACTGCCTTTGTAAAGCTTGCGTGGCTGCTTGGAAACTACAGTAAGGATGAAGTTAAGAAACTCATAACGCAGAATCTTCGCGGCGAGATAAGCGACAGGACAGAGGAAAGGAATTTTCTGATTTAATAATTGCAATATATCCGCAACCGCTATGGAATCATTCATTGCTTCCTATCAATAGTCACTTCATAGTAGTCAAAATAGAAAGATTTATATACTAGGACTCGCAAGCACGCCTTGTTCGTTAAAATGGAAGCCTCTGATAATTCATTGAGACTTGCAGCAGAACTGCTTTCAGCGTCCTTTAAGCACCCTGGCGCAGTTCAGAAGGCAGCTTTTGCCTACTTTGCAACTCTTAACTATGTA
>CAZBPE010000011.1:0-14559 GCA_964493685.1 uncultured Methanosarcinales archaeon
TTATTGGGACTGCAAAATATTCTTAAAAACCCTTCAGGATACTAAACTATTACGCCTGAACTCGGCTGCAAGTTCCTTGCCATGAAAATTTTTGAAATACCTGACAGTTTCGTTAAGAACCTGTAGAGTGATAACCGCCTCTACTTCGCCTTCGTTAATCAGCTCTATTATTTTTGCGCTGTTGCTTTCAGGAAATTCGAAGCCGTAAACAAATACGTTAGTGTCTATAACTGCGCGCTTAGGCATTGTCAACAGATTTTAGGTCTTTGGCAAGCTGCGCAGGGCTGACCCTCCTTTTTGGGAATTTTTGTATCCTGCCCCAGATGTCTTTTCTTTTCATCAGCCCTAGCGCTAGCGAGTAGTTAACTATTGCCGCCCTTACGGCTTCTGACTTTGTGTTGAAAAGCCCGCTTCCAACCATTTCGTTAAGCAGGTTTGCCTCGGTTCCCCTGAATTTAAGCGTCAATGTAGTTTCTGCCACAAAAACCACCTCATAGCGTTTTAATAGTGAAATGATAGTTATAGTATATAAAGCTTTTCCTGCGTTTCTGGGTTGCCGCCGAAATGATTAAATAGCATGTAGGCTTATTGGGCTTTCGATGCAAAAAACCAGTGACATTCTGGAATTTCTTGACAAGCTGGGAAATACTGACAAGCTTGTTGTGGTTGAAGGCGTTAAGGACAAGAAAGCCCTGCAGCGGCTTGGCGTTAGGAGAATATTCTGTTTGAATGAAATGCCTCTGTACAAGGTAATAGACGATGTTGCGGCCATCAATAATGAGGTGGTAATCCTCACCGATTTGGACATTGAGGGAAAGCGTCTTTACGGGAAGCTGAAAACTCAATTGCAGAATCTCGGCGTTGAGGTTGACAATTACTTTAGGGAGTTTCTCTTCAAGAACACGAAAATAAGGCAGGTGGAAGGCTTAGGCAGCCTGCGTCCACGCTATCCACGCCTTGCAGTTGCCGCAGAAAGCCCTGTTCTTGTGGACGTGAAGGACTGTTAAAAGGCGCTCGCACTTGTCGCATTTAATCATAAAATACGGGTCTCTACGCAACCGCTTCTATTTCCCTGATTTTTTCTTTCAAGAAGTTTATTGTCTTTGTGTTGTCCTGCTGCTGCATTAGCGCGCCGCACTCGGGGCAGCGGAAATTGTGGCTGATTGCGTTATGGAAGTCCATCCTTGTGCACGCCTTTGGGCACAGGAAGAATGTGTTTAAGTTGCTGCTTTCAACCTGCAGCCTTTCCCTGAACTTCTCAAGCTTTTCTATGTTTATCTTTTTTGAAAGCTCCTTTACCATGTCCTTGCTGAATGTCCAGTAGCTTATGTACCATCCCTTCTTGTTGTCCTTCCTTCGCTTATATGTTACAAGGTTCTTGCTGTGGAGCCTGTAAAGGATGTTCCTTACTTCCTGTATTTCCATCTTGAGCCCGGTTGATATTTTGAACTCTGAAACGTCTTTCTTGATGCCAATGAATCTGACTATCTTGACTGCGTCATCTCCAATGGACTCGCTTACGATTTCCTCGATTCTCTTGTCTGTCAGTTTCATTTTTTCAGCTGCTTTGGGCATAAAAAAAGCTAAAAACGCCTCTTTTAACCCCCGATTTCTGCTATGTTTTATATAATTTATATATAAATACTTTGCGGTTTTCTAAAATAATCATTGCAAAAATGCCGAAAACATAGTTCGCATAATATTTTTGTTAATATTGAAATAAATCAGTTACACGGTAGGAGGTCTGGGTTGCAGCAAATAAACTGGAAGCCGAAGAGGAAAGAACGCCGAGAAGCGTGAAGTTCTGGACAAAATCCAAAAGATTTTAAAATACAAAATAAAAAAGCAGGAAGATGCGTTCTAAAATCAGTTATAGCGGCTTTTTTGCGATTGGAATACGAACATCTTTCACACGCTTCAGGAAGCGCTTGAACACAGGCACGTCCTGAATGAGCTGAAGCCGGAAAAGCGCGACAGAGTGCTTGAAGTCGGGTGCAACTCTGGCCGTTTTACAAGAAAGCTTTCAGGGTATTGTAAGGAAGTAATAGGCATTGACGTGAACGAAGCTGCCATTAAAAAAAGCGGGCTTGGCAACCTCATCTGCATGAACGCAGAATCTCTTGGTTTCAGGGACGGTTCTTTTGACAAGGTTGTTTCCCTGCATACTGTTGAGCACATACCCGACCTGAAAAAAGCCTTGTGCGAGATGTGCAGGGTAACGAAAAATCGAGGCGGGGTTGTTCTTGTTTTTCCTATGGAACAGGTAAGGGGGTTTGCTGCGCTCCCTTCCGCATGCGTTGTTTACAAAAACCCATTGATGTGCCGAAAGCTTCACCTGCACCGGCTGAATCCTGAGAAAATAGGAAGATTCGTCAGGAGAACGCTGCTGAAGGTGGTTTCAAAAAGAGTCATATTTTCGCCGCTGCCGGCGCACCTTGTCATTCTTGAAAAGAACGCAGCTATTTGAATGCCATGAACTCCTGCAGAACGTTAAAATCATTTTCCAAAGCATCGTAGCTTAGTCTGTTCTGGCCATAATGGTTGCCGTGGCTGCGCCTTATCATTTCAAACACCGGAAAAGTTTTTCCTATGGCGACGCCTCTTTTTGCTCGCATGTGGCTCATTTCGGGAAAGCTCCAAGCCGAGGCGAATGAAAGAGCCTGGAACAGCATAGCGTCGAGCAGTCTTTTCCTGAACGCTGAATCGCTTGCAAACAGCCCGTCGCGGTATAGCGCTGCTGCTTCTCCGTGAACTGCGTCAAGCGTGTCTTCAGTAAACAGGATATCGGGGTGTATGTAAAACTTTGCAGAGTCGATGAACAGGGATGTTGCTCCCATGTCCTCCCAGTCAAGCGCCGCAAGGTAGTCTCTTCCAAACCTCCACTGGGCAGGGTGCGGGTCCTTTGCAAAAACATGTGGTGAATCTTTTTGTTCTTCAACGATGAAGACAATGTTGGCTTTAATGCTGTCCGCCAGCAGCTCAGGCAAGCAGAGATGCCTGTTGTTGACTATCTGTTCAAGCTTTGCGTCCATGTTTATTCTGCCCTTTCTGCTCAACTCCGGCTTGACGCTTTTGTGTATCCATGAGAGATAGTCTATTATTGAAAGAACATGCTTACTTGAAAGGGTTCCTGCTTGTTGCATTTCGCTTGGGCTTTGTCCTTCAAGGTAACGGAGCACGAGCTCGTATTTTACGCCGCCGTTTTTGTGCGCGAATTCGGCAACAACCTGCGGCAGTGCGTAGAAGCTGCTTTTGAGGCTCTGCCTTACTCCCTGTATCGTGCGTTTTTCGAATTCGTGTTGTTCGTAACTGTCTGCTCCCTTGAAAACAAAGGTGCTCGCTATCATTGGCGCTGGCCCGTACCTTCTGACGTTATGCGCTCCCTGCTCGCTTACAGGAAGAACCTTTAGCTCGGGCTTTGAGAAAATAGCCGTAACTGCCGAATTCCAGTAAGATTCAGCTTTTTGTTTATTTCCGCTTGCATCGAGAAACATTGCTGAAAGTATGTCGCTTTCAATCGATGGAAATCTCTGGGCCATTTTCATTATGGTTTGCTCAGCCTTCCCGGTTTCGCCTATCGCGTGGCAGCTTCTTGAAAATTCGATGTAATCAGCGTGGCTTGCCTTGCCGGTTCTTATGGCTTTGTGAGCTTGGGCTATAGCCTCTATTTTTTTCCTGCCTGCCCGTGGCGTGAAACTGGGCAGCAGGTCTGTTTTCTGCTCCATTACCTCTTTTGCCTGAAGCAGCCCTTCGTCAAGCTTTCCTGCGTTGAAATAAGCGTCTGCCAATTCCATTTTTGTCTGCGCCGAGGGGAAATTCCTTGAGTCGCTTTCAAGCGCTTTGATGTGAAGTTGCTTATTTCCTGTAGCTTTTGAAGCAAGAATTGCAATCCATTCTCTTACTGCTGCAGTGAATGTTACCATGCTGCTAATCGGCTTTAATGCGTTCATAAAAGCCCTCGCGGAAAGGTATGTTGCTGGTGCCGCCACTACATCCATTCTTGCCAGCGTTTCCAGCGGGAGCCCTGAATTGTAAGCGTATCCGTTGACTGCAGCTAAAGAAATCGTGGAAAGCAAAAGCGCAGCTTTTCGTTGGTTTCCTTTCTTTCCGCTCAACTCGTAAAACTTTTCAATAGAGAGCATCAGCGACTTCCCTGTGCTGCCTTGCTAAATCGTAAAGAAAGTATCCTGTTCCTAAAACTGTGGCAGGAATTGCAAGAGTGTAAATGTCAAACCCAAACTTTACTCCGAACTGGAAGGTTTGAGAGTAAAGGTAAGCCACTGCTCCAGCAACGCCCGCTCCGCCTATGACACCGGCAACAGCCGGGTGCTTTATTGCAAATCTTGAAGCGTAAGCGGAATTAACGAGCTTGTCTTCAGCTTTCGCAAGGGATTTAAACGCCTTTGAAACTACAAGCTCCAGTTTTCGCATGCAATGCGGTGGTTTGACGCGTTTTTTATTTCTTCGCTTTTTATGGGTTATTTATGTCTGGCATCATGTTCCGAGCTTCACCGTAAGCATTATATACTGTTTTTGCCGTTTCCAGTCTATGAGCGGCAGTAAGAAGGCTGACTTTTCAGAGATGAACCTGCTCGCCACAGTGCTGATTATAGCCGCTATTCTGGCGGTAGTCATCGTCATGAAGGGAATACTTACAAGGAGCTGAACATGCTTTTTGAAGGAAAGGGTGGGCTTGCGAAAAGGGAGCTTCCGCAGATAATTCTGGCTTTGGTTGTTGCATTGGCTGTATTCGGCCCTTTCATAAGGACAAGTGACGTTGCCGCAGCCACGCTGGATGTTGAGAAGTGCAGGCTTAATACCATGCTTGCCAGCATTGACGTCGGGATAGACATGAAGCTTTTTAGGCTGGACGCCCCGAATCCGTTTTATCTTGACTGTCCGAAGCGCTACGCTTACGTCAGCAATGACAACATCAAGGTTGACAATGTTAATACAGAACTGGCAACAGAAGACAACAAGAAAAAAAGGGAGAGCCAGCTTAAGGATTTCATACTTAGCGAGATGACGAAGTGCTGGAAAAGCTTTGGAGCGGCGAGCGACACTGTTTATTCTGCAAGCACAGGGCAGGGTGAGGCTGAAGTGGACAGTGACGAGACTGCCTGCTTCAGCTGCTCGGAAGTATTTTTTGACAAGGATTTTGACCCGGTAACAATAACAGATAAGGACTTTTATGAATACGCCAACAGCAAAAGCATGATTATAGGGGGCCAGAGCTATGTTGAGTTCCTTACGGGCGGGAATGCGCCGCCGGAGCTGCCTGCTGCGTTTGGCAGTGAAAAGGAAATAAAGCTTGACAAAAACCAGCAGTGGTCTACGGTTTTCACAATAAAGAAAATATCGGTTGGCCTTATGGATGATAAATACAATTGGGTGCCGTTTAGGCCAGACGTTAAAAAGCCGCCGGTTAATGGCGGGATAGTTGACTGCAGCGTCGTTAATGAGGAGGGTAAATTTGAGAATATTGATGGGTACCTTACGTATTCTATCGGATGCAAAGCAACCAGCCCTCCAACCGTAAAAGGCTTTGTTTTCGGAAAAGTGGCAGAGGGCTTTAGAAAGCTGGACGTTATTAAAATAATAGCTACCGTGAGGTTTCCGATGACTGTGCGCTTTATCCCTACGGCAGAAGTGTTTGGTAATGGTCCTGAAAAGTGCAAGAGGCTTTACTGATATGTCAAAGAAAGGCGATCTTGCGAAGACGAAGCTAGCAGGGTTTATGCTTATTGTTGTTATGGCGGTTGTTTTTCTTGCTTTTACAGGCAAGATAAGCATGACTGCCAATGACGTTTCTGTTGAGGAGCAGTGCAGGGCAAGCGTTATGAGGAACGCGCGTTATCATGTTGTAGGCATTGAGCTTGGCTCTGAGATTGACTGCCCTACGAGGAAGCTGGAGCTCAAGAAGGACTATAGCCAAAAGGAGGCTAAGGAAAAGCTTGCAAGGGCGATGTACGGCTGCTGGCGCCAGTTCGGTCAGGGCAAGCTTAACCTTTTCAGCGGCAAGGGCGTTTTCTGCAATGTCTGCTACATTGTTGACGTAAATACAAAGGAGCCGGTAACAGGCTTCACAGACTACCTTTTGAAAACTCCAAGCCCGACGGAAAATATGTATTACTATGACTACCTAGGCAGCTTTGAAACGTCCAAAGCAGGCGAGGTTCTGGGCGAGATTGAACGGAAAAACCTGAAGCTTGAGGACCAGGGTTACCTGAGCAACAAAGAAGGGGAGAACAAGTATGCTGTCATTTTCGTTTACGCGAAGGGTCAGGATAATTTTGAGAAGATTAAGAGGCAGTTGCTCGCGCAGAGCACGGCTGGCAAGGTGATAACGCCCATTTCAGCTGGCGTTGGCATTGCAGCAGGGGTTGGCGTTGCAGTAGTCATAGCGACTGCTCCTGTTTCCGTGCCTGTAATAATCGTGGCTGGCGCTGCTGTTGGCGTTGGAATTGGAGTTTACGCAGCAACCCAATTGGTTGGAAGCCTTTTCAATCCCGACTCGCCGCCTGAATGGGCTGCCTTTAACTTTTTAAGGGTGTGGAACCCTGATGAAACTCCTAAGATTTTGAAGGATGAGCTTGGCTGCCGGGAGTTCGTTGAAACGCAAAGTAATTAATATAAGAAATAATATAAGAAAACAAAAAAGGCAAAATGCTGAAAGGAAGGAAAGTTCAGGGCGCTTGGAGCGAGTTGAGCGGCTGGGTTCTGGTGCTGATAGTGCTTGTTGTCCTGCTTATCATAATAGGGCTCGGCGCAGGCAAGCTTGACGTCAGCTTCCTTCAGAGGCTGGGTGGTTAGATGGCGTGGGAAGCCATTAAGAAGATTGCAATAAATTTTGCAGTGGTGTTTATTATCGCATCCATATTCTCTTCCGTAGCACCGGGAACTGCCCACAAGGCTTACGCCTTTTTTGAGGACAAGCTCGGCTTCGGGGAGCCTTCAATAGGGTATTTTACTGTGGCGCCAAATAAAGACGGAGAAACATTTAGCACAAGGTATTCCATACTTGGCAATTACAGGAATGTGCTGAAGACTGTTGTTTCAAGAAGTTATAGTGGTGATGTTGACATTTTGCCTTCTAAAAGGGCGGAAGTTGACGAACTGAGTTTAAAGGAAAATGTTTTAACTATTCTAAACGACAATCAAGGTTCCCCGCCATTGCCAGACGTTAAGATAGAAGAAACAAGAAAAGGACAGGCTCTTGGAAGGACTGGCTGGCACAAGTTTACAATTGAGGTTTTCCTGACTAATGGCGACGTTGTCAGCAAAGACATGCTTTTTGGACTTTATGATGAGGAGTATGTTGAAACCTTGAACAAGCCGGTAAAAGGCTGCGGGAACAATGTTTTCAAAGGGTGCAATGTTATAGAATGCAAGAAGGCGTTTATGGAGAAGGATTTGAGCGCGACGCTTGAGACGCAGAAGGATATAACAAGAATTTTTAATGAAGATATTGCGCCTGAAAAGTGCGTTAAGCCTGAACCCGGCATTTTCAAAAAGTTTGAGAATTGCGACAAAAACAGGATAGACGAACTAAATACGAAATTTGCAAGGGTAAGGCTGCTTAAAATAATTAATGAAAAAGAAGGAACCGGGTTTGAAGCAGACTACTATAAGTATGCTGATAAGCTTAAAGGATACAAGCAGCTTGCGGTAGAGCAGTCCCTTCAATGCAGCCATGGAACGAAAGGGTCGTTTGATGGGGTTTATGCTTTCCTTGACAAGAACGGCTGGCAAAGGCTTCCTACGGGTTCTAAACTCAAAGAATGGGAAAGTAAGATAATGGGTAATCTTAATAAAAGGCTTGACAGCGCCACCGGTCCTATAATAAGCAAGCTAATTGCGGCTGTTAATGACGACAGGAGCCTGAGCCTTTCGTGGGAACTGCTTGGCAGCTCAGAAAAAATGAAAGATGGAAGTTATGTCATATCTCATTCGTATAAAAGGTTGGAAAGCGACAAGAGCGCCATTTCTGTGTCTGTAGACACTGTTAAGGGTAGTGATGCTTCCTTCAAAACGCCAGCTAATCAGCCTTCTGGAAGGCACTATTTCAAGATAGAAGTTTTCAGCGGGCCCGGTAGGGAAAAAATGCTAAGCGCGTATGAAACTTCTATGGGTTTTTTTGACGATGCTTACATACAATTGTTTAAAGGAGGGCTTAAAGGGTGTGTAAAAAGGGGGCCTGGAGATAAAAAGGGTATGGACGAACTCTCGTTGAAGGACTGTGATGTTGACGCTCAAAAGAAGGCTGTGCTCAAATCAAATCCGAACGGTTGTGGCCAGCAGGGAGACAAGTGCGCACTGGTTCGCGCTGCTTACAGCAAAGCCGATATTGGAGACAGGAACAGATGCAAGCACAAGCCAGCATTGGCACGTGATAACTTTGAAGGTTGCACGCCTGAAGAGGTTGACAGCGTGTGGTCTGAATACTTAAAAATAATGGTGGCGACAAAATTTAGCGACTATTACTATTGCGAGGGACCTTTATCTCCAGACCCGTTAGCTGTTTGCAAAGTCAAAAGGCAGGTCATAGTGACGCTTCGTGACAAGCTTGGGTGGACTGACTTAAGGGAGCATAAAGGATGGGAAAGTAAATGATGGGAGGCGAAAGTATGAAAAAAGCTGAGGGGATGACGTTGAATACGATGGCTATTGCTGCCATTGTGCTGGTTGTTATTATTGTTACCATTGCGATATTTTCAAACGTGACTGGCGGTGTCGTTCCTTTTTTCAAGGACAGGGGCGAGTGCTCAAAGCAGTCTGGCGCTGTGCTTAAGCCAAATGCTGATGGCTGCTATGAGGCAGGTGTGTGCGGCAATAAGTATAATGGCGAGGAGGTTTACGGGCTTGGCTGTGACAAGAAGGACGCTGCAAAGCCTTACTGCTGCATAAAGAGTCAGGCTGGAAAATAAGAATCCCAGCCGCTGCAGGCAAGGGGTATTAACAAATGAAGGGAAAGAAGGCAATCTCGGCTTTTATGCTGATAAGCATATTCAAGTTTGTTATCGGAGCGATAGTAACCGTTCTTTTGCTTACTGCGGTTTGGCACTTTTTCGGCCCTAAGGAGAAGGCTGAGGCTTCTACGCTGAAGAGCATGGACGACATTATTGTAAAGTTACGTGGCATTGAGGAAGGGCAGACGGTTATTGCTTACGGCTATGTTGACAAGGATGCAGCGATAGTCAGCTTCAACTCTGAGCAGCTGAACGCAGGTGATTTTTACAGGCCTAAGCAGTGCGGAGCGCGCTCAAATTCGTGCATATGCGCATTTAAGGGCAAGGACAAGGTTCTGAAATGCAAGGGCTACCCTGGCGGAACGATAAGCGGGATTGGTGGTGGAGGCGGTGGAGGCAGTACATCCTGGGGTGATAGTTCTGGAGGTGGCGGGGGGCTTAAGATTGAAGGCGGGAAGAATGGAAAATCCTTCACGCTGGAGTTTTTGCTGTCGGGGAAGACTCTTAAGGCAAGGGAGATGAAGTAGGGCTACCGCAAGTAATTTAAATCTATACTCCAGTGTTTCGCTTATGCATGGTGGAAAAAGAGGGCAGTATTCAAACATAGAGCTTTGGTTTCTTGTGGCTGCTTTCGTCCTCGCTTCTGTTGCGGGGATTGACCTTCTCAGGGACGCGTCCCAGCGCCTTGAGGGGACTTTGCTTGAGAAGAATTTCATAGCGAGGGACTTGGCTATGGCTATTGAGGCTGTTTACGCCTCTCCTGGCGATATTGACTTTGTTTACGGCCTTGGAAATTATCGCTACAAGATTGACATTGTTGGCGGGAAAGTCATTGTAAGGGATGGGAAGGGGGAGGTTTCCTACAGGGTTATAGGCGTTCCGGCTTCTGATGCAAAATATAAAAGCTACGGCAATCCGGAAGGGCTTAAGGTTAGGATGGGCAATTTCGTAACTGTGACGGTTCTTGACGTTAAGGCGTGCAATAAGCCGGCAAGCATTGTATTGTCAAAGAAGTTTAAAAAAGACGGTAACAGCGAGATTTCAATAGCTGGAAAGAATGCGATTCTTGTTTGCGAAAAAGCGGGGAGCATGGATGGCGAGGGCTGCGCTGGAAAGGTGGTTAAGTGTGAATAGGAAGGGGCAGACCATATCGTATGAGATGCTTATGTGGATACCGAGGTTTGTATACCTTGTCATAGTGATACTGGCGACTTCGGGGTTAATATTGGGGTTTATTGTTACAAAAGTCGATGTCAGTGATGTTGAATCCCACATACTGCTTCACAGGTTGCAATTCTCGCATGAGGGAATAGCGCGCTATGACAGCTACACGGGCAGGGTTTATCCTGGGCTTGTTGATGTGGGCAGGCTGACAAGCGGTAACCTCAAGTCTTCCCTTGGCGCCAAGGTTGATGAGATGGCAGCGAGGTTCGTGCTTAGCGACTTTTCAGATAATGAGCTGGCCAAGGCTTACCTTAATGAGGAAGCTTACGCTAACTGGCAGCCAATCGCGATAGTTGTTGGCGGGGACAGTGAAATTTCAGGGACTGGAAGGAAGTTTCCCCACCCTGAGGCGAGATACGTTTATGCTGCAACCCCTGAAGGGGCTGAAAGAAAGCGCGCGGTGCTTGAAACAGTGGTGATAACCCCGAATGACTAGGAAAAAGGCTCAGTTTGGCTTGGATAGTTTGATTAGCTATTTAGTGTTCGGGGTGTTTCTGCTTTTTACAATGGTGGCTTTAACTTTGAGCGGCTGCGGGAGCAGCAAGAAGGCGGTTGAGCGGGGCATTGATGTTGATAAGGGCGGTTTGGCTAACCTGAGGGCTTCTGAGCAGCTTTCCGCGTATCTGGCTACGAAAATGCCTGACGGGAAAACGCTCAGGGACGGGATTAACAGCATAGATGATGGTAAAATGGACTGGACGCATTTTGACAAGGCTAAGGCTTTGGAATTCCTTAACGAGCATCCTGAGGTTTATGCTGACCAGACTTATGCGGAATTCATAAGCGCGCTTTACGTTTACAGGGATGACGGAAGGGTCGGGGATGTTTTTGATGCTGTGACAAAGGCTGTTTTTCAGAGGCGGCTTTATTCAAAAGGCAGCAGGGAAGGGAATCCTGCGCTTAAGGGGTTTTACGTTTCGCCTATGGTAAGCGTCAGTTACGGTATGAAGTCGGGCTTTCATTTTGACAACGGGCAGCTCACCAGCGCTTACCGCAATCCAATTGTTGCGAAAGGCAGCGCTTTCAGGACGCTGCCAACACTTGATAATTATGGTGTTACGGTGAACTTGCTGATTTATGGGGAGGATGCTTCTGAGCCGCTGCCATGAAAAAGCTTATAAAAAACAAAAAAGGAGTGGATGCATTTACTTTTATTCTCACAATAATAGCAGTAAGCGTGCTGATTATGATTCTTTTGGGGTTAACTGTGAAGTACAATAATCTTAAAAACACAATAGGCGGGGCTGGCAGCAGCGCTTCCATGATGCTATCAACGTATGACGAGGCGGATAGTGCGCTGCTTTACCTTGACAATGCTGTTGGTATGTCAATGAAGAGCTCTATTTACGATTTGGCTTACAACGGGTTTTATTATGGCGGGAGCCAGTGCGGAAGCTCTAACGGCCGTGTTCTGTGGAGCAAGGGCTCTGCTGTGACGCCTCAGGGAAGCTGCACGGCGGCTGTGGTTGACAAGTGCGTTCCTGGAGACTACACTGCGCCATTCAACAAATATTTTATGGAAAAGCTGAACCCCCACATTGCCGCATACAATAAGGAAAGCGACGTGAAGCTTCCTGAAAATAATTACGAGCTGGTTCTTGGAAAGCCGGGCGAGCTTTTTTGCTCAGGCGGAGGCTGTGATGGAAGGACTGAGGGGAAATTTCAACTGGTTGGCAAAGCTGAGAAACCGGTAAGCATCGGCAGCAGCAGAGTCAACTATACTTACTGCCTTCGTTCAGGGAGAACAGCGATATTGATTTGATAGGGAATTTTAACGAGGTTACTGCAAAGGCCGACAGGTTGCTTGAGCTCGTAAAATCTTTAATCTGGAAAATCCAGGACGCGCCGTTGCTCAGCAAGTCAGAAATTGAAGGGATTTTAAACGGCTACAGCAGGGATGGCGTTGAGCTGGACTGGTCTCTTGAGAGCTATGACACATCAAAAACAGGCTCATGCGACACCAAAAGCTTTTGCTCAGTATGCTGCAGCAGTTGTGAGGAGGGTGGTTGCTGCAGCTCAGCGCCAGGCACAACCTATCGCGTTTACAGGAACTACTATTTGGATCTGAGCGTCAGGATAAGGGATGGCGATTACGCTTCAGCTGGGAAAAAAGAAGGTTACAAGAGCTTTGCAGAAATCGGGAAGGTTCCAAAAGAGTACAAGTACCGGTTTTCCCTGCATTGGGTCAGCTTGACGCCGCAGACGTATTGCGTCCAGACAGGCCCTTGCAGTTAAATCTTATTAATAAGGCAAGCGAAACGAGGGCTGTCAAAATCGTTATGGCAAGCCCCTTGTAGAAAGTTTTTGGCGCGTATTCAAAAAGAATTGTCTCTTCCTTGCCGGCGTAGACTGCTGTTGAGTAAATATTTGCGTTGAATTTTTCAAGAGGCTTCCCTTCTGATTCTGCCTTCCATTCCTTGAACTTGTAAAACTTCTCGCTAAGGACAAGAAAGCCGGGTTCTTTTGCGGTTGCTTCAATCTTCAGCGGTTCAAAGGCGTTTATTTCAGCTTCGATGAGCTTGCTGTTGTTTGACGAAAGAAATTCAGCGACTGTTTCGTAGCTTAAGCTGCTGCCTCCCTGGAATATGTTTGGCTCTACAATGCCGCCGTTTCTCGCATAAGACTCAAGCTCGTTTTTGTCGCTTCCGCCGGGGTTCTCAGTCAGGATTATAAGCCTGAACCTGCCGAGGTTTTCGGGAAGAGTTTCTGAGCTTATCAGCGCTGCCGTTTTCGGGTTGAAGCTGGCGTCAAGCAGAAGCTGGTATTTCAGCTGCTGCGCTGCAGGCGAGCTTCCAAGAATAAGGACAGCCTTCTGCGCAGTGTATGCTTCTGGAAGGAATTCTTTGTTCTTGTAAAGGTATTTTGCCTTTAAGTCGCAGTCGCTGCATTCCTCAAACTCTCCTGCCAGCTCGAGCCCGCTTATGTCAAGCGGCTGCTTTGATGCGATATACTTTACGTTGGCTATGCCCCACATCTTTGCAGAGTTCTGCTGCCCCGCTATTGTCGTGAACTGGATGTAGTCGTTGAACCATACGTTGCCTGTTGTCCAGTCGAGCATCCTTATTCCAAGCGGGACAGCGTATTTTGTCAGGGAGAGCCCTACAAAGTCCTCTCCGTAGAGGTGAAGGCGGTAATAGCCGTTGTCTGCGCTTACGTTTTTCAAAAGCGTGTTTTCCTGAAGCTGCCTCTCAAAATTGCGCTCAAAAGGATATTGCTGTATGCGGTATCCTAAAGCGAGTAGCTCCAGCATGATTAGGGCGATGACTGCCGCTGTTGCTAAGCTTTGCCTTGATTTTATTTTTTTCAGGATGTTAGCCCATCCGATTCCGGCAAAAACCGCAGCCGCCAGCGAGAAAATGCCAAGGACGTTGTATATCTGCCTTGTCTTGTCGTAACCGGGCAGGCTGTAGGCGAGCTTTGTTAGCGGTGTCCCTATCTCAATCAGAAGGGCAATTAATGATACTGCTGCAAAGGCAATAACGTATTTTCTTCTAAAAGCGAAAAAAGCTGATGCTGCAAGGAGGAAGACGACAGCTCCTGTGCGCATCATCGTAACTCCTGTGCCGAACATTGAGGAAGGTATTTTTAAAGGGGTAATCTGGGTGTGTTTCCATATGAAATCGTCGTAGCTGACTTCCTCTGCCCTGTTTGTCAGCTTGTTGAATTCAAGCGACGGCAGCAGCTTGACTGCCGAGAAGCCTGCTGTGAAAATCAGGAGAACAGCTCCGATGAAGATTATTTTTTTCATTTCTGATTTTTTAAGCTGTATAAGAGCGAACAGGAAATAAACGCCGAGAAAAACCCCGACGCCGAGCAGCGTCCAGAGAAAGTGTATTGTTCCTCCAGAGATTATCTGGTATGCGAGAAGCGCTGCCGCTGCAAGCGAGTTTCTTAGCGTGTTTCTGTGAAGCGCCCTGTATGAGAAAAAGAAAACCAATGGAAGGAATGCGAGCGGGTAAAGAAAAGGCATTGTTGCAGTCAGCACTGAGAATGCGAAGCTTCCTGCAAGCATGTAGGAAATTCCTGAAACTGCTGCGGCTTTCCTGTTTCGGGTAAGCTCATAGCCAAGCAGCGCAGCGCCCATTCCGGCTATAAGAATATGGGCAAGAATCGCAATGTTAAATGCAAGCATCACATCAGGGATTAGCAGCAGCATGAGGTTTAGTATTCCAAACATTGGAACTTCAGGGTTTGCGTATAATGGGTAGCCGCCTGAAAGCTGTGGCACCCAGAAAGGAAGCGGGTTTTCTTTTATTGCAAAGCCGTAGCTGATGAAGCTGCCGTTTATCTCGCCATAAAGCCTTCCGTGGACAAAAATGGCGTAGAACAAAAGCGCGGCGACTGCAACCGCCAGAAGGTATCTGTT
>CAZBPE010000011.1:14569-16847 GCA_964493685.1 uncultured Methanosarcinales archaeon
GGCATTAATTATCAGTTATAAAGGTTATTGACAAAGATTTTTATAAGCAGGAAACTTCCTTTTTCGTATGGCGTTTTACAAGCGTTTCCCGAAGCATACGGAAGGCTCTGTCTATCCTAAATGGGTTGAGATAACTCTTTCTGAAGACGAGGAAAGGGATGTTGAGCAGAAGGCAAGGGAGGAGCAGGCTGGGCTGTTTAAGGAGTGCCTTGATGACGCTGAAAAGCTTGCCTCAGAAAGGAATATGAAGCTAAGCCATGCGGACATCATAAGCATAGCTTCCGAGTTCTTTGACAAGAGGGCCAGCCACGTTGTTTACCTCAAGGAAAAGGCAAGCAGGAAAAAGTTTGACAGGCAGAATTAGCTTTTTCTCTTGTCAAGTTCTTTAGGAAAAGGCGGGGTTATTGATATGATTGAAGCTATGAACATGGACAGGAATATCAGGATGAATGTGAATCCCCAGGTTGCGTCCAGCCTGCCGTAAAGCGTGTATATTGAGACAACAATGAAGCCGAGAAGCCCTGTAAGGGTGAAGCCTCCGGAAAGCGGCGCAAGCTTGTATCCGACAACCCTCTTTTTTTTCATCTTGGATATTCCTTGTTGATTTGCGTTTATAAAACTTTCTCAAACAAGCGTCTTCAGTATGTCAACTGTCCGCCTGCTGTAGCCGATTTCGTTGTCATACCACGCCATTACCTTTACGAGAACGCCGTCTATCACCATGGTAAGCGCGCTGTCGAATATGGCGGAATGGGGGTTTCCTATTATGTCGGAGCTTACTATCGGCTCGTCGGTGTATTCTATTATTCCTTTCATGTAGCCGCTTGCTGCCTTTTTGAAGGCTGCGTTGACTTCCTCTGCTGTTGTTGGCTTCTTTACAACGCAGACAAAGTCTGTTATTGAGCCGTCTGGGGTTGGGACGCGAAGGGCGTGCCCGTTCAGTTTCCCTTTCAGCTCTGGGATGACGTCGCCTGCAGACTTTGCAGCGCCAGTGGTTGTAGGAACTATGTTTACTGCCGCGCTTCTCCCCCTTCTCGGGTCTTTGTGAGGCGCGTCAACAAGCTTCTGGTCTGCTGTGTAGCTGTGCACTGTTGTCATGGCTCCGTGCACTATCCCGAAATTGTCGTTAAGAACCCTTGCCATGGGCGCAAGGCAGTTTGTTGTGCAGGATGCGTTTGACACAACGAATTCCGTGTTCTTGTTGTATTTGTCGCTGTTGACGCCCTTGACAACAGTGAAGACGTCTCCTTTGCCCGGCGCTGTTATGATTACTTTCCTTGCCCCTGCCCTTAGGTGCTTTTCAGCGTCTTCCTTGCTTGTGAAAAGCCCAGTGCTCTCAACAACAACGTCTATCTTTAGCCGGCTCCATGGGAGCTTTTCAGGCTCTTTTTCTGACAGGATGAGTATTTTTTTGCCTGCAACATGGAGGCAGCCTTCTCCTGCCTTCACTTCAACAGGGCTTCTTCCGTGGACAGAATCGTACTTAAGCAGGTATGCTAGCTCCTCTGGCGTTGTTATGTCATTGACAGCAACCCACTCTATGCCTTTCTCGTTTATGCCAACCTGAAGGACCTGCCTGCCTATCCTGCCGAAACCGTTGATAGCGACTCGCAAAGCCAACCTCACCACCTCTCTCTTGAAGCTACTGCCTCAATTTATATAATTTTTGGAGGGGTTCATGGCGGCAATAATGTAACCACCATCAAGTGAGGAAAATAGAAAGATTTAAATAGTAGTATTTATTACTGCTAAGTAGTATAAAATAAAAAACCAGACCGCCGCAAGCGGTGGGGTATCATAACAAATGAAAACCAAACTAAGCGTGTCGATTGAGGGTTCGCATGTGTTAGCGATTAACAAACTAGTGGAAACTGGCAAATTCAGGAATAAAAGCCACGTTCTAGATTACGCATTAAAAATGTACTTGGAGGATTCTTATGAGTAAAATAGCAGTTATAGTTCCGGAGTACAACGAGCCAGACCTAGAGAAGAGGCTGGATGTGTTTGACGAACTTGGACGCAAGCTTGAGGGAACGGCGGATGTAGTGGTTGTGGATGACGCCTCAACGAACGGAAATAAAGAACGTCTTGCTTATTACGTTGCTTCGCATAACCCGTCATTTAGCGCTCGTTTCATGGATTGCAACGGGCAAAAGGTAGGGGCTATCAGAAGCGCAGTGGAATCCTTGCCTGAGGAAGTTGACACTATTCTCTTAACAGACATAGATAGCAATTACATCAATCTCTCTTCTGAACTTTTAGATGAGGTGAGAAAAGA
>CAZBPE010000011.1:16871-19852 GCA_964493685.1 uncultured Methanosarcinales archaeon
GTCTATTAATAGGTTCCTCGAAAAAGAAGGTAAAATGTTTTGCGTATCGGGACCGTCTGCAGTTTATAAAAGAAGTGCGCTTGAAGAATTACTAGAGGAGCACAGCGGCAGGCACAATGGCGATGACAAAGAGCTGACAGCGCTTGCCATGAAGCATGGGGGGAAGCTCAAGTATTGGGATAATGTTGAGGTAGAAACAATAACGCCACATACACTTAGGGGGCTTTTTAAGCAAAGGGTGAGGTATGCGGTTGGCGCCCTTGAAACTTACGCGAAAGAGCGCTCATTTTATTTGAAGGAGTCTCTTACGGCTTTCAAAGGCAGAAGGTTTGGATTAATAACGGCGCTTGAGCTTTATGGCGCGGCAGCTCTGCCGTTTGGAGTTTATGCATTAGTAAAAACGATAAGCGACGGCAATCTGGAAGCCTTAGGGAACTATTGGGCAGCCGATACAGCATTTACATCTGCCTGGCTGATTTACGGGAGGAAAGAAGTAGAAAATAAAATCGCTACAGCGCTCACAGTTCCTTTGATGCCTTTTTATAGGTTGGGTGTGATGCTGCCTGCGAGAATAGTTGGTAACATTAAAGTTTATAGCGGAATAGTTAAAGAGGCGCGTAATGCTCACGTTAACCTACCGGACGATGTTGCTGGCAGGGTAAAATCTGCAGTTGGAAGTTTCTCCAAAGCTGTTTCAGCTGCTGCTAAAAAGGCTGCTGTGACCTCAACGAGTTTCCTGTACACGCTTATCAGGTAGTTTGCCTGCACAATCTTTATAAAATGCTGTTCAATTCTCAAGGGCGTGCTCAGGACGCATACTTGCGGCGAATTGTCTGCCAATGATATTGGCAAGAATGTAAGGGTTGCAGGCTGGGTTCAAACCAGGAGAGACCACGGCGGCGTCATCTTCATAGACCTGCGCGACCGCTACGGCATCACTCAGGTTGTTTTTGACCCCTCGCATAACAAAAGCGCTCATTCTTCTGCAGAGCACATCGGGAGGGAGTGGGTGCTTGTCGCCGAGGGCAAGGTTCGCCACCGCCCAGAAGGCATGGTTAACAAGAAGATGAAGACTGGAGAGGTTGAGGTGCTTGTTGACAAGCTTGAGATAATAACAAAAGCAGACGTGCCTCCGATTGAGATAGAGGATGGCATAGAGGCAAACGAGGACACCCGCCTGAAGTACCGTTATCTTGACCTGCGGCGCCCGGCAGTCCAGCAGCGCATAATGATGCGCCATAAGGCAGCGCAGGCTGCGCGAGAATACCTTAACAGGCTCGGCTTCATTGAGATTGAGACTCCTTTGCTGATAAAGAGCACTCCGGAGGGAGCGCGCGACTACATAGTGCCTTCAAGAGTCAGCCCTGGGAAGTTCTATGCGCTTCCGCAGAGCCCGCAGCTTTACAAGCAGATTCTCATGATTGCGGGATTTGACAGGTATTACCAGTTGGCTCGCTGCCTTAGGGATGAGGACTTGAGGCAGGACAGGCAGCCAGAGCACACCCAGATTGACTTGGAAATGAGTTTTGTGGCGCAGGAGGATGTCATGGAAACTGTTGAGGGGTGCTGCAAGCATCTTCTTGAGGCGATTGCAGGGAAGAAGGAAACAAAGCCTTTCCGGAGAATCACTTATAAGGAATCTTTTGAAAAATACGGCAATGACAAGCCTGACTTGCGCTTCGGGATGGAGCTGATTGACGTCACTGAAGCTGCAAAGACGTCTGACTTTAATGTTTTCAAGTCCGCCGAGCAGGTAAAATGCGTCGTTGCAGAGAAGGACTTAAGCAGGAACGAGATAGATTCCCTGATAGAATGGGCCAAGGTGAACGGCGCAAAGGGGCTTGCGTGGATGAAGGCAACTGATAAAGGCGTTGAGTCTTCAATAGTGAAATTTTTCAGCGGAGAAGTGCAGAAAAAGCTGCTTCAGCAGACTAAAGCGAAAAAAGGAAATGTTTTATTCTTTGTTGCAGATAAGCTGAAGGTTGTTGCGGATGTTCTAGGAAAGCTCAGGGTTGAGCTCGCCAGCAGGCTGAAGCTAATCAAGCTGGGCGAGTTCAGGTTCTGCTGGGTTACTGATTTTCCCATGTTTGAATGGAACGATGATGAGAGGTGCTGGCAGCCGAGCCACCACCCTTTCACGATGCCAAAAGAGGAGCATGTCGAAATGCTTGAGAAAGAGCCGGGAAAGGTTGATGCCCAGCTTTACGACCTTGTTTTGAATGGCGTTGAGCTTGGCTCGGGCTCAATAAGGATAAATAACCCTGAACTTCAGGAGAGGGTTCTAAAAGTGGTGGGCTTAAGCAAGAAAGAGGCTGAAAGCAAGTTTGGATTCCTGCTTGAGGCTTACAAATACGGCGCGCCTGGGCACGGGGGAATTGGGTGGGGCTTTGACCGCACAGTAGCTATGATGCTAGGCTTTAATGACATCCGCGAGGTAATAGCTTTCCCGAAGAACAAGAAGGCTGAGTGCCCGATGGATGGCTCTCCCTCGGATGTTGATGATAAGCAGCTTAAGGAGCTGCACATTAAAACAGACGTAATGAAGAAGTAAAAATGCTGCAACAGAAGATAGCCAAGATAAGGAGCGGTGAGCTTTCTGCTGTTGAAAACATAAGGAATTCTCTTAAGGTAATAAAAGAAAAAAACGGCGGGATAAATGCGTTGCTTTACGTGAATGAAAACGCATTGAAGGAAGCCGCTGCTGTAGACAAAAAGATAAAGCTGAAAAAAGCTGGAAAGTTGGCTGGGCTTGCGATAGCTGTAAAATCCTGTATTTCTGTCATTGATTTGCCGGTTACTTGCGCTTCAAGGGCGCTTGAAAACTACTCGGGAACCTTTGATGCTGACGTCATTAAAAGAATAAAGGCTGAGGACGGCATAATCATAGGGATGGCTAACATGGACGAGTTTTCTTGTGGTAGCTCTGGGGAAAATAGTGCGTTTGGCGCAACAGATAATCCTTCTGCCCCAGGTAAAATCCC
>CAZBPE010000011.1:19926-20600 GCA_964493685.1 uncultured Methanosarcinales archaeon
GGATACAGGCGGCTCGATAAGGAATCCTGCGTCTCATTGCGGTGTGATTGGGGTAAAGCCGAGTTATGGCAGAGTTTCTCGTTTCGGTAGTGTTGACTTAGCTATGAGCCTTGACCAGGTAGGGCCTATGAGCAATGACGTTTATGGAAGTGCGTTGCTTTTGGAAGTCATTGCAGGAAAAAGCAAATACGACGCGACAACTTTTGACAAGCCTGTCCCTTCATTTACATCTGCGCTGAAGAAAAAGATTGGCGGCTTGAAAATAGGGCTCAGCGGCGACTTTGAACGGCTTTGCGCTGACAAAAGGATTTATGAAAAGATAAAAGCTGCTGCAGAAAAGCTTGCTGCAGCAACCGGCTCAAAAATCGTTGACGTGAACCTGAAATACGTGAATCTGGCGATACAAACCTATTATCCGCTGGTCTACGTTGAGTTCTTCTCAGGCACAAGGAAGTTTGACGGAAGAAAATACGGAAGGAAGATAGAAGACTACTGCGGTGAGGAAGTGCTTAGGAGGATACTTGGGGGATTGGAGATATCAAAAGCAGAGTATCATGGCAGGTATTACAGGAAAGCCCTCGCTGTCAGGCGCCTTATCGAACAGGACTTTGAAAGCGCCTTCAAAAAGGTTGACGTAATCCTTTCGCCAACAACGCCAATGCTGCCGCACAATC
>CAZBPE010000012.1:0-288 GCA_964493685.1 uncultured Methanosarcinales archaeon
AGCAAATCTTCAATTTTTGCAATCATTTCATCAGGAGAAGAACACTTATCAATAAGACGACTAATATATGCCACCAAAATTTTACATTGAACAAATTGAGCTATGTGTAAACCTTCCTCTTTGTGTTTAAAATATAGTTTGTCCCTTAGATTTTCTAATTTGTTTCTTTCGTTTAATCTTTCTAATTCTCTTAACGTAAGCCCCATCCCAATAAGAAGTTTTAATCGTTTATTTTTCACATAGTTACTGAAAAAAACCCATTCGCTGCTTTTAAATTAACGTTTTACT
>CAZBPE010000012.1:361-7031 GCA_964493685.1 uncultured Methanosarcinales archaeon
CCAGTTCCTTATTGAGAAATCGTTGGGCAAGTCGTTTTATCCCTTCTGTTCCCAATTTAATAAATGCTCGAGTCGTTCCTTCCGCAATATCTTGTGTAGTTTCTCTCGCTTCGGTAGGTATTCCGGAGCCATCAAAGTTTGGCATCTGGATAATCCTCCAGATAAGAAGCTACACTTAACGGATTATTATCTAAAATTAGCGTAGAACCTTCTAAAATGAGCATATTATCAATTTTTACTGGCTGGTCAATGTATTTATCAAGGAGAATTTTACCGTCTTTATCCAATACAAAAATACCATCAGAATCGTAACCTAACTCTTTTAAAATCTGTATTCTTTCTTCAGGTGAAACCCTTGTAAGGGACACTTTTTCTATAGTGGTTGGCATAGTTAATAATTTACCCAATCTTATTTATATATGTTTCTACTTTCGGCAAAGTCAATTTCCCGTGGCAGCACATTTAACTTTACAGCCCATCGCAAAAATTTTCAGATACTAGCTTTTTGAAGCTGTCCTAAAAGGTTCTTGCAAGAAGGAGTAAGCGTGTAGATTCTTCCTGTCACCGCCTTTGGCGTGAGGCATTTGACGAGCTTTTTCTTTTCCAGTTCTGCCAAGGCTCTGCTTGCGTGGCTGTTGGCTATGCCTGCTTTCTTGGCTATTTGCGTTGGCGTGCGAGGCACGTCCAAGGCTAAGAGTACAACTTTCCTGTAAGAGCTTCTGACAACGTAGGAATAGTCGTTCCAGTTCATCACTGAAGGATTTAGCGAAAGATTTATATTCAGTTTATTACCAATCGTATACCAAAGGCATATCAAAACGTTGGTGGCTTTATGGGTAGGAAGAGAGCACTCGGATTCTTAGGCGGGGCTGTAATAGGTTCTGCAACAGGAGGACCTGTTGGGACATTGGTTGGTGGCTTGATTGGAGCTCTTGCGGGTGATGCTGCTGAGAGAAGAGACGAAGCATTTGAAAGGAGACTGCAAACTAAGCATTACGAGTGTAGTGAATGCAATTACGAATGGACGTCTAAAAAGTCCTTCGGACGACCCGCTTATTGTCCTAGTTGTAGGTCTAAAAGAATCAGGTTGACAGATTAATGGAGGGGATTAGAAGATGACTATGTTAAAAGACAAGAAGGGAAGACGGGTTTTGGTTCGGGAACATTATAGAAACATCGGTGGAAATGGTTGCTGTGCCATAGGACTTATTCCGACGTCATTGATTTTTCTTCCATTTATGTTACTCTATCATAACAAGGACGCCTTGCTTTCCATCATAGATTTTCATGGGAGAAAAACTTCACCTGTGCTGAACAGATTGCATTTTAGATGTAGGTTTACTCCGAGCTGTTCTGAATATAGCCGAGAATCAATTGAGAAGCTTGGTGTTGTGAAAGGCGGATTAATTTCTTTGTGGAGAATACTGAAATGCAACCCTTTCAATAAAAATTTGAAATAGCAAACGAGGCGGTCTACATGGGCTTATTTGGTGATTGGATAAGGTCGGAAATGTATGGTCATCAAGTACGAGAAGCTATTAAAGAAATCAAGAATAAAGAAGATGAAAGCAAAGTATGCAGTCACTGCGGAAGAATAATCGAAAAAAGTGGTGCTTTTTGCAAAGCGTGGCACGTAATTGGCGGCAACTACTACGCCTTGTGCAAGAAGTGTATGAAAGAATGTAAACGCTGTGGCAAAATATTCTGCCCAGACCACATAAATAGACATGATAGGGGTTGGAATCGTTGCCAATAACTCCGTAAGCCACAACGCCAGAGTCCTAACAGAAGCTCTCTTAAGCTATGATGTCAGACCTGCCTTTATGTCCACTTAACGTCCAAAGCAGCCAAAAAAGTCAAAAGAAGGGTTGAGAAAGAAAACCCGCCGCAGCAATAAATATTAAAAAACACCCTGCATCACAATAAGAATGCTAATCGGTATTGTTGGGAAGCCTTCATCCGGAAAGAGCACGTTCTTCAAGGCTATGACTCTTGCTGAGGTTGAGATTGCCGCCTACCCGTTCACCACCATAAAGCCGAACAGGGGAGCGGGCTACGTCCGTGTTAAATGCGTTGACAATTACTTCAATGTTTCCTGCAACCCCCGGGAGGGCTTCTGCATTGAATCGAACAGGTTCGTTCCTGTTGAGCTTCTTGATGTTGCAGGGCTTGTTCCCGGCGCCCACGAGGGCAAGGGAATGGGCAACCAGTTTCTTGACGACCTTAGGCAGGCTTCAGCGCTTATCCATGTTGTTGACGCTTCAGGAAGCACCGACGAGAATGGAAAGCTGGTTGATGCCGGAAGCCACGACCCTTCAATTGACGTCAGGTTCCTTGAGGCAGAGCTTGACTTATGGTATCTTTCAATCCTGAAAAAGCCGTGGGAGAGGTTCGCAAAGCAGGCTTACATGGAGCGCCACAAGGCTGACGAAGCCATCGCTAAGCAGTTCTCAGGGCTTAATGCAACCGTTGAAATAGTCAAGGACATAATCGCAAAGCTTAATCTTGACGCTGAAAATCCGGCAAAATGGAGTGAAACTGAGCTGGAAAAATTCGCAGTTGAGCTCAGGAGGGCTACCAAGCCGATTATAATAGCGGCGAACAAGGCAGACATAGAAACTTCCGCCGCCAATATCGGAAGGCTGCAGGAGCAGTTCAGTGGCTGCATCATAGTTCCGTGCAGCGCAGAGTCAGAGCTTGCGCTGAAGGAAGCTGCGAGGGAAAAGCTTATCAAGTACGTACCGGGCGATGGCAGCCTTGAAATAACCGCTGCCGAGAAGCTGTCGCCGCAGCAGACAAAGGCCTTAGAATTCATTGAGGAGAACGTCATGAAAAAATATGGCAGCACAGGCGTTCAGGACTGCCTTAACAGGGCTGTGTTTGAGCTTCTTGGGTTCATTACGGTTTTCCCGGGCGGAATAAACAAGCTCGCCGACCAGTTCGGCAGGGTTTTGCCTGACTGCCTGCTGATGCCGGGAAGCTCGACAGCTCTTGACTTTGCTTACCGCCTTCACACCGATTTGGGGGAAGGCTTCATCAGGGCAATAGACGTCAAGACAAAAAAGGCCATAGGCAAGGAGCACGTCCTGAAGAGCGGCGATGTAATAGAGATTATAAGCAGGAAATAAACCACCGATATTCTTAACTTAACAATAGTAACATTTATAAAGAGGGAATTCCGCTAATTTTGCTATGAAAAGGAAATTGCTTTTGTGGACCTTAGGACTCACCGCAGCAGTCATGACTCTGTACGTTGCCAAGCCGGGAAATGCCCCTGAAATTAAAAATCGCGACCAACTCCGCCATTATGGTGTAGTGCGCGTTTATGGCGGGGGAGAAAAAAGCGTGATAAGGGCGGAAGAAGCTGCCGCATTATACCGTGACGGAAGAGCAAGTGTCGTTAATCCTCTCGGGAGGCAATACGAGATTGACATCATTGCACAAACTTTGCGAGAGAATGGAGTTCCTGACAAAAAGATTGTTCTGCCGCCAAAAGAGTCTAATAATACGATAGAGAACATACTTGTAGGAGAGGAAACTTCAAAGCAGCACAATTTGGGAGACGGAATTGCAAATGTGAGTGGGGAAGCGCATCTGAAAAGGATAGCCATGCTCAATAAGCATCTTTCGCAAGGTTCTCAAGGCTATTTCGGCGTTGATGACGGCTTCGGAGAACCAATCTGGAAATTTCCACCTGTTCGCGATTCAGACATGGCAGCTTACGTCGCCTCTTTATTGGACCGGATTAAGGTTTCCAGAATGAAACAAGAAAAATAACCCTAAAAAGACTCTCAGCTTTTCTTTCCCGGTTCCTTGAAGCTTCTTATCAGGTCTATGATGTATTTTCCCTCGCCAACCTTGTAGATTAGCGGCTCTCCCTTGAACAGGGGAACAAGATCAATTTCATACTTTCCAGGCTTCTGCACCCGCACAGACTCTATGTCAAGGACAACCGGCTCGTCCTTCCTGTCCACTCCAACAATGTCAAAGACGTCCTCTTCTATCTGCTCCTTTTCCTCCTCGCTTAAGTTTATGACAATGCTTCTTGCCTTGTCAAGCTTGTCCTTCTTGATGTAGAAAAAGAGCTTTCCGCCGCAGTTGCACCCTTTCAGTATCTCTTGCGAGCCGTCTTCATAGAACGTGTTGCATCTCACGCATTGGTGTGGCATGAAAAATCTCCTAAGCTTTTCTCCTAACCCTCTTTTCTGCGGTGAAAAGCTGTATCTTGTCAGGGTCCTTCTTTATCTCTTTTATCAGGCTTGCTGGCCCTATGACTGTCAACCCCTGCCTTTCGCCGAGAAGCATTTGCGCAAGGCCGCTTTTCAGCTTCTTGCCAAGAGTGGCGCCCCTGTTTTCAGGATATATCACGGATATCTCTATTCCCTTGAATTTTGAATTGATTCTCTCCATTGTCGCTTTTATGAGCTCTGCTTCCTCGCTTTTCTTAAGCCTGCCTTCCATGACGATTATCTTCTCTTCCTTCACAATGTTGAGTATCTTTTTTATCCTGTCGTCAAGGGACAAATCTTCAATGTCAGAGTATGGAACAAACTGGAGCGTGAGCATTCCTTATCCCACCAGCGCAAACAGCGCCTCGTAAAACTTGTCAATGTCGGTGCCGTATTTGGCTGATATCCCGACGACGTCATACTGCGGGAAAGCCGCCTGAACCTTCTTTACATCGGCTTTCTTAAGGTCAATCTTGTTGGCTACAATAAGCACCGGAATGTCCCTCGCCTGAAGGTTCCCTATTATGGTGATGTTAACCTGCGAGTAAGGGTCAAGTGTTGTGTCGAGAACCACTACAACAACGTCCATTTCGTCAAGCCATTTTATGGCGTCAATCACTCCTTTTGTCGCTTCCTTTGCGCGCTTCTTTGACTTCTTTACGCTAAGCCCTGCCTTCACGAAATCCTCATAGTCTATCTTGGTTGCTATGCCTGGCGTGTCAACAAGGTTGAAAGAAAGCTCTTTTTTCCCTGACTTTATGTTTATCTGCTCCTTTACGGTTACCTCTCTTGTCTCATGCGGTATGCTGCTTACAGCGCCCATCTTCTCGCCCAGCCAGTCTTCGGTTATACGGTTTGCAAGAGTCGTCTTCCCCCCGTTCGGCGGCCCGTAAAGCCCGAGCTTAAGCTGCTTCTTGCGCTTAAACAGGTCCCTGAAAATCTTGTTTATGAACCTCTGAAAAACCCCAATCATGCCTTCCATTTTCAACACGGGCATATAAAAATTTTTTTGTTTTCGTGGCTGCACTGCCGAAAGGCCCGCCTAAGCCGCTTCCTGCGAAAAACGCGGAAAGAGCCGGCGCAATGAACAGCGCAGAAAGCATTAAATAAGCAAATCAGGATAAAGGCTGCATGGACAGCACAGTCAGAAGCAACATAATAAAGCTTCTTAAGGATTCGCTGGACGCCATAAGGGAGGGCGACTCATTCATGCTTAAGGGGCTCAGCAACGGCAACATCCACAACGCCTCAATCTTTCAGGATGAGGACTCGCTGAGCATAAGCGTAGTGATTTACGCGCTTTCCAAAGTCATGGAGCACACTGAAAGCAGGCAGGTGATTGCTTCGCAGCTTCAGAGGGCTCTTGAAGCGCTAAGCTCTGGAAAAGACGCTGAATATCGCTCAGAAATCAAGCAGGTTATCAGGACTATCCGGCTTGAGGACTCCCGCCTTAAGAAGTTCGTATTCAGCGTCATGGAGCAGGCGCAGGTGAAGAAGGGCTCTGCCATTTACGAGCACGGCATCTCAATCGGGAGGGTTGCAGAGATGCTCGGCGTTTCAAAATGGGAGCTTATGCAGTATCTTGGAAAGACTCAGGCTCCTGAGCAGTCGTCTGAGCGCATCCCGACAGAGAAGCGTCTTGAGCTGGCAAGGAGGGTTTTTTCGTGAAATCTGTTGTTTTTGACTCAGGGCCGTTAATCAGCCTGACCATGAACAGCCTTTTGTGGCTTCTTGAGCCTCTCAAGCGCGATTTCAGGGGCGAATTCTTAATGCCAGAAGCAGTGAAGATGGAGCTGGTTGACGAGCCCCTGCAGACGAAAAAGTTCAAGTTCGAGGCTTTGCAGATACAGGAACTAATATCAAAAGGCACGCTTAAGGTTCTTGAGGACAAAGACACGAAAAATGAGACGCTTTCCCTTCTTGGCATTGCAAACAGCTGCTTTAGCGCCAAGGGGCAGAACCTTACCCTGGTGCATTACGGCGAGGTGGCTTCTGTTGTTGCCGCGATGCACCGCGGCTCATCTGCGCTGGTTATGGATGAGAGGGTTACAAGGGAGCTTGTTGAGCACCCCCAGCACCTTGCAGGGATAATGGAAAAGAAGCTTCAGACGAGGGTTAATGTTGACTCTTCAGGGCTGGCTGAGCTGAGGAGGAGAACAGGAGGAATCAGGATAATACGCTCAACAGAGCTTGCGGCTGTCGCCTTTGAGAAGGGGCTGCTTGACCGCTACGCATCCCAGCCTGAACAGAGAAAAACAGTCCTTGAAAGCGTCCTGTGGGGCCTGAAGCTGGACGGCTGCGCCATAAACGAGCGGGGCATAAAGGCGATAATTGACGCAGAGATTAGGGAGTAGCTAGCCTTTCCTAATCTTCGCAACAAAAAACCCTTCAGTGTTGTTGTCCTGCGGAAATATCCTCAGGCACTTCTTTACCTCGCTGCT
>CAZBPE010000012.1:7041-8612 GCA_964493685.1 uncultured Methanosarcinales archaeon
GACTTGTTTATCGGCAGCTGTATCTTTTCAAGCGAGGCGTTGGTGAATTTATTCAGCAGGGAATCTACAACCTCTTCATCCTCTTCCGGTTCCACGCTGCAGGTGCTGTAAACCATTTCCCCTCCGTCCTTGAGGATGCTGAATGCAGCCTCTGCCAGCGACTTTTGGGTGCTTGAAAGCCTTTTTACCATTCCTGCGTTCCACATCTTGAGCGTTTCAGTGTTTCTCCTTATGGTGCCTGTGCCGCTGCATGGCGCGTCAACCAGTATTTTGTCAAAAAAGATTCCGCGCTTCCTGAACTGCTGTCCGTGCATGACAGTAACTGCCACATTCGTTATTCCGCTGCGCTGAAGATTTATGCCGAGCGGCTTCATCCTTGCGCCGCTTATGTCGTTTGCAACTATCAGCCCTTCATTTTCCATCATTGCAGCCATCTGCGTCGTCTTGCTGCCAGGAGAGGCGCACATGTCAAGCACTGTGTCTCCATTCCTTGGCTGAAGCACAGCAACGGGAAGCATGCTCGCTGCTTCCTGAATGTAAATGAAGCCGAGGAAATGCTCGATTAAATTACCGAGGTCTGTCCTCTCGCCCTTAACCCAGAATCCTTCCTTGCACCAGGGAATCTGCTTAAGGGTGAAATTCTGTTGGATAAGCCTCTGTTTTACCTCGGCAACTGTTGCCTTAAGAGTGTTCACGCGAATGCTCTTGTTGATGTAGGAGAGGGAATACTTCATGAACTCGCCGTATCTGCCGCCGAGAAGCTGCCTGAATCTTTTTTCAAATTCTTCCTTTGCCGCAACCTTTTCAGCGTCAGGCAGTGCCGAAAGCTGCTCAAAATCGGTTTGCTTCATCATGAACAAGGGGAAAAAGCACAGTTAATAAAAGTTCTTGTGCCAAAAACAAAAAAATTATATATGCATGCATACATACATACAGGTATGACAAGGGTCATTTCACTTTCGGATGAGGCTTACGCAAGCCTGAAAATGCTGAAGAAAGAGGGAGAATCATTCTCTGAGATAGTTAACAAACTTGCTGCTCATGCCAAGAAGAAATCATTGCTGGACCTGGCCGGCAAATGGTCGGGCGGTAAGGAGGAGGTTGACCGGATATTTAAGGAAATATACGCCGACAGGAAGAGATTCAAACTCAGAAAGGTTGAATTCTGATGTATTGTCTTGATACCGACATTGCAATAGGACTTTTCAGGGACGATTTGGCTGCCATTGGCAAAGTCAAGCAGGTTCGGCAGTAACGTCAATAAAGCTTTGTGAACTTTACAGGGGAGCTTTTTTGTCTACGCGAAAGGACGTTAACTTAGCTTTAATCAGCGAACTTCTTGAAAGGGTTACATTGCTAACACAAAGTAAATTAAGCTGCCTCTTGTTCGGTCAGGACTATGCGTTGTTAAAAAGAGGAGGTGTGCTAACACAGGAAAATGACTTAATGATTGCAAGCATCTGCAAAGCCAATAATGCTGTTCTTGTAACGCGGAATGTCAGGGACTTCAGGAACATTCCGAACCTGCTAGTTGAGAAGTGGTGATTAAAGCTTCTTCCCCATGTAAACGC
>CAZBPE010000012.1:8627-18039 GCA_964493685.1 uncultured Methanosarcinales archaeon
TCATGGAAGTATCCGAGCTTTTTATAGTATTCCCTTGCGCCGATTCCTGAAAGCACTAGCATTTTGTTTTTTCCGCGCTTTTTCGCTATCTCCTCCGCTTTTTTCATTAGCATTTTGCCGTAGCCCCTGTGCTGAACCTGCATCTTATTCGCTTTCTTTCCGACCTCAACTGCGGACGAGTAAACGTGCAGCTCCCTTATAATAGCCGTAGCTTCTGTTATTTCCTTTCTCAGCTGCTGCGACGGGAGTCTCAGCCTGCAGAAGCCGAGCAGGACGTTGTTCTTCAAGTCCTCTGCCGCTATGAAAAATTCCTTTCCTTGGGAAGCCTCATATTCTGTTGCTGTTATTTCAGCTTTCCCCAATTTGCTGTTTCTGCCGGCTTCCCTGCACCTTATGCAGTTGCACACAATGTTTTTCTTTTCCTGTAATTGATGAACATACTGCCTTAAGTTAGTCCTGTCAATCCCTGCGGAAGCTAAATAGCTTGGTATGTCCCTGTTGATTCTCATAATGCGAACCCATTTCGGGAAAAATCTTTTTGCTTCGCATATTATCTCTGCCGCTTCCGCGGTTGTTATGGGCTTGTACTTCCCGCGCTTCCACCGGATATAAAGCGGCGTCCCTTCAATGACAAGCAGGGGGTAAATCTTGAGCATGTCTGGCTTGAAGTCAGGATTGAAGAATAATTGCCGCAGCCCTTCAACCTCTTTTTCCCTTTCAACTCCCGGAAGCCCGAGCATGTAGTGCGCATTTATCTTGAATCCCAAATCCTTCAGTATGCGCATTGACTTTATTGTATCGGCAATATTGTGGCCCCGGTTCGTCAGCTTCAACGGCAAATCATAAACCGATTGCACTCCAAGCTCAACCCTTGTGCATCCTAGCTTGAGCATCTGATTGCCTTGTTCAAGCAATCCCCAGTCTGGCTTTGTCTCCACGGTCAAGCCAATGCACTTTATCTTTGCCTTCTCGTTCCTTTTCTGCTCAGCCTCAAGAGATGATTTCGCCTTGCCCTTCAGCAGCGCTACCTTTTCCCTGACGCTTCTTAGCCTTTCCTCGTTCCTGTAATCTCCCGGCAGCTCGAAAAAATCCTTGAATTTTCTCAGCCTGAGCTTGCCATTGGCAAAAAACTCTTTTGAGAAGTCGTTCATTGCCCGGTATGCATCGGCAGCAAAAAGCTCCTGATAAGCGCTGTCAAAGCTGGGGAAGGTGCCTCCCTGAATTATCAGCTCAGCCTTGTCAAAAGCCTGCCCTAGGACTGCATACTGCTCGAGCCTTGAAAAAACCTGAAGGTAGGCGTCAAAACTGCTTCTGATGGCTCTCATTGTTGCAGGCTCTTTTCCTGTGTAGCTCTGAGGCACGTCGCCAAAACTGCTTCCTATTCCACCCGGGCAGAAAGTGCATTTGCCGTGAGGGCACCGTGCAGGCGCGGTCATTATTGATATTGTCGCAACGCCTGACAATGTCCTTGTAGGCTTTGTTACAAGCTTAAGCCCTTTAAGAGCCTTTTCGCTGCTGTTGAGGAACACCTCTATGTTTGAGGGAATCTTTCCCATTCCGTATTTCCCGCTCAGTCGTATCTTGAGGTTTGTCAGGTTGTCGGGCTTTTCCTTTCTTATCGCGGCTGCGAGCTCCGAATAAAATTTTTCCATGCTTTTTGAGGGTTCCTGACTGCTTATTAATATTTGTCTTACTGTTTGTTAAATTGCCTGTTTGCAAAGAATTTGTGTATCATGTCAACAATGAACACGGTTGACGTAGCCAGAACTATTAATGCGAGGTCTGCGGGAAGCAACGGGACTGTGGAGAAATAGGTGCTCAATGGTGTGTAGACAACTGCGAGTATGAGAAACAGAGATAGCCCTATTGCGAACAGGAGGAACTTGTTGTCCAAGAGGGGTATTTTGAAGATGTTTTTCTCGGAGGATTTTGCGGTGAGTGCCGTGAACATTTCAAAGAACAACAGTGAGGTGAACGCTACAGTTATTGCGTAAATGTAAACAGGACTGTCATTTGGAAGCTGCTGTCCCCATGTCCATCCTCCTCTAAGGAGCGCCCAAATGTATAAGCCGAGAGTTCCTGCGGTGACGAAAATTGCGTTTACAAGCAAGCGTATTACAATGGGCTTGTTCAGTATGTTTTCATCTTTCCTTCTGGGTTTTTTTGTCATTAATTCCTTGGATATTGGCTCAAATCCGAGCGCTATTGCAGGAAGCCCGTCAGTGAGGAGATTCAGCCACAGAATCTGTATTGCAAGAAGAGGCAGCTCAAGCCCAAGGATTATCGCCAAGAATATTATAAGTACTTCTGCCAGGTTGCTTGAAAAGAGCGAGTAAATGAATTTCTTGATGTTCTCGTAAACGCCTCTTCCCTCCTCAACAGCGTTTACTATTGATGCGAAGTTGTCGTCAGTGAGAATCATCTTTGACGCTTCCTTTGAGACGTCAGTTCCTGTTATTCCCATTGCTATGCCGATGTCTGCCTTCTTCAGCGCGGGCGCGTCGTTTACGCCGTCTCCTGTCATTGCGGCAATGTGCCCTTTCTTCTTAAGCGCGTCTATTATCTTTATCTTGTGCTCTGGGCTTACCCTTGCGTAAACTCCTATCTCGTCAACCTTTTCCCCAAGGTTTGATATAAGGTCAAGCTCCTTCCCTGTAACCGCTTTCCCTTCTATGCCGAGCTCTTTTGCTATCGCGACAGCAGTCAGCTTGTGGTCTCCCGTAATCATAACGACGCTTATCCCCGCCTGCCTGCACTTGTCAATGGCTGCTTTCACTTCCGGCCTTGGCGGGTCAATCATGGCCTGAAGCCCGACAAAGATAAGATTCTTCTCGCTCTTGTCTGCTGCATTTTTTACCGGCTTGTATGCAAGCCCGAGGACGCGCAGGGCTTCTGACGCGAACTGCTCGTTTGCTTTTTCAGCATTCCTCAGGTCAGTGGGCGCCATCTCCTTTATTTTGCCGTTAATGTAAATCCTGTCGCAAAGCCTAAGCACGACGTCAGGCGCGCCCTTGGTGTACATCACTGTCTGGCTTCCTGCCTCGTTTATTGTTGTCATGCGCTTTCTGTCAGAATCAAAGGGAATCTCGTCAACCCGCCTGAACTTTGAGTCAAGAGATTCCTTTATTATGCCCGCCTTCGCAGCCGAGACAAGAAGCGCAGCCTCTGTCGGGTCGCCTGAGATTGATTCCCCTGAAAGCGCAGAATCGTTGCAGATGGCCCCAATCCTTAGGAGCAGCTGCTCATCCTCGCCTGCTGAAAGCCTTTCGCTGGTTGAATAGCCCTCGCCTGCAACTTCAGTCACTTTTCCGCCGACGTAAAGCTTCTTAACTGTCATCTTGTCAAGCGTCAGCGTTCCTGTCTTGTCTGTCGCAATCACTGTCGTGCTTCCAAGAGTTTCAACAGATGGCAGCTTTCTTATGAGGGCGTTCCTTTTTATCATGCGCTGCACTCCAAGCGCAAGCGACATGGCAACAACAGCAGGCAGCCCTTCGGGTATGGCAGCCACCGCAAGGCTGACTGCAACCTCAAACATCTTAAGCGGGTCCTCTCCGCGCAAAACAGTTGCGCCAAAAACAATCGCGGCAATAACAATGGTCATTATCCCTATCTGCTTCCCGAATCCGGCAAGCTTCTTTTGAAGCGGCGTAAGCTCTTCCTTTGCCGTTTCTATAAGCGTGGCTATCCTTCCTATCTCAGTGCGCATGCCGGTGCTGACTACGACAGCCTTTGCCCTGCCTTTTGTGACAATCGTTCCTGAGAAAACCGTGTTGAGCCTTTCAGCAATAGGAGACTGCCTTACCGCCTCAATGCCTTTCCTTACAGGAGTTGATTCTCCAGTCAGGGAGCTTTCCTGCGTTTCAAGGTTTGATTCCTCAATCAGCCTGCAGTCTGCCGATATCTTGTCTCCTGTCTCGATTATGATTATGTCGCCGGGCACAAGCTCCTTCGCGTCAACCTGCTTCCTCTCGCCGTTCCTTATTACGTCCGTCCTTAAGCCGGCAAGTTTCTTCAGCGCCTCTATTGCCTTCTCTGCCCGGTATTCCTGCAGGAAGCCGATGACTGCGTTAAGGATTATTATTATGGTAATCACTATGCTCTCAACAACATCGCCTATTGCCGCAGAGATTCCAACAGCTATCAGGAGAATCCATACAAGGAAGTTGTTGAACTGCGCCAGAAAAATCACGATAGGCGATATCTTCTTTGCTTCCCTGAGCTCATTCATGCCATGCTGCCCGAGCCTTAACTTTGCTTCCTCGTCGCTCAGCCCCGAAAGCGAGGTGTTAAGCCCATTCATCACCTTCTCTGCGCTAAGGGTGTAGTAATCGTCCATGCAAGCCAGGAAATCCAAAACAGCGCTTAATATAGTTTTTCATTTTGACAATGGAAGTTCAAACCACAACATATTGTGCCCTTAAGCAGCACGATAGACAAGTTTCCTGAAAAAGCCAAGAAGAGCCCATATCCGAAATCGTAATATTTATATAGAAGTATAGAAATTAGTATACTGGCTATGGTGGCTGAAAAAAAGACAATCGTAGATGTCGTAGGCTCTCTCGACTATGAGAACCTCATAGACTTGCAGAGCGACCTGCTAAAGGGCGGGATAAGCATCAGGCAGGTTGTTTCCACCAAGCTGAAGGAGATAACCGCAACAGAAGTGAGGGTTTGCGCAACCTGCGGCGGAACGATAAACATGCGCGTGGCAAATGAGTTCACGCTGATATTCGGCCCTTCTGACTTCAAGAAGAGAGCTTCGTTCTGCGCGATTGACTGCATGGAATACTTCACCGCGAATTTGAAGCGCATATCTTCCAAGAAAGTCCAGCAGAGCAACACGGACTTGCAATAACAAAACCAGCATTCTTCAGCATTGATTCGCCAAATCAGTAAACTATATTAAATAGCCGAGGTTCTCCGGAGCCATGCCAGACTACTCTTACGAGATGAAGATTCCTGCTTCAAGGATAGCTGTGCTCATAGGAAAGGCAGGCGCTGTCAAGAAGCGGATTGAAAGGGAAACAGGGATAAAGATTACTGTTGACTCTGTGGAAGGCGACGTTTTCCTTTTTGGAGATGACGCGCTCAGCCTTTACACTGTGCGAGAGATAATAACTGCAGTAGGGCGCGGCTTCAATCCAGATGTTGCTATGCAGCTTCTCAAGCCTGATTACGCATTTGAGCAGCTTAATCTTGCCGACAAGGCGAGCACGAAAAACCATCTCATCAGGATAAAGGGCAGAGTGATTGGCAGCAACGGAAAAGCCCGCGAACTGATTGAGGAGCTTACTGACTGCAGGATATCCGTCTTTGGGAAGACAATTTCAATAATAGGAAGGGTGGAGTCTGCAAACATCTGCAGGAAAGCGATTGAAAGCCTGATAAAAGGCAGCAGGCACGCCGCGGTTTACAAATTCCTTGAGAAGCACAGGCGCGACCTAAAGAGAAAACAGGTTCTTGGAGTGTAATAAGGCTCCAGCAAAATTTTTATATAACCGCCAAGAAAGTTGAAGCCATGGCTGATGCTTATGAGCTTGCGAAGAAGCAGCGTGAAATCTCAATTGCCGAGTTTTTTGAGAAGAACAGGCACTTGCTGGGCTTTGACAACAGGAGAAAAGCGCTTCTTACTGCTGTGAAGGAGGCTGTTGACAATTCTCTTGATGCGTGCGAAGAGGGCAGAATTCTTCCTGACGTCAATGTTGAGATAAACCAGCTTGATGAGTTCAGGTTCGTTGTTGTTGTTGAGGACAACGGTCCCGGTATTGTGAAGGCGCAGATACCCAAAGTCTTTGCAAAATTGCTTTACGGCAGCAAGTTTTTCAAATTAGGGCAGAGTCGCGGCCAGCAAGGGCTCGGAATCAGCGCCGCAATCCTGTATGCGCAGCTGACAACAGGCAAGCCTGCAAAGATTACGTCAAGGATTTCTCCAAAGGACCCTGCGCATTATTATGAGCTTCACATTGACGTCAAGAACAACGCCCCTAAAATCCTGAAGGAAGACATTGCTGAGTGGAAAAAGGAGCGCGGCACGAGGATTGAGCTTACGCTTGAGGCTGAATACCTTAAAGGAACTCAGTCTGTTGACGAATACATAAGGCAGACTGCCATCATAAACCCCCACGTCACGCTTACTTACACAAATCCGAAGGCAGAGCAGTTTGTTTACGGCAGGGCTGGCGAGCAGCTTCCGCCTCATCCTCGCGAGATAAAGCCGCACCCTTACGGCATTGAGATTGGGCTGCTTATGAGAATGCTTGAAGCAACGCCTTCAAGGACGCTTCAGTCATTTTTAATGTCTGAATTTTCAAGGGTCGGCCCTGGAACTGCCAAAGAGATTTGCGAGAATGCAGCTGTTCTTCCTGAGACGAAGCCAAGGGAAACAACAAGGGAGCAGGCTGAGAAGCTTATTAATGGGATAGCGAAAACTAAAATCATTGCGCCGCCTACTGACTGCATCTCCCCAATCGGCGAGGAGCTGCTTGAGAAAGGATTAAGGAAGGAGGTTGAGGCTGAGTTTTACTGCTCAACTTCCCGTCCGGCTTCAGTTTACCGCGGAAACCCTTTCGTTGTAGAGGCGGCCATAGCGTACGGAGGCAAGATTGCTGCTGACAAGCAGGTTACGCTTATGAGGTTTGCGAACCGCGTTCCTCTCCTTTACCAGCAGGGCGCCTGCGCAATAACAGAGTCTGCAACCGAGATTAGCTGGAAGCCTTACGGTCTTCAGCAGTCGGGAAATTCAGTTCCTTCGGGCCCTGCAGTGATTGTTGTGCACATGGCTTCTGTGTGGGTGCCTTTTACTTCAGAAGCTAAGGAAGCAATAGCCCATTATCCGGAGATAATGAAGGAAGTCAGGCTCGCGCTTCAGGAGTGCGGAAGAAAGCTTGGCATTTACGTGAACAAGAAAGTAAGGGTGCACCAGCAGCTTGAGCGCGCAAATTTGTTTGAGCGCTACATTCCTGAGGTTGCTGACAGCCTCGCATGCCTTTCAGGAGGGAAAAAGGAAGAGATTATAAGGAAGCTTGAGGGCATGCTTAACAAGGATGACATAAAAGCGCAGCTTGAGCTTGACTTGCCGGACGCTGATGACAATGGAGAAGACGAAAAAGAAGAGTGAGGCTGCAGAGGGCCTCGTGGAGCTTGGAAAAAAGCTTGTTGAGGATGTTGACAAGGGAAGGAATCCGAATGTTGACGTTCCCATAAGGAACCTTTCAAACATATCTTTTGACTCAAAGGCGCAGACTCTCAAGCTTGGCAGCAAGACGGCAAAGCGCTACTTCTTCAATGTCGGGCACACGAAAAAGTTTGTGCAGACTCTTGAGGTTGCTAAGATAGCCAAGAGCCTTCTTGACGTTGACAAGCACGCAAGCCTTAGAGATGTCTTTTACATGGCAAAGCGCACAATCCCAAATTCAAAGATAAACCTTGTTGACGAGCAAAAGGAAAGCGACAAGGCGATTGAGGACCTTGAGCTTATCACAGACGAGTCAAGGGAGCAGCTTCACATAAACGCCAACAAGATGGGCTCTGTCGCAGGCAAGGTGATAATCGAGGACAAGGGCGACTTGATTGACTGGGGCAAGCTCGGCTCAGGCGGGTGGAGCATCCCGAGCAACGTTGAAGAGATTGAGTTCAAGAAAGTCACTGGAAAATACATAATCTACATGGAAAAAGCCGCAGTGTGGGAGCGCCTTCACGAAGACAAGTTCTGGGAGAAGAATGACTGCATAATAATGAGCTCGCAGGGGCAGACAACCCGCGGCATAAGGAGGCTTCTCCAGCGCCTCTACAGCGAATTCAAGCTGCCAATTTACGTCCTTACTGACCTGGACCCTTACGGGCTTTACATTTACAGCGTCATAAAGTTTGGCAGCATAAGCCTTGCGCACATGGCTTCAGAGCTTGCCATACCATCCGTAAGATTCTTGGGCATAACCACTGACGACGTCCTGAAGTATGATTTGCAGAAGCACTTCATCAAGCTGAAGGACATTGACATAGCCAGATTGAAGCAGATTTCAGAATACAAGTGGTTCAAGGATTCAAGGCACTGGCAGAGGCAATTCAAGATGATGAAGCAGTTCAACTCAAAGGTTGAAATACAGGCGCTCAGCAGCAAGGGCATAACGTTCATCTCTGACAAGTATCTCCCGGAAAAAATCAGGAACAGGGAGTTCTTGGAGTGACTTGAGAAAGCGCGCCGGCGCGGGGATTGTCAATCCTCCGGAAAAAACCGAAAGATATTTGAACCCCGAAGCCTTTGCAGGCACTAGGTTCTGAATCTAGCGGCTTACCGGATTAGCCAACGCCGGCACAATAGTTTCTTAATTTTATGCCCCTCCTCCTCCTTCATATTCAAAATCAATTATGATTAAAGCTGGCGGTGACATTTCAACATTGTAATGTAACTCTGTTCGGTGAGAATGTAGCCTTCCTCTTTGCCGTAGAAAGATTCTACCTTCTTCCAGTTCATTTCCAATTTCTTCAGGAAGTGGTCCGTATTTAAAATCGTAAAATCTTCTAATCATTCCCAATTGATCAAATGAGAACTCTATTGGAACCAATATTTGAGACAGTCTTTTCCGATTTGTATCGTACCACTCTCTTATATCTAAATAAGCATCAAGAGAGGTTTCGAATCCATTAGTCGGTTTTCTTATTACTTTAAGTTTCTTAATAAGTTTTGATTTATAATAAAAACTCAAATCTTCAGACCACACCGGATTGCTATTGGGCATTCTCTGGCGATTTTCTGTTTTAATCGCTATATTCTCCTTTTCATTCTTGAACAGATAATGAATTACAGCCAAAGGATCCTCAAGGTACCTGTCTATCTTATCGACATAATCATCATGCAAATATGCCGCTAATCTTTGCCTAAATTGCAAACTAAAAGGCTCTCCGAGTCTATCAAACATTAATTGGGATATTGCATACCGAACGCCTCCGTACCTTCCACGGCGTCCTTTATTCAATTCTTCAGGGTTTGGATTTTCCATGTATTCAAGGAAAAGAGTCGTATCCTTCCCAGCAAGCCTGTAATACTTGTGGAAATCTATAGCCAGGTCAGGTTCCAATAAAATATCTTTAATTCTTCTCTTAATTTCATCTATTTCGAAACCTAAATTTTCCAGTGGTTTCCCGAAGAGGCAATCATCAAACTTAATTCCGATTCTTTCTAAATCAGAGCTATACGTTGGGAATAATTCATAAACTAAATGGCCGATTATTTTTTCTTTATATTCCCCGCTTAATTCAAATTCTTCGACTAATCTATCTAATGATGACGCTTCTTTATATCCCGTTGCACCGATAACCACCTTGTTTCATTTTCATATTTTTTACCTCCATCAAATTTTGTTAGTTTAGTGAACATAAATCAAAATCCAAAAACCGGATTATATTTTGAAAA
>CAZBPE010000013.1:0-17934 GCA_964493685.1 uncultured Methanosarcinales archaeon
ATTGACGTAAAAGAGCTTCCAACTTCTTTATAAATCTTTAGGCTAAAACTTTAAAAACTGCCTCTCGTATTTGCAGAGTATGCTTGTTTGCGGGATTGATGAGGCTGGCCGCGGTCCTCTGATTGGCCCTATGGTTATGGCCGGCGTGTTAGTGGACGAGGAAGGCAGCGAGAGCCTTAAGAGCCTTGGCGTGAAGGATTCCAAGCTTCTTTCCCAGAAGAGAAGAGTTGCCTTGTATAAGCGAATAGTTTCTGTTGCTAAGAAATACAAAATAACGGTTATTGAGCCTGAGGAGATTGACGCAGCGCTGGAGTCTGATGACCTGAACCTCAACTGGCTTGAGGCTCATACTTCTGCAAAGATAATCAATGAGCTGAAGCCTGACAAGGTGATAATTGACAGCCCGAGCAACAACGTTGTCGCTTACAAGCGCTACCTTATGAAGCTGCTTGACAACAGGAGAATTGAGGCTGTTGTTGAGCACAAGGCTGACGTTAACCATGTTGAGTGCTCTGCCGCTTCCATTCTTGCAAAGGTCACAAGGGAGGAGGAAATAGAAAGAATTAAAAAAGCGGTGGGCGATTTCGGCTCAGGCTACCTTACAGACCCGAAAACAATCAAGTTTTTTGAGGAAAACTTTGAAAGGCATCCTGGGCTTTTCAGGAAGACTTGGGCGCCTTACCGGAAGCGGCTTCATTTGAAGGGCCAGAAGAGTATGAGCGATTTTTGAGGTGATTTTCAATGGCAAGGGACGAAGATGATGATGATGTTGTAGAGGAAACGAAGGAAGAGAAGGACCCTGAGCAGGAGGATGACATTTACGAGGCTGACGAGCGCGAGGAGATGGAGGAGGACGAGGAAATCTCGCCTAAAGAGGAGGCTTTCGTTGAGGGCTACGAAAAGGACAAGGAGGATTCCATGAAGAAGAACAAGGTACCGCCAAGAAGGAAGAAGAAGAGGTGAGTGTTTTCTCAGCTCCAGCGTTTGCTGGCTTTTTTTCCTTCAGCTCCTTTTACCTCCCTCTAACTTTTGTGGGGAGGAGAAAAGGAGCTGGTAATCAGCATAGGAGGAAAAAGTGTGAGTCGTATTGCTTTTTATTAGAAACATTTAAAACTCAATAAAGCGTGGTAATTTCATGCCTTTTGACAGACTTGCAGGCATTTTGGCTTTTCTTGCCCTTGTGCCTTTCATTATTGTTTACCTGCGCAGGCCTAAGCCTACTGAGCGCACCATGCCCTCTTTGATGTTTTTCATTAAGGACAGGGGCGCGACGCGTTTTCATTCCTTTTTCAGGCAGCTTATTAACAGCCTTCTTTTTCTTCTTCAGCTTGGAATTCTTGCGCTTCTCGCGTTTTCTGTTATGGGCTACTTCACCGAGGTTTCTGCTGAGAAGACAGGGAAGACTGCAATAGTGCTTGACGTTTCTGCGAGCATGCAGGCGCAGCAGGGCGGCTCAACGCGCTTTCAGAATGCTGTTGACAAGGCTCAGGAGTTCCTTAACGGAAAGGTCAGCATTGTCCTTGCGGCAAATGTTCCGCGGGTTGTTCTTGAGAATGGCAATGCAGATGAGGCTAAGCGAATTCTCAGAAATGTTGAGCCTATTGATACTGGTTCCAACATTGGCGATGCCCTGCTTGTTGCTAGGGACCTTCTTGGTGGCAAGGGCGAGGTTGTTGTGCTTAGCGACTTTATAGCAACTGAAGGCATTGACCCTGTTGTTGCAAAGAGGGCTGTCTCTCAGAGCGCTGTCGTAGCCTTTTTTGATTTTGGCGGAAAGGCGGATAATGTTGGCATAACTGATTTGAGGGTTGGCAAGTCAACCACCGCTGTTTCCTTGAGGAACTTCAATGGCGCTGACAGCGCGGTCAGGGTTCAGATTGTCAGCAATGGGATTGTTAAGGATGAGGCTTCAATAACGCTTCCTGCAATGTCGCTTGAGGATTTTACTTTTGAGACGCTAACTGGCTCTACTGAGGTGCGGCTGGTTGTTGATGACGATTTTCCTGCGGACAACGTAGCTTATGTAAGCGTTCCTTCTGCCATAAAGACAAGGGCTTTGCTTATAACGAATGCGGAGAAGAGCAACATTGAGGCAGCCCTTCTGGCAGACCCTTCTGTGAGCCTTGACGTTGCTGTTCCGCCTGTTGTCAACAAATTTAATTATGACGTGATAATCCTTCACGCTTTTGACGCCAAGCTTATGCTTCCCGGCTATTACACTGAGATTGAGAGGGCTGCAAGCAATGGCAGCAGCGTTATAATAACGGGTCAGGAGGACCTTAATGAAGCGAGGATAAAGATTCTTCCTGTTGATATTCTTGGCGTTGGCAGCCTTTCCAGGAATGTTGTGAACATAACAAACTCTTTTACTGAAGGGATTGATTTCGGGGTTAATGAGCGGTTCCTTGAAGCGAGGGCAAAGGAAGGCTCTGCAACAATCATTAGCGCGGGGGGAAGCCCTGTTCTTGCGCTTTCAGGGCTCGGCTCTGGCAGGGTTGTTTATTACGGGCTTATTGACGGGTATAGCAGTTTCAAGAGCTCGCCTGCATATCCGCAGTTTTGGAGCCGGCTCACTGGCTTTTTGACAAGCACCGAGGAGCTTGGCAATTTTAACTTTGAGACTGGAAGGATTGATGTCATCCAGAATCAGCTCATCACAACGCCATCAGGGAAGGTTAAGGCAAACAGGGTTCTTTTTGACAAGGCGGGCTTTTACGATTACGACAGGAAGAGGGTGGCTGCAAGCCTTCTTGACGAGCGCGAGTCAGCAGTAAGCTCTGAGCCTTCCATTTTTTCTGAGGAGGAAAAAAGGGTTAGCTCTGAAAAGTCAAAGCTTAGGGAAACGAGGCGCTTTTACGCTCTTTTGGCGTTCATCGCAGCAATTTTGGTGTTTGCAGAATTGGTTTATATCAAGTTCAGGGGCGATTTGTGATGCAGTTCCAGTATTCGCAGCTTCTGTTGCTTGTTGCGCCTGTTCTTGCTCTGCTTGCCTTCATTGTAAGGAAGAATTTCAGCAGAGTCAGCCGCATTCAGCAGCGCAGCACCTTCAGGCAGGTTGTCAGGCAGCGCTCTTTTGTTCTGGTTTCCCGCGCAGTAATCTTTGTTCTTCTTATCGTTGCCATGGCTTCGCCTTTCACGCTTAAGACTTTTGTCAAGGTTGGCGACCCGACGCTTACTGTCCTGATAGACAACTCCTCGTCAATGGAGGTTTTTGACGCTTCAGGCGTTGACGGGCTTGTTCAGCAGATTGGGAAGAGCATCCCTGTAAGGGAAAGGACTTTCTCCTCGGGCAGCGTTTCAGCTGTTGGCGACGCAATAATATCTGCCATCAACGGCAATGACAACATCCTTCTTGTCAGCGATGGCAGGAGCAACAAGGGAAGGAGCCTTGGCGACATGCTTGTGCTTGCGTCCAGTCTTAACTCAACCATAAGCGCGATTGACTTGGCGCCTTCTAAGGGCGATTCTGCTGTTGCAGTTCTCGGCCCGAGAATTACCACAAATGCGGAGGAGAATGATTTTGACGTGGTTGTCAACCAGGTTGGCGGCAGGAAAGGTTACAGGCTTGTTGTTTCAATAGATGATGAGGCGCTTCTTGACAGCGAATACTCGGGCAGCAACACCCTTACAGTTTCAAAGAAGTTTTCTGACGGCTACCACAGGATTAAGGCTGAGATTGTTCTTGATGATTTTTTCCCGCAGAACAATGTTTTCTACAAGTCTGTGAAGGTTGAGCCCAAGCCAGGCATTCTTTTTGTTAGGCGGGAGTCAGCGCCCGTAAGCAATATTCTCAATTCGCTTTACCGCACCACAACAGCAACAAGCCTTTCGGGGCAGTCCCTTGAAGGCTATTCTGCCGTTGTCCTTGACGACATTCCTGAGTCTGAGGTTGATGTTGAAAAGCTCAGCTCTTACGTGATAGACGGCAACGGGCTTGTTGTTTTTGGCGGAAGGAATTCGTTTGACAGGGGAGGCTACAAGGATTCTGTTTTTGAGAGCATGCTTCCGGTCAGGGTCGGCAAGGGCAGGGAGGGAAAGCGGACTGACGTCAATGTAGCCCTTGTAATCGACATTTCAGGCAGCACAGGCTCAGGCTTCAGCAAGGGCAGCTCTTCCAAGGTTGAGGAGGTTGAAAAGGCGCTTGCTGTCGGCGTTATTAACGACCTTAAGAAAAGCGACAAGGTTGCTGTCATTGCGTTTAACACAGATGCTTACGTTGTCTCTGAATTAATGCCGCTTATCGGCAGCGAGGATTACATTAAGAAGCGCATTGAGAAGCTCGTCTACAAGGGAGGCACGAGGATTGACGAGGGCGTAAAGGCTGCAAGGGAGATGCTGGCTCCTCTTGAGGGGAGCAAGAGCATAATCATATTCTCCGACGGCAAGTCTGGGAGCTATTCGCAGGACCTTTACGACGCCCAGATTGCTGCCGGCAACGGGATAAAGATTTACACGATTGGAGTTGGTGAGGGCACCAACAGGAAGCACATGCAGGACATTGCGAAAGCCGGGAACGGCTACTATTTTGAGCCTGAGGAAACAGAGCGCTTGCGTGTTGTTTTTGGGGATTCTGAGGAAACGCCAGGAGCCGCTAGCTACTCTGTCGAGATTGTCAACAGCCACCATTTCATAACGCAGGGGCTCAAGGTTTCCGCGAGGGTTAACGGCTTTAATCAGGTTGTCCAGAAGCCTAATGCAGAGCTGCTGCTTGCTACGGAGAGCAACAATCCGCTACTTTCTGTTTCAAGGCTCGGTCTTGGCAGGATAGCGGCGTTCTCTACAGATGACGGCTCTGCATGGGCTTCAGAGCTGCTGAACGCGCAGAATTCTGTTGCAGTCACGAAGGCAATTAACTGGGCTGTTGGCGACCTGAGCAGGAACAAGGATTTTGATGTTGACGTCAGGGATGTCTACCTTGGCGATGAGATGGACGTTAATGTTGTTTCAGGGAGCCTTCCGAGCTATGGCGATTTGAGGTTTGCAAAGGCAGGGAAGCGCCTTTACACCGCAGCATTTGTTCCGGAGGAAACAGGATTTCAGGAATTTTTTGACGCTGTTGCAGCTGTCAATTACGGGTCTGAGTATCTTTCGCTCGGCATGAATCCACAGCTTGAGGACCAGCTTGAAATGACAGGAGGCAGGCTTTTTGCCATTGGCGATGCTGACGCCATAGTTGATAAGGTTAAGGAGGATTCCAGAAGGGTTGTTTCAGAGCCAATGTCTTACTCATGGTTGTTCCTTCTGGCGGCTATGCTTGTCTTTCTGGCTGAAGTCTGCATTAGGAAAACGTTGGAGGGAAAAGCAAATAAATAGGCTTTGCTTTTAAGAGGTAAAATGGCTTACATGCGAAGGAATGTTAACCTGCTTTTGATGGTTCTTGTTCTTGTAGTGCTGTTTTCGCTGGTGCTTCTTACAACATTTTACCAGAAGAATTACAGGAACCTAACAGAGTCTTACGAGGCGACTTCTGAAGAGCTTAGCAAGGTTAGCCAGAACTTCACTTCAAAGCTTGATGAGCTTCAGCAAACCACCAGCGAGCTTAAGATAAAGGCCACTGACAAGGAGAAGCTTGATAGTCTTTATACCCAGCTTACTGCTGAAAAGAACAAGTTGGAGACTGAGCTTAAGGCAACGCAGGATAGCCTTGCCGAGAGGACTATTATGTTAGAGCAGACTGAGAGGGAGCTTTCAAGCGCAAAGGTGACTGTTATTAAGCAGGAGGAGGATATAGCTGACCTTGACAGTGCTGTAAGGAACCAGAAGCAGAAGATTGATGAGCTGAGGGCTGAGATTTGCAGACTCAACAAGCAGATTAATCCGGCATATGTGTGTTGACGATGGGCGATTTTAAGAATGCGGTTTCAGAGGTAAGGCGTTCTCTTGGCAGGCTGATAATATTTGACACTTCAATAAATGCCATTCTTGTCTTTCTTGTCTCTTTTCTCCTTTTTTCCTTCTTTAAGCTTCCTCTTGTTTATCCTGCGGCGACTGCTGCGGTTTACTTTGTTTACGTCCTTAGGAAGCGCCTTCGCATGAGCAAGGTGAGGATTGTTGAGCAGAAATACAAGAACCTTAACGAGAAGTTCAGGACTGCCGCGGAGTATCCTTCCGAGGATAATCCTGTCGTAAAGGAGCTTCACTCTGAGGTTATCAGCGACTTGCACAATGTTGAGGAAGCCGCCTTTGTTAATGAGAAGAGGATTTACATTAAGTCGCTTGCAGTCGTTGCCCTGTGCTTCATAATCCTGCTGCTTTCCCCTTTCACTTTCGGAATACTGACTTTCAACGTCAACTTTGTTGACGCCCCTCCAGATGACTCGGCTTCTTCAGGCTCCTCTGAGTCGGGGAGTTCAACTATAAAGTTTGCCGTTGGCAATCAGGACACAGGGCTGAGGAAGGTAAGCGATGACATATACGGCGAGCCGACAATAGCAAAGCTCGGCGACGAGGAAGTCAAGATAAGGATAAAGCCGGCAGGAACTGAGCTGAGCATCCGCGAGATTCAGGAGGCTGATTTGCCTGACTTTTCCGAGTCTTACCCGAGCGATGTTCAGGCGGTTGCAGCAGAGAGCTATGAGGAATCAATCCCCAAGGAGGACTTGGAGCTTGTGAAGAACTACTTCAACGAGCTGGCTAAGGGGTAAGTTAATAAAGGAAACCTTTATATGTCAGAATACCACCATTTTTAAAATAGTGGTTTATGCAGTAAACCACCAATCAACATGTGGTATTCTGAGCATGCTCAAAAACCACATATCAATAAGCGGCACGACTTGTCATACCATCAATCTATGATTGGTGGTTTTTGACATTTCTGTTAATAAGAAGCCTTGTTGCTAAAAGAGGTTGAGCTATGCTTGCTTACAGGAAGATTTTTCAGGAGCTATTTGAGGAAACGAGAAAGGTGGTTATTGGCCAGGATAAGGTTATTGAGCAGGTTATGGTTGCAGTCATATCTGACGGCAATGCGCTTCTTGAGGGCTATCCCGGGCTTGCGAAGACTCTCACAGTGAGGACGCTTGCAAGGATTATGGATTTGAGGTTCAGCAGGATTCAGTTCACTCCTGACTTGATGCCTTCTGACATTACGGGAACTTATGTGATTGAGGAGCATAGCGGCTCGCGCGATTTTAAGTTTCATCCTGGCCCGATTTTTGCCAATATTGTGCTTGCTGATGAGATAAACAGGGCTTCGCCCAAGACTCAGTCTGCGCTGCTTGAGGCTATGCAGGAGAAGCAGGTTACAGTCGGAAACACTACTTACAAGCTTGACCGGCCCTTTTTTGTCTTGGCAACTCAGAACCCTATTGAGCAGGAGGGCGTCTACCCCTTGCCTGAGGCGCAGTCTGACAGGTTTCTTCTTAAGATAAAAACAGAGTATCCAAGTTATGACGAGGAGATTGAGATTGTTAACATGTACGCTTACGAGTCTGTTGAGAAGCGCCTTAAGGTTGTGATGAGCAAGCAGAACCTTCTCGACCTTCAGGTGCTTGCGAGGCAGGTTCCAATAGCTACCGACCTTAAGCAGGAGATTGTTAAGCTTATCACTTCCACAAGGAACAAGAAGGACCTTATTGAGTACGGCGCTTCGCCGAGGGCTTCTATAGGGCTTGTTGTCGCTGCAAAAGCAAGGGCTCTTATCAACGGAAGGAACCACGTCAGCGTTGAAGACATAATGGAGATGGCTTATCCTGTCCTCCGCCACCGCATTCTGCTTAATTTTGAGGCGGAGAGGAAGGGAATGGCTGCTGATGATGCCATAAAAATGCTTGTGGATAAAATGAAAAAATGATTACGGCAGATTTCTTGGGTGAGCTAGACCGGTTTCATCTGATACTGAACAAGCGCGTTACCTCCAAGCATTTTGGCAGCAGGGCTTCTGTAAGCACCGGCCGCGGCTCAACGCTTAAGGACTACAGAATCTACTCTGAGGGCGATGATTTCAGGCAGATTGACTGGAAGATTTATGCGAGGACAGACCACCTTTACATAAGGCGCTATGAGGAAGAAAGGAACATGACTGTCCATGTCATAATTGATGACAGCGCCAGCATGAATTACGGCAAGCCGAAGAAGTTTGAGTATGCCGCAATGCTTGGCGTAGGACTGGCTTATCTTGCGCTGAAGGACCAGGAGAGGTTCCAGTTCGCCACTTTTTCGGACAAGCTTGAGATTTTCCAGCCTAGGCGCGGGCTTCACCACATTGCCATAATGATTGAGCACCTTAACGGCGTCAAGGTTAAGGGCAAGTCAAACTTTCTTGATGCCATGATTAAGTACAGGAAGCTTCTCGGCACAAGGGCTCTTGTTGTAATCATATCCGATTTTCTTTTTGACACAGAGGAGCTGAAGGAAGGGCTTCTGCGCCTTGGAAACCAGGACATAAAGCTTGTGCAGGTTCTTGACCCGAGCGAGAAGGAGCTTCAGATTTCCGGCGATGTTAAGCTTCAGGATGCAGAAACTGACGAGGTTTTAAGGACTTACATAAGCCCGAGGCTTGTCTCCCAGTATGAGCTTGAGCTTGAGAGCCACGTTACAAAGCTTAGCAGGATATGCTTGGACACGAAGGCTGATTTTTACCTTGCAACGACAGACACGCCGATATTTGACATTTTCTACAAGATGCTTTCTTAAAGGGTATTCAGCATTTTTCGAGAATCAAAAAACACTGAATGACACTGCTTGCTCATTCACCGGCTTTGATGTATACGATTTCTATAGAAGACCTGTAGCCTGTTTTAAGCGTAGCATCAAATTCGTTCAGCTCATCATTCGAGATAAAATAATGCCATCTGCCGTCTTCAAAAACCGGCTGTTTTGAGGGTACAAAAGGCTTTTGCGGCGTATAAGTTTCGCCTTGCTTAAACGTTCCTACTCTGTTCTGATACAGGATGTCATAGCCTTCCGGGAAGATTATTGTGATATCCACTTCTTCATAAAACAAATTAAGCGGCTCCTGCCTGAAGACATATGCAGGTCCGCTAAATTCAGACTTATCTGACGCAAAGAAATTGTAAGAAGCCGCATTGTCCCTACTATCCTCATAAGGGATGTAATATTGGCTAAGAACCTTTGAAGCGGTAGAATCAGAGGATGAACTGATTGTCCCTTCAGTGGGAGATTTTAAGTCGATTATAACCTCAGTCTCTAATATGTCTGGCGGGTTTATCGGTTCTGGTCCAAATCTTCCGGTTATCGGTTCTGGTCCAAATCTTCCGGAATACACAACCGTGACAGCAATGGCTGCCAACACGATAAAAAATGCTAATGCAACTTTTGTTTTATCCTTCACAGGTTATCCTTCCTGCACCATTCTTTATAAATTTTTGCAGCATTGGCTATTTGAAATATCATTAAGTGAACGTAGAATTAAGTATCTTCCTTGTGTGGATCCAAATGCTTTCCTAAGTGCCTTCCCGCCAGTTCTCGAAAATTTTCACAGGACATTTGAAGGATTTTCAGAAACTTGTTTATCGTCGGAAAAGATAGAAGTTTCCATTGGACACTGGACATTCGCGGATAGGCTATTTAAATGGCCGTTTCTGAACGCTCGGAGGACAGCGCAGAGCTGCCAAATTATGCTTTTCCCCTGCTTTGGCAGGGTCGGCTAGCGCCTAAAAGCAATTAGGCAGCTCCGCTCAAAGTCCTCCTCGCCACTAGTCGAGATTTCTTACGACAGGGTAAGAAATCTCGATGTTAGATCGGGTTTCTGGAGGTAATGAAGATGGAATTAAGTCAAACAACAATTTCAAATATGTCTCATCAAGAAAAAGTTGAGTTGCTTTTGAGGTATGCTAAAGAATGTTATAAAAGTGGACACAAACCATCCAAGAAAGAAATTCGAAAAAAATTCCATATGGAAATTTATAATTACTTTAAAAACACACGAGATTATCATAGAAAAGCGTATATTGACGTCTCTCTGAGAAATTATCGTAAGGATCACGCTAGGCGAATATTGATTAATTATGTTAAAGGAAAAGCAAAAAATAATTACTTTCCAATTCGAGATGAACTTGAAAGGAAATTTAAAATACATTTCTCTACTTATTTTGAAAATTTACGGGATTTGTACATCTGCGCAAATATTCCGTATAGCTTAGCTCAACAAGCAATAAGACGAAAGTGCCTAGGTGCACATCAGCATAGCAAAGAAAAATTAAATCAGCAGAAAACTTTTATTTGGGATTTTATAAGAGAAAACACAGCTAAATGCGTCTATCCTGGTGTCACATTTATCCAGAAACAATTAAATCTTTCATTTTACAATCTTTACAACAATATTTATGAAGCATATAGGGACGCCGGCATTAAGTACACTAGGCCTTCGCCCATTCTCCTTGGAAAGAAAAAAGAAAAATTGCTAACAAAAATAGTTAAAAAACTGCTTTCAAAGATGAACTTTAAGATTGAACGTATTTCTTTGGAATCGAATACAAGTTTTAATAGATATGCTGATATGACTGTTAGAGACGATTACGGTAATTTATATTTAATTGAAATTAAGGCTTACAGATCTGATTATAATTTGTCTCGACGTGAGTTTTTACAGCTTTCTGAATATCTAAAAAGGGAAAATATCCGCTATGGTATATTTATCACCACTTCAACAAGTGTAAAATGTGACTACTCCAACATTTGGCTGATTAACGGTAACCTGCTTAAAAAATTCCTTGAAAAGTACGCTCTATCATATTATTTACCTTCACTAAATTGGATACAAAAAGCACGTGTCGATACAGAAGAAAGGAAAAAATATCTAGAATCAGATTATGGAATATGTAAAAGACGTTGGATATATTCCAACAAAAAAAGAGCTACAAAAGAATTTAAAAATTGATCTTAGAAGTATATTTGGTAGGTCTTCTAAGCCCTATGAAAAATTGCTGAAAGAAGTCAAACGTTTACGTGCCCTCACTCCAACTGCTTAAGTACTTCTTCTGTTCTTCGTCAAGCTTGTCGATTTCCACGCCTAGAGCGTTAAGTTGAAGTTTAGCTATGTGATTGTCTATTTCCTCTGGTAGATTTATTACTCCTTTCGGCAATTTTCTCTTGTTTTTCGCCAAATACTCGCATGCCAGTGCCTGTCCACAGAAGGAGGTAGCCATAACTTCACTAGGATGCCCTTCAGCCAAGGATAAATTGACAAGCCGGCAGTTAGCCAGTGCAAGTATCTTATTCCCGCTCGGGAGGGTAAATTCTTCAACCAAGTGTCTTATTTGCCTCATATTCGTGGCGATTTTCTTCAACCCTTCATAATCAATCTCAACATCAAAGTGTCCTGAATTGGCTATAATTGCCCCGTTTTTCATCTCCTTCATATGCACTGTCTTTATAACATGCTTCTCTCCAGTAACTGTGATAAATATATCCCCTATCTTTGCAGCCTCTTTCATCGGCATTACCCTGAAACCATCAAGTTTTGCTTGTAATGCTCTGAATGCATCAACTTCTGTGACTATAACATTCGCTCCCATCCCTCTCGTTTTTGAACTGACACCTTTTCCACAATCTCCATAGCCAGCTACTACAACATTCTTGCCGGCAAACAAGATGTTTGTTCCCCTAAGAATACCATCTATTGTGCTCTGTGCAGTTCCATAATAATTATCTAAGAGATGTTTTGTCTTATTGTCATTTACAGCAATGACCGGATATTTCAGGGCGCCGTCTTTTTCCATTGCCCTTAATCTTATGATGCCTGTTGTTGTTTCCTCTGCCCCGCCGATTATTCCCTTTATCAGTTCTGGATGCTTGTTGTGTATCTCTGTTACAAGGTCGCAGCCGTCGTCTATTGTTATCTGCGGCTTTGTTTCTATTACCTTGCTGATAAATTTGTAGTAGTCTTCCTTTGTTTCTCCTTTGTATCCGAACACATTAACGCCGGATTTTGCCAGAGCCGCTGCAACGTCGTCCTGCGTTGACAGGGGATTGCACGAGGCTATTGAAACTTCTGCCCCGCCTGCAATAAGCGTTTTGACAAGGACGGCTGTTTCCTTCGTCAGGTGGAGCGCCATTCCTATCCTTGTTCCCTTCAGCGGCTTTTCCTTTTCAAAGCGCGCTTTTACTTTCATTAGCGCGCCCATCTGGCTTTCTGCATACTCAATGTTCAGGAGCCCCTGCCCCGCGAGTGAAAGGTCTTTTACTGCGTAGTTCCCGCTCTCGTCCATAGCTGCTGTGCAGAAGGCATGTTTTTATATAGTTTGTGGATATGCTTTTTTGCTATGGAGCGGGTTATACTTGTTGACAAGTCTGACAACCAGATTGGCACTGAAGAGAAGATGAAGGCGCACAGGGAGGGAAAGCTCCACAGGGCGTTCTCAATCTTCATATTCAATTATGATGGCAAGCTGCTTCTTCAGCAGCGCTCAAAGTCAAAGTACCACTGTCCTGGCTTGTGGGCTAACACATGCTGCAGCCATCCGAGGGACGGCGAGGGCACAGAAGCTGCCGCTCACCGCCGATTGGCAGAGGAGATGGGCTTTGACTGCCAGTTGAAGGAGGCTTTCAGCTTTACATACAAAACCAAGTTTGATAATGGCCTGACAGAGCACGAGTTTGACCATGTTTTGATAGGGAAGTGTGATGCAGTTCCAAAGCCTAATCCTGATGAGGTTGAGTCTTGGAGGTGGGTTGGCGTTGGCGAGCTGAGGAAGGATATCAGGGAGAATTCTGAAAGGTATGCTTACTGGTTCAGGGTTTCTTTTGAGCGGGCTTTTTCATTGATGTCAGAAATGCACGGCGTTTCTGAGCATGCTCAGAACTCAACTATTCCATCTCAATGATAGGAGTGGAATTCTGACATTTAGAATTCCCTTAGCTTCTTGAATTCGTCGTATCTCTTTTCTATTTCCGCGTTGGTCAGCCTTTTCATTCTTTCAAGGCTGAATTCCTCTGCGTTGAATGATGCAATGACGCTTCCATAAATTATTGCTTTCCTTATGTTCTTCTCTGAATTGTCGCCTATCTTTGCGAGGTATCCTATCATCGCTCCCGCAAAGCTGTCGCCGCAGCCTGTCGGGTCTTTTATTGTCTCAAGCGGGTAGCTGGGAGCGCTGAAGTGCGTGCTGTCTGTGAAAAGGAGCGCGCCGTGCTCGCCTTTCTTTATTATCACGTGCTTCGGTCCGAGCTTCAGCGCTGTATAAGCTGCCTTTACCAGGCTTGGCGTTCCAAACAGCTGGCGAGCCTCGCTGTCGTTCAGCAGAAGGACGTCAACTTTCCTTATGACGTCTGTAAGCTGCTTTTTTTTTGTTTCTATCCAGAGGTTCATGGTGTCAAGCATGATAAGCTCGGGCTTTCTCACCTGCTCAAGCACGCTCATCTGGAGCTCTGGGTTGATGTTCGCAAGGAATACGTATTTTGCGTCCCTGTAGCTTTCAGGTAGCTCTGGCTTGAAGCTTTCAAAGGAGTTTAGCTCTGTCTTTACTGTCTTTGCCTCGTTCATGTCATATTCATAGTAGCCCTGCCACCTGAACGTCTTTCCCTGCTTCTTGACGCCGCTAAGGTCTACGCCCCTTTTTTTAAGGAGCTCAAGATGTTCCTGCGGGAAGTCTTCCCCCACTACTGCCACGATTCCTGGCTTTGCGAAGAATGATGCCGCATAGCTTGAGTATGTTGCAGCTCCCCCGAGGACTCCTTTCTTTTCCCCGAAAGGGGTTTTTACAGTGTCAAGCGCAACGCTGCCAACAATAGCAAGGTTAACCATGCAACTAAGTTTTCCATTCTTTTTTATAAAGTTTTGTTCCAGAAGCTTAAGGATGTTGTTCTAAAGAAGCTGTCTCAGGCTATTGCTATGTTCACTTGCATCCTGTCAAATAAGACGCGGGGAATGACTCTTGTTCTGCCATGTCTTTGCTTCTCCAGTCTGATGAGGCCAAGATGCTTCAATAAAGAAACGTCGGTATTGACGCTTTTTAAGTCGCGGTTGAGAAGCTTTGCAAGTTCGTACAAGGAATTGGGATGGCGTTTCCTCACCACCTGAAGAAGCTCAAGGCGCTTCTCTGTCAAAAACTTCCTGAACGTATCAACGTCAGGGAAACCAAGGGTGCGTGAAGGCGTTAGTTGCTTTCCTTTCCTCAGCTTCTCAAACACTTCAGCAGCCTTCCTGAACGCCTGCTTCCTTGATTGTATTAAAACCTGAACGTCGCATATTCTCATGCTATCAACCCCTTCTTCACTTTTTCAATATCCTCATCAAAGTCCTCAAAGACTTTCCATGCATCTATGAACTCGTAAGGCTCCTCGCGTTCTTTCACATGTCTGTGATGGCCCTTGCCGTGATAGTTGTCGTAGCCAATCAGGCGCTTTCCATCGCGAATGTAAACAAAGCTGTAACGCACGCCTTCAGGATATTCTTCACAAGTTTCCATTTCACTGATGCGTATTTCAATTATGTCGCCGTTTGGCTCAGACTGCTTATGCTCAAAAATAACGCCTCTATACATGGTATATCATACCCTATATTTAAGCTTTTTGCCTCTTTAGTTGAGGACAATTGTTTCGCATATTTACTTTTCTCAACTAAAGTTTGGAAGACATAGCGCCCGTATGCATTACTTAGGTCTTCCATTACTTTTACGTCAGTTTGTAAAAATATGCGAGGTAATCTCTAGCAACCTCTTTATTATGTATTACCAGCATATTCTCGTCATTTCTTTCGTTGCCGTTCATTGTAGGGTTGAAGCTGCCTGTTACGACAATCGATTCGTCTATGATGAAGAATTTGTGGTGAAGCAATCCTTTGCCCGTGTCCTTCGTTACAGAAACGTTGTTCAGCTTCATTGGCAGCAGCTGCGAATTTCCGCCGCTGTTTTCAATCACGCCTTTTACCTCAACCCCGTTGCCGCTTTTTATTATCAGCTCGTTTGATATTTTAGGGTGTGTGAATGAGTAAATGGCAAAGTAGATGCTGCTTTTTGCTGCCGCCAGTTTTCCCTGCAATGCGTCAATGCAGTCGTCTTCGGGGCAGAAGTAGCTTTCAACAAGCGTTGTGTTGAGAATTATCCTCGTGTTTGCTGTTTTTCTGCTGCTGTTGCCTCTCATCTCATCGAACTCTTCGATGTAATTCTTGGCAAGCAGCGTTGAGTTGATTATTATGGCGTCGTCTCTTGTGTTTCGCTTTGTCGGGTTGAAAGAGCCGGTCCAGACTATTCTGCTGTCAAAGACGCAGAACTTGTTGTGCATGAGCCCTGCTTTTTTCCTGCCGTTGTTTGTTATTAGCGAGGCTGAAACGCTGATGTTTTTAAGCTCAATCGCGTCAACGACGCTTTTGTCTGCGCTGTATAGCGCGCACTTTATTTCATTTTTTGAGCTGTTTATCAGCCTGAGAAGCTCGTTAAGGCATTCGTTGCTGCCGCAGAATGCAATTGAGTAGTTGAAGTGCTCCTCGCTTGGGGCGCCTTTGGCTGCCTCTCCTGTTATGGCGCAGCCCTGTAAAATTAAGGCTGCGAGGAGCAATGCAAGGAGTTTCATTCATTCCTCCCAAGAATTCTTCTTAATATGCCTTTCTGGGAAAAAACCGGAAGATTTTCAATCCTCTTTGAGCCCTGCCTTGTAAATCTTCTCATAATTGCCAAACAGCTTCAGCCAGATGATGTAGATTAAAAGGAAAATCAGGTCCAGTATTATGACGTTCCTTGCTATTATCCACGGCTTGCTCCCGATGAATGCGAGTGTTACTATCATCGTTATTGCAGTAACTATTACCTCGCCCAGGAAAATCTGGAATGCCCTTGCTCTTATCTTTGCCATGTCCCCTGCCATTTTTTTTGGCGTATTTAAGTCTTTTCATACGCCCCCCTCAAGCGCCCATTATTTTCAATATTGAAACCTATCGTGTCACTACTTTATTATACTAAAACAACGAAATGCTTAAATAGTAGTTACACTTTACTGTTTAATATTCTCAATCACCTCTTTTTGCCCGGGATGGTCCCGCAAGGGGCCATCCAAGGGTTACTTCCTTTCTTAGTGGCTCTATGCCCTTTTCCTTGCTTTTCTGATGAGAATTCTCCCTTTTTTCCTTGCTTTGAATGCGAGGCCAGCTATAATCGCCGCTTCAATGAACGCCAGGGTGTAGGCGATTTTTGCTAAATTGGAGCCTTCCGGGGCGTATGCGCTCGCTTCAGAATTCGCTTTCCTGAAGTATATGTCAAGGTTGCTGAACTCAAGCGCGTATTCCGAGAACAGGAGCGCTGAATACTTGTCTGTGTCCTTTAACGATTTTGAATACTCGTAGTAGCTGTATCCCACTATGGGGAATATCCCTTTTTCGCTCTGCCTTGATATTATCCTTTCCGCAGTCTTTATCTTTCTTTCAACTATGCCTGTTATCTCATCATCGCTTATCCCTATTACGCCGAGCAGCGCGTTTGCCTCTGATTTTGACAGTGTTGCCTTATGCAGGCACTGAACGTAGTCTTCCTTTTCTAAAAGCCTCTGCGCCTCGTTCAGTATTTCTGCTGCGCCGTCGCTTGAGCTTCCTATGAGTATTGAGCTGTATTCAACCCTTTCCTGAGCTTCTGCAACCTTGTTAAGGCAGGCGTCTTTCAGCATTTCACCTGATATTTCTGATTCTTTCATCACTCCAATGAACGAGCTCCATGCCTCTGCGCTTTTCAGCCTTTCAATTGCGAACGCAAGCTCAAATATGCTTGATTCTGTGTTGTTCGCTTTCGTTGCTGCTGCGCTTATGTTTGCGTGCCTTATCGTCTCCGAAGCCCTATCGCGAACTATTGCAATCGTCTGCGCATCAGAAACTGTTGTCGCATTTTTCAGCCCGTTTTCAAACGCTTCTGCCTGCCTTTTCACTTCATCCGCTTTTGTTATTATGTCCTGCCGCGTGAGGTTTTGCGAAGCCAGTTCAAGGTACTTATACCTTACGTTTGCGCCGAAGCAGAAGCTTGCTGCTGCGTAGTAGCTTCCTGCCTTCTTTTCCTCGAAGCCGAGCCTGCTGAGGTTGCGCGCAATTTCAGAAACTTCGCTGTCTGTGGAGTATTCTGCCTTTTCAAGCTCATTAGTCCTTTCGCACAGCTTTGACGCAAGACTTTCCATCACTCTGCCGTATTCCTTATTGACGCTTATTCTGCTGCTGTCTTTTTGGGCTTTTTTGCCTGTGAATTCAGCCATTGCCTCGTCAAGGCTGAAAACCTCAATCACGTCAACGCCTATTGATTTGCCGTATTCTATTGCGTTGATGCTCTTGTTTCCCGCCTGTCCGACAATCTCGCCTTTTGGGATGAGGACTTTTATGATTCCTGAGTCGTGAGCCGCTTCCGCCTTTTCAGGAATCCCGCCGACGTGCCCTATTATGCTGCCTGAATTTATCGTTCCTGTTATGGCAACCGACTGGTTGAGCTCTGTCCCCTCAAGCACTCCTGCCGTGAGCACAGCGACTGCTGCTCCTGCCGACGGCCCTCCTATTATTGCAGCGTTCGCCTTTATCGTGTAGAAGAAGTCAATCCTGCTGCAGTCTTTCCCAGTGTAGTCGCAAGCAGCGGCTTTCGCGAATCTCGTTGAAATCTGCGTGTCTATCTTTGTGAGCGGGCTTGACTCGATGAAAACCCTGCCCGTTCCTTGTTTTGTCTCAAGATACAAGTCTGCAGTTACGCCTCCCTTAAGCGGCTCAGTCGTTGCGAGCAGCGTTGTGTGCCCGCTTGCCGCTGCAGCAGCTTGCGCTAAAATGACGGCAAGAACGCAAAAGGCAAATATTTTGAAAACTCGCATTGGAAAAGATAACCGAAAATTGTTTAAAAATTCTTCGTTAGTGTTAAGTAAACTTTCTAACTGCTCCCCGCTGGCTGTGCCTGAGCGTAGCTCAGGTTCACTTCTTCCATCCCCTAACTTTAAGGGAGGGAGAAGTGAAGTCAGAGACCACAGCCAGCTAAGCAGCAGAGTGTGCACTTATAGTAACTGACCTAAATATTTATACAAAGT